>CAZXZM010000030.1:0-5706 GCA_964645365.1 uncultured Pseudomonadota bacterium | reverse complement strand
TCGATTCCAGCGATCGAAAAGGCCATCCAGCAATCCGATTTTGGCCTGACACCGATGAATGATGGTAAAGTGGTACGCATCAATCTCCCGCCCTTAAGTGAAGAGCGTCGCAAAGAACTGGTCAAAGTGGCAAAAAATGCGGCGGAAGAAGGACGAGTTCATGTTCGCAATGTTCGTCGCGAAGCCAACGATCACCTGAAGCATTTGCAAAAAGAAGGGGATCTGAGCGAAGACGATTTACGCCATTCCGAAGAAGAAATTCAGAAGATGACCGATCAAGCGATCTCTCGCGTCGATGAGATGCTGAAAAACAAAGAAAAGGAAACGCTTGCAATCTGATCATGACGCTCGATTTCAAGAATCTTCCCCAGCACATTGCGATTATCATGGACGGCAATGGCCGCTGGGCCAAACAGAGAAATCTTCCCCGCATTGAAGGCCACCGCCGAGGCAGTGAAATTGTCGAAGAAATTGTTACCGCTTGTCGCGAGATTGGTATTCCCTACTTAACCCTCTACGCTTTTTCGATGGAGAACTGGGGGCGGCCGACGACCGAAATCGACGCCCTGATGTCGCTCCTCAAAGAGTTCTTGGTGATCAAGCGCAAAAAACTGATTAAGAATGAGATTCGCTTTGAAACGATCGGCGATGCCAGCCGGTTGCCCGATCCGGTCCGAGAAGCCATTGAGGAAACCAAACAGCAAACGGCTCACCTCAACCGAATGGTGTTGGTGTTGGCGCTCAGTTACGGTTCGCGGGATGAGATCATTCGTGGCATCAATCAAATTTTGACTCAAAAGGACAAGGGGGAGTTTAAGGATGATTTTATCTCCGTCGACCGCTTTGGGCGCTACTTAGATACGCATTCTTTACCCGATCCCGACTTGTTGATTCGGACGAGCGGGGAACACCGGATCAGTAATTTTCTCTTATGGCAGGCCGCTTATTCCGAACTCATGTTTACTGACACGTTGTGGCCCGATTTTCATAAAGAAGATTTGTTGCACACCTTAGAAGAATACCAACAACGTGAGCGCCGCTTCGGCCAAACTTCTGACCAACTGCAGGATCGGTAATGTTACGAAGAATTCTGAGTGCACTAGCAATGGTTCCCCTCCTCATCGGGGCCATTCTCTTTTCGCAGTCCTGGCCTTTCCAGTTACTCGTTCTCCTTTCTATTAGCATCGCGCTTTATGAGTTTTACGGCATGATGCTAGTGGGTGCCGCGACTTCCGTCCGTTGGTTCGGGATCGTACTGGGAATCGGGTATGCCCTCTGGTGGTTGTTGGGTGTCGATCATTCAGTTGGAGGACTTTTTCTGCAGACTGTTCTCGTGGTGCTTTGTTTTTTCTTTGTCGTTTCTCTGCGCCAAACCGACCAGGCTCAAAACCGTTTGGGAATCCTGTTGCTCGGGGTCCTCTATGTAGTCGGACTTGGGGTTCATGTGGCCCTGTTGCGGGATTTACCCGCGGGGGTGTTTTGGGTCTTTGCCCTACTGGCCGGGACTTGGTGCAATGATACCTGTGCCTATTTTGCGGGTCACCTCTTCGGACGGCATCGACTTGCTCCCCGTTTGAGTCCCGGCAAGACCTGGGAGGGATGGGTTGGCGGGCTGGTCGGTTCCGTCATTGGTATTTTCTTTTTTCGTTGGTTATTTGTCGGTCCTCTTTCCGTGGAAGAGGCCTGTCTGTTGGCGGGGCTGGCGAGCGTGGTGGGGCCGTTTGGTGATATTTCGGAATCATTATTGAAGCGTGCAGCAGGAGTGAAGGACTCAGGGCACCTGATTCCGGGGCATGGCGGGATGTTGGATCGGATCGATGCTTTACTTTTTAATGCCCCACTGTTCTATTATTTCGCAATTCTTGTCGTATGAAAAAAGTCGTCATTTTAGGTAGTACAGGATCGATTGGTCGTTCCACCCTCGATGTGATTGGCCGTCACCCCGATCGCTTTGAGGTGGTCGGTCTCGCCGTGGGCTCTAATGTGAAATTGCTCGCCGAGCAGATCGGTCGTTTTAACCCTCGCAAGGTTTCCGTTCGTTCTACTTCCGAACGCGAAAAGCTTCAGGCTCAACTGACTGGTTGGAACGGGGAGATTCTTTGCGAAGAGGCGGGAGCGGTAGAGGTTGCGGTGACAACCGAGGCCGATATTGTTGTCTCTAGTATCGTTGGGGCGGCGGGACTCGTCCCCACTTATGAAAGCCTGTCGGCGGGTATCGATGTTGCGTTGGCCAACAAAGAGAGCCTGGTGATTGCCGGCAAGGTGATGACCGGTCAAGCGCGTGCGAACGGGGCTCAATTGATTCCGGTCGACAGCGAACATAGCGCGATTTTTCAGGCATTGGCGGGCAATCCTCGCCAAGCGGTTCGTCAGATCGGTCTGACAGCCTCCGGAGGACCTTTTCGCCAAACTCCGAAGGAAGAATTCGAACGGGCGACTGTCGAGCAGGCTTTGAACCATCCGAATTGGTCGATGGGGGACAAAATTACAATCGACAGTGCCACAATGATGAATAAGGGACTGGAGTTAATCGAAGCAACTTGGTTGTTTGATTGCTCTCCCGATCAGATTACGATCTTGATTCATCCTCAAAGTATTGTTCACTCGATGGTTGAGTACATCGATGGGTCGGTGATGGCCCAACTCGGTGTGCCCGATATGCGGTGCGCGATTGCTTACGCCCTTTCCTATCCGGACCGTATTGAAACCGGCGTTGAATCGCTCAATCTTTTCGACATTGAAAAATTGACCTTTTACCCACCGGATGAAGAAAAATTTCCTACTTTGCGCCTGGCGCAGGAGGCGGCGCGACAGGGAGAATCTTATCCAGCCGTTCTCAATGCGGCCAACGAAGTGGCCGTCGCCTCTTTTTTAGAGAAGAAAATTAAATTTAGCGATATCTTTGAACTGCTTGAAAAAACATTGGAGAAGCACCGTCCGATGACTCTGACGACGATTGCCGATGTGCTGGCGGCTGACGCCGAAGGGCGATCGCTGGCAGGACAAGAGTTATTGCGGGTTGCCGCCTAACACTATGACAATACTTTATTTCATTATCGCCCTTGGCGTCCTGATCTTTATCCATGAATTGGGCCATTTCGTAATGGCCAAGCGGGCGGGGGTAGGAGTGCAAGTCTTTTCGCTCGGTTTCGGTCCGCGCTTGATTGGATTCCGGTATAAGGAAACGCTTTATCAATTATCCGCGTTGCCCCTGGGAGGCTACGTCAAGCTAACCGGTGAATCACAGGAGGCCGAAGACGCCGATGACCCCCGTTCCTTTGTCAAAAAAGGAGTGGGAAAACGTTTCAGTATTGTCTTGGCGGGACCCAGCATGAACCTCCTCCTCACTTTAGTTATGATGCCAGTAGTTTTTATGCTCGGGCGGCCGACTCCCGTCTATCTTGAACAACCCCCGGTTATCCAGACAGTCTTGCCGGCCACTCCGGCGGCGCAAGCTGGTTTGCAAGTTGGGGATCGGGTGATGGCGATCGAAGGAAAGTCGACGCCTGATTGGAATACTGCTTTACAGACGATCCTCATTAGTCCCGGGGCGGCGACCACCTGGCAGTTGGAGCGCGCAGGAAAAGAGCTCACCCTTCCGGTGACGATCGGCCAACAGGATAAGACTCAAATTGGTTTTGTCGGGATCGAGCCGTCGTACTTAGCGGCCGAGAATCCGACCATCGATGCCGTGCAGAAAAATGGAGCAGCAGCACAAGCTGGGTTGCAAGCGGGGGACCGTGTCGTGGCGATCGGCAATCAATCGATTTTGACCTGGTCGCAGATGACGGAACTGATTCAGCAGGCCGAAGGAAAGCCGGTGAAGATAAAGGTGCGACGCGGGGAACGAGAACTCTCCGTGACGCTTGTTCCTAAACTCGATCGGTCTATGAATCGCTACTTGATTGGTATTCAGAAAGACCCACGGGCTCGGTTTGGAGAGGTGGTTTATAAAAAGTATTCCATTGGCAAAGCGATTGTCGAAGGATCGCGGGAAAGCTTACGTCTGGCCGGACTGACTTTCCAAGTCTTGGGAAGGCTGGTCACCCTTCAGTTATCCTATAAATCATTAGGGGGGCCGGTTCGAATTGCCCAGGCAGCGGGTTCAGCCGCCCAAGCGGGCTGGGCCGATTTCCTCTATTTCATGGCCTTTTTGAGTCTTCAGTTGGGGATCTTGAATCTACTGCCGATTCCAGTTCTCGATGGAGGACACGCCTTCTTTATGCTCTTCGAAGTAATTCGGCGACGCCCTTTAAGCGAAAAAGTGCAGGGGATCGCAACTCAGGCCGGTCTCTTTCTGCTGCTGTTCTTGATGGTAGCGGTGACGATCAACGACATCGATATGGTTTGGGGCTTCAGGGAACTCTTGGATAAAATCCGCACGCTATTTTGAAACTGTTAGCCATTGATACCACCTCCACCGTCGGCGGCGCCGCCTTGCTCGAAGACCGCCAGGTATTGGTAGAAGAAACCTTTCCCTTACATCGTTCCGCCTCCACCGAACTTCTCCCGGCAATCGATCGTCTCTTTCATCAGCAGTCTCTTGAGAGAGGAGATCTTGACGCGATTGCCGTTGCTCTGGGCCCCGGCTCCTTTACCGGTATCCGTATTGGTCTGGCGACCGCCCAGGGAATCGCGGCGGCCGGCTCCCTGCCGGTCTTTGGCGTTTCATCACTCGCTGCCTTAGCGGCACAGGCCGACAGCAAGCTTCCTTGGGTCGGTGTCTGCCGCCCGGCCCGCGCCGATGAATTTTACTTCGGACTCTTTACCTTTCCGAAAGGGGGGCCGACCGAAAAGATTCCGGAGGGGCGGTACCGACAGGGTCAAATCGATCGTTTCGTACAGTCCGCTCCGGCGGGGGGTGTTTTGTTGGTCGAAGGCAAAACGGTGACCCCTCGTCCCGCCGCTGTCGGTTGGGTGGCGAGTTACCTTGATGCTGACTCAGCACTCCCTGGCGGGCATGGCCTCCAGCCCCGCTTCTATCCATCACTGGTTGAATAAGTTGACATCAGCGCCGTTTTATCTATCATCGACTTCATGCGATTAAGTGTCGTTAAGCGCGTCGTTTTACTCGGAGTCGTCGTCCTTCTGGGCGATTGGTGCGGCTCCTAAGCGTTTGAGGACATTGGATCCCTTGAAGGCCGGAGCCAGACCCACCAGGGTCAGACTCGCGGCCTTTTTTGTATAAAGAAAGAGGATGCATGATGAAAATGACTGGGGCACAGATTTTCGTGAAGACGCTGCAGGACCTCGATGTCGAGACCCTCTTTGGCTATCCAGGGGGCGTTGTACTCTTCATCTACGACGAGCTCTACAAGCAGGATAAAATCAAACACTACCTCTGCCGTCACGAGCAGGGGGCGGTTCATATGGCCGATGGCTATGCCAAAGTAACCGGCAAACCGGGTGTGTGTCTGGTGACCTCCGGGCCGGGGGCGACCAATACGGTGACCGGACTGGCAACCGCCAATATGGACTCGGTTCCCCTTGTCTGCTTTACCGGTCAGGTTCCCGTCGGGATGATCGGCAACGACGCCTTTCAGGAGGCCGATATCGTTGGTATGACGCGCCCCTGTACCAAGCACAATTATCTGGTCAAAGATGTCAAAGACCTAGAGCGCATTATTCATGAAGCCTTTGTGCTTGCAGCGACTGGTCGACCGGGACCGGTGTTGGTCGATATCCCAAAGGACGTCACGACCAATA
>CAZXZM010000029.1:11214-14241 GCA_964645365.1 uncultured Pseudomonadota bacterium | reverse complement strand
AATGGCATAGGTTCCTTTGGAACTTAAAAAACGTTCCCGAAGGCGAGGAGGAAGGCTTTCTGCGGTAATCAATTTCCGTTCCCGTTCTTCACGAATCCAATCCCGCATATCGGTCGCAATCGCTTCCTGAAAACGATTGAGGCGCAAGGTCAAGAGTTCCGGTTCCAAATCCTGCAAGAGCGTGCGAAGCATCTCGATCTCTTTCTGAGCCTTGCTTGCTGCCTCTAGGGCCGCGACGTTGCCAGATGCGAACAATTTTTCTTCGATCGAATTCCACAGAACTAAGAATTGTTCCAGCTCTTGGGCCAAGCGGGCGGGTTGGCTAGGACCATTGCCAAACAGCAGTTTGTCTTCCAGTGTTGCAGCAATCTCATGCACAACCGGAAGTTTTTCCTCTCCGCGTTCCGGCAACAGATCGATCAGGGATAATACCTTTCCAATGGCTGGCGAAGCCGCCAACTGTTCCGTCACCTGCTCTACTTCTTCGGGAGCCGGCGTCATAAAAACCGCGAAACGGGGAGAGACTTCTGTCTCTAATAAACGCTTTTCGTAGCGAACCGCTTCGGTCCCTTCCGCCTGCAGGTTGAGCAGATTGTAATCAAAGGAGGGTTGAGGTCCCCACAGGATATAGGCCAGCAAGGAGACCACCGACAACACAAGGCCCAAGGTAAGCGAAACTTTCGGCGAACGACTCAAGGTGCCAATCAAGCGCCTGCCAAAACGAGTCTTCGTCTCTACTGCCAAGAAAGGGGGACGCGTTGGAAGAAGACGACCGAACTTTTCGTGGAAGACCAGAAAAGCGGGCAAAACAAAACTCATCAAAGCAAAACAAATTAAGACGCCGCTTCCCGCAATAAATGCGAGTTCACGAAACCCTTTAAAGTCGATCAACAGGGTAGCGTAAAAGGCAGCGGAGGTCGTCAGTGCCCCAATCCACAGACTGGGAACGGTAGAATGAAACAAAGTGCGGACCGTTTCGAGTAACGAAGTGTCGCGTGCCCGCTCCTCTTCATAACGAGCTATAATGTGAATGCCATACTGCGTTCCCAATCCAATCAGAATCACCGCAAATGTGAGTGAAAAGAGATTGAGATGACCGAGAGTGATCGTCACAAACCCAAAAGTGAGAGCGACCCCCATGATCAGACAGGAAAAGCCGAGGAGTGGACGAATGAAACTACGAAACGCGAAGAAGAAAATCAGGACGGTGGTAAGCAATGCAAAAATGGTCGCCAAAAGCATGTCCCGTTCCGAAATAGAAAATTCATCGTGGGTGAGGGCTGGCTCCCCTGTCAGTCCAACCTCCAGCCCCGGAAAATCGAGACGCACCACCTCGATATGTTGACGCGCCAACCGAACAAGTTCGAGCAATTGGGCGGCATCGGCCGTTACATTCGCCGGTTTGATAAACAAAAGATGTAGCTCCCCCTGCTCCGCGGTCAGGAAGCCTTCGCTGTCGACCGTAGCCACCTGATTGGCCACGGTGTCGGCCCACTGGGTCAACCAAAAGGCGGGCGCCTCATCCCCTTCCTGCAGGGAACGGGTAAAGGAATGAAGAAACCTCTCCAGCGAACGAAAGAAAGGGACCGCTTCATCAGCAGTCGTATCCGTTGCGAGCCCCTGCTTCATCTCTTGCTGCAAACCGTGAAAGATCTCTTCAAAATTACGAGCCTGTAAGAGACGGGGGACAAAACCGTGCGGAGCCTGCAGGGTTTCCTGTAAAGTCGCCAACTCTGCCGGCGTTGCATAAAGGAGGCTCGCTAAAGAACGGAGTGGAACCCGGAAAAAAAGATGGTCAATTCGTTTGGCCGGTTCGTGATCGAGACGACGGACAAGTTTCTGGACAAAGTTACGTCGTTCACGTGCGCTCCCTTGACTCACGACAACAATCAAGTCATCCGGCTCACCAAATTCGGCAACATACTGTTCGTATTGGCGTTGGCCGGGACTATCGGCATCATAGAGCGCCGTCATGGAACGCTCGGCGTGCAACCACTGAACGGAGATAAAAATAGCAGTAAAGGTGAGCGCTAGAACGACGGTTACAATCCAACCGGGATAGCGAGTCACAAAGCGGGCATAACGTTCAATTGGATTTTGAAAATATCGCTGCCAACGATGCATCGCATCCCTTCTCCCCTTTTTTCATCCAGTTGACAAGATGAACTCCCCCTGAATAGGGTAGAAAATCTATGGGTGGAGAGACGGTCAACATGGACGAGTACGCGGTCAGCGAGGAGTGCATCGCCTGTGATGCCTGCTGTAATGATTTTCCTGATGTCTTCAAGATGAATGGGGACAACACACGTGCGATCGCTTATGCTGAAGCCGCAGCCGGAACATACAACCCCTGGGATATTATTACCGATTGTCCGGTCGACGCGATCAGCCTGATCAAGGGAGAGCTCCCCCCGGAACCAGAACATCTCCAGAAAAAGGGAGAGGAGGAACTCGAGCCGATCGAGCTAGAAGATACCCGCCCCTGGCCGATCCGCTGGGAAGAGGTCAAGGATCAGCCGGAGAATGAATGGGAGCGGATGAAACGCTATGGCCTTGCCTACACGATTCATGAAACCCCCAACAAGATCCATTTTCGTTTTGCGATGCCAGAAACCGTCCCCAACCATAAATTTAAGTTTAAGTGGGGGTTGCCGGAAAAAATGCCCGATTATGAGGCCGAGGTAAAAATCGAAGGAGGGATCCTGAAGATCTTAGCCAAGCTAACAGATAAACGGGTCCATAAGCTCTGTGATGTTGCCACTTCTTTTCCGGATCGCTTTTTAAGAGAATTCGACCTGGGTGGCGATTACACAGAATTCTCCAAAAACTATAGCACCAAGGCAAAAATTCTCGACATTGTCGTCGATAAGACCGCTGGCCAGGCAGAAGCGGCCTAAATTTCTCTTCAAGAGACAACAAAAAACCCCACCGAGACAATCTCAGTGGGGTTTTTTGTTTTTGAAACCTACTTTTAATTAATCAACTGCTTTACGTAGTTCTTTCCCAGGACGGAACTTCGGAACATTG
>CAZXZM010000029.1:8472-11204 GCA_964645365.1 uncultured Pseudomonadota bacterium | reverse complement strand
GCACCGGTCTGGGGGTTGCGCCCTTTGCGGGCCTTACGCCTCGACACGGAAAAGGTTCCAAAACCTGTCAGGGTAATTTTTTGCTTTTTCTTGAGTGCTTTGGTGACATTGTCCGTGCAAGAATTAATCGCCTTTTCTGCTAATGCCTTGGAGCACTTGCAGTCTTTGGCGACACGTTCGATTAGTTCAGCTTTTGTCATTGCTTTAGACCTCCCTCCCCGAAAGGAGTGATTTGTGGTTACGGAAAAATGGCTAAGTGTGTCTGGCTGTGAGTTTGCCGTCGATCCATCGCTAGGATGCGGATGTAATCGGAACCCCAAAAAAAAGTCAAGATCAAAGAAGCAAAAAATGAAATTTTGATCCGCGGCAGGCCCCTATTTTTTCTGGCCTAGCGGTGATCATTGGCATGCATTTTGAATTGACTTTTCAATAGTCTTTCAATAATTTTCCCCCTCAACGAAAACTCGTTGACTACCCAATGGCCCGTTCCGCCGAAATTATCCCGATTAACATCGAAGACGAAATGCGCGAATCCTATATGGATTACGCGATGAGCGTCATCATCGGGCGTGCCATTCCCGATGTCCGTGATGGCCTGAAGCCAGTCCACCGCCGCATCCTTTATGCGATGTTCCGGGAAGGACTCCTCTCGAGCAAACGTTACTCCAAATGTGCTGGGGTGGTCGGAGAAGTCCTGAAAAAATACCATCCCCATGGAGATATGGCGGTCTACGACTCCTTAGTACGCATGGCCCAGAGCTGGAACATGCGCTACCCCCTGATCGATGGACAGGGAAACTTCGGCAGCATTGATGGTGATTCGGCCGCTGCCTACCGCTATACCGAAGCACGCCTGACTCAGCTAGCTGAAGAGCTCTTGGCTGATATTGATAAGGAAACTGTCAATTTTGTCCCCAATTTTGATGAATCGACTGAAGAGCCTCAGGTTCTCCCCAGTAAACTACCCAACCTGCTGATCAACGGTTCCGATGGAATCGCAGTCGGGATGGCGACTAAAATCCCCCCGCACAATCTCTCTGAAGTGATTTCGGCCCTGCTTGCCCTGATTAAAAAACCAGAGAGCACCATCAAGGAACTGATGAAACATGTGCCGGCACCCGACTTTCCGACCGGCGCCTTCATCTATGGGCAACAGGGCATTCAAAAAGCCTATGAAACAGGGCGAGGCATCATCACCATCAGAGCTCATGCGATGATCGAACCGGTCGCACGGGGCGATCGAGAAAATATTGTCGTAACCGAAATCCCTTTCCAGGTGAACAAGGCACGCTTGATCGAAAAGATCGCCGACCTTGTCCAAAGAGGTAAGATTGAAGGGATCTCCGATCTACGAGACGAATCAGACAAAGATGGAATGAGAATCGTCATTGAATTGAAAAAGGCAACGGTGGCTGGCGTTATTTTGAACCAACTCTACAAACACACCTCCATGCAAACAACCTTTGGGATCATTATGTTGGCCATTGTCGGCGGCCAGCCCAAAGTCCTCAGCCTGAAAGAGCTCCTCAGCTTATTCCTGGCGCACCGCAGAGAAGTGGTCATTCGTCGTACCTCCTACGAATTGAAACAGGCGGAAGCACGTCTCCATATCTTGGAAGGATTCAAGATTGCTCTCGACAACCTCGATGCGGTGATCGCCCTCATTCGCAAGTCCAAAAGTCCCCAGGAAGCCAGAGCGGGCCTGATGAAGAGCTATAAAATGAGTGAGAAGCAGGCGCAGGCAATCCTGGATATGCGGCTGCAGCGCTTGACCGCTATGGAACGTGATAAGATTTTACAAGAATACAAAGACATTCAGGCGAAAATTAAAGAATACAAAGAAATTCTGGCCAGTGAGAAAAAAATCTTAGGAATTATTGCCGAAGAACTCAAAGAAATCCTGGAAAAATACGGGGATGCGCGGCGAACTCAGATCCAAGCTCAAACTCAAGAGCTTTCGGTGGAAGACCTCATTGCAGAAGAAGATATGGTCGTCACCCTGTCACACGCTGGCTATATCAAGCGTAATCCAATCAGCATCTATCGCGCGCAACGCCGTGGCGGTCGCGGCAAAATGGGCATTACGGTTAAAGAGGAAGATTTTGTTTCCAAGCTCTACGTCGCTTCCACCCATAGTTACCTTCTCATTTTCAGCGATCAGGGAAAAGTCTACTGGCTTAAAGTCCATGAAGTCCCCCAAGCAGGGCGCACCGCCCGTGGTAGGCCGATTGTGAATCTCATTCAAATGGCTTCCGATGAAAAGCTAGCCGCTGTCCTGACAGTCCGTGAATTCACGGAGGGATCTTATATTGCTTTCGTCACTGAAAAGGGGCTGGTCAAAAAGACCGAGCTGGTGGCCTACTCCCGCCCCCGAGCCAGCGGAATTATTGCCCTCACGATTGATTCCGATGACCGCCTGATCGGCGCCCACATGACCGACGGTAAACAGGATCTTTTCCTTCTCAGCCGGAATGGCCAATCGATTCGCTTTTCCGAAAAAGATGTCCGTGATATGGGCCGTTCGGCGCGTGGTGTCCGTGGAATGAGATTGGGAAAGAAGGATGCGGTGGTCGGAACGGATACCCTCCAACCGGGAAGCGACGGTAGCAAGCGAAGCATCCTGACCGTCACCGAAAAGGGATACGGTAAACGAACCTTGATCGAAGAATATCGACTCCAAGGACGAAGCGGCAGTGGAATCATTGGCCTTAAAGTGGTTGATAAGAATGGTC
>CAZXZM010000029.1:0-8462 GCA_964645365.1 uncultured Pseudomonadota bacterium | reverse complement strand
TCCTGCCAGCAGGTCGACGATGAAGATGAAGTAATGTTAATCACCAATCGCGGTAAAATTATCCGTCTCCAAGTAAAAGGAATTTCGATTCATGGGCGAGGCACGCAAGGGGTCCGTCTCATTAACGTTGAACGAGGGGAATGCGTCGTCTCCGTTGCTAAAGTGGTGGAACATGACGAAGCCAATGGCAAAGAAGAGAACTAGTTTTCTTTTTTGCGGTCTCCTGTCGGTTTTTTTGCTTTGTAGTTGCTCTCCCTCCTGGCAAGAGCAGATCGAGCGAGCCCAATCACTGCTGGCACAGAAGCGTTACCAGGAAGCTATCACGGTGTACCAAAAAGCATTGCAGGCTGACTCAAAACACCGAGAAGCCCCCACCATCTACCTCAAAATTGCTGCGATCTACCACTTTGGCGTCCAAGAACCACAACGAGCCCTTGATACTTACCGTCAACTCATTACCCATTACCCTTACCGTGCAGAGGCCTTTGAAGCCTTCAAGCAACGTGCCGAAATCTTTGAGGAGCAACAAGCCTGGAGCTATGCGATTGCGGAATACTCGGAAATACTGAATCGCTTTCCGAAACGTCCCGATCAAGGTTATTATCAATTCAAGGTCGGTATTCTTTACGGAAAAAATAAAGATTATCGTCAGGCACGATTGGAACTTGAAAAATTTCTGACCAATTATTCGGAAAGTCCCTGGCGCGATCGCGGCCATTATGAATTAGCTGAACTCTATTTTCGCAATCACCAACCGAAAAAAGCCCTCGAACATTACCGGACGATTTTGGAACAGTTTCCAGAAAGTTCACATCGCACCAATGCCGAATATAATGTTGGGTTGTGTTTGGAACACCTCGGGGAATGGGATGAAGCTCTGAAGGCCTATGAAAAACTCAAGGGGCGCTACCCGAATCCAACCATGCTCAACCGACAAATCCAGCAATTAAAGAAACTCCGTCAGGAAGCGGGACGCGGATGAGAGTACGTCTTCTTTGTATCATTGTCAGCCTGACCTTGGGGGGGTGGACCTGTGGAGCCAGCAATCCTGCACAGGAATCAGTCACGATTACGACCAGCGAGGGAAATTTTGCCTTTACCGTCGAATTAGCCCAAACCAGTCAAGAGCGGCAACGCGGACTGATGGGGCGTACCAGCCTTCCATCGCAACATGGAATGTTTTTTATCTTTCCATCCCTTTCCGTAAGTCCCTTCTGGATGAAAAACACGCCTCTTTCGCTCGATATCATCTTCGTCAGTTCTGAAGGAGAAATTCAGGAAATCGCTGCGGAAACAACCCCGAACTCAACGGAGCTCATCACCCCACAACAAGCCTACCTTTATGTGCTGGAAGTGGAAGCCGGAACGGCCGAAGAGATCAGCCTGCAAGCCGGAGACACAATCACGCTTCCCGAATAATTATTCCGCCTTTTTCTTGGCAGGAGCGTCTGGCATTGGCGGTGGAATGACCTTCGGTGCCGCAGCCGTTTTCTTTGTCTCGGCATAGGTAACATCGTAGTTCCCTTTTAGTTCACCCACCATCTGTGTCTTGATTTGATTTTGCAGTTTAAAGCGAATGCGATTTTTGGCATCCTCAAAGGCATCAAGCTTTTTATCCGCCAGCGCCTTGACGAGGTGATAACCATTGTCGGAACGGATCGGGTCGGAAATTCCCCCTTCCGCTACCACAAAGGCCTGCCCCGCTACTTTACTCCAACCCAGCCTTTGCAGACGAGGAGCATTGACGGTAATCCAGCCAAGCTCACCCCCCCGCTTCCGCGATTGCCGATGTTCCGAGTTACCCTTTGCCACTTCTGAAAATTGGGTTGGATCTTTTTTGAGTTTTTCAGCCAACTGCTTGGCCTTGGCTTCAGCCTGTTCTGGAGAACGTTTGATTTTGGTGTCCTTGTCAACGGCAGGATTCTTTGCCTCTGTTTTAAAGGGAATATAAATATGGGCAACCTTGACCTTTTCAAATTCGTCCCGGTGGTTGTCATAATATTCCTTGATGGCTGCCTCTAAGCGCTTTTCCAACAAACCTTGCGCTAAAATAATCTTCCGATATAAATTTGCCTTGGCCTTAATGACTGGATCGCGATCAACCCCTTGCTTCAATGCCTCCTGATAGAGCAAAGCCTGTTCGATATAGTTTTCAATGATCTGCTTTCTTCCTGCCGGCGTCGCCATGCGATTTTGAAGACGAGGATTGACCCTCACTAACAATTCTAGGTCCCCCTCCGTGATCTTTTCTTTACCAACCTGCACAACGAGAGGTCCTTCTTTTTTCTCGCCGCAAGCATTCAAGAAAAGAAGCAAACAAAAACAAGCAATCAGTGAAAATAGAAACGAACGCATACCAGCCTCCTTTATAGGCACACACTAGGAATAGCGACAGAGTGTAAGAAATCCGCGTGGAAAATCAATGGAATTTTTAATAGCGCATCGAAAAGCCGCTGATCGCTTCAGCTGGCTGCTGCCAATCGATCTCGACTGCATCGACGCGTGCAGCGGGGGGACCCTGCCGGCACCAAGCAAGTACCGCCTCGACCTCGGCCGGCGCACCACACAGATAGACCTCCACGCGACCATCTGGAATGTTGCGCACCCACCCCTTGAACCCGTCCCCGAATCAAGAGATGAGCCGCAACTTTTTCTCCGTTCTCCGGCTTGCTATCAGGCACGCAGGAGACTATAGCACTTCCCCTTCGCTCACGTGAAGCAATTGATCGGTATGCGTATTCTGGCACTGGATATTGGCGAGCAACGAATTGGTGTTGCAATTAGCGACACACAAGGACTAATCGCCCAGAACCTGAAAACTCTTCCACGGCAAGACAATCCCTTGACTGCCCTCGAAGAAATTGTAGAAGCATATCAAATAACGCACTTTGTGATTGGGCTCCCCCTGGATATGGAAGGAAACGAAGGGGCGCAGGCCCAGAAAGTAAGAAAATTCACAGAAAAGGTGCAAAAGCGGTTCCGAAAGAGAGCGACGGTCAGCTTCTGGGATGAACGATTTTCTACCGTAGCCGCAGAACGGACCTTACTGGAAGCCGACCTCTCTCGTCAGAAACGAAAGAAGGTTATTGACCAGATGGCGGCCAGTTTTATCCTGCAAGGATACCTCAATGCGCAACAACAGACTTAATATTGCAAAATGCTAAAACGGCTTTTCGGCACCATCTTTGTTACTGGCATCATTATGCTCGCACTGATGGGGAGCTATCTTTATCTCTTTAGCCGTGCTCCTTTTGGAAACGCACGCCAAGAGGTTCATGTCGTACGAGGAACCTCTCTGGAAAATATCGTCAATACGCTGGCCGAACGGAAGGTCATTGCCAGTGCTCCCCTGTTCCGCCTTTATCTCATCTTCCAAGGAGTGGCCAATCAGGTTCGGGCCGGGGACTATGACTTCCCCGCGCAAATCACTCCAAAAGAGGTGGTACACCAACTCCTGCGCGGCGACTTTAAAACCTACCGCTTTACGATTCCAGAGGGATGGGCCTTAGGACAGATTGCTCTACTCCTCGAGCGCCGAGGACTTGTCGAGGCAGAACCATTTTTAGCACTCTGTCGTGACCCCGTTTTCATTGAAACCCTGGGAATTGGAGCCAGCAGTTTAGAGGGATTTTTGTTTCCGAGTACCTATGAAACCTATCACCCGGAGGGACCGAAACCAATGATCAATCTGATGCTGCAGGAATTTAAAAAGCACTACACGCCGGAGATGGCGGCGAAGGCAAAAGAGCTAGGATTGAATCAACTGAAAGTGGTAACACTCGCTTCCATTATTGAAAAGGAAACTGGCAAACCGGAAGAGCGCCCCTTGATTGCATCGGTTTTTCACAACCGACTCATTCGCCAAATGCCACTTCAGAGCGACCCGACAGTGATTTACGGGATAAAAGATTTCGATGGTAATCTCACCCGTCGCCATCTTGAAACCTATACCCCTTATAATACCTACGCCATTCCTGGGCTTCCGCCGGGACCCATTGCAAGCCCGGGGAAAGCCGCTTTGCTCGCTGTTTTGTATCCGGCTGAAACCGAATATCTTTACTTCGTTTCAAGGAATGATGGTTCCCACGTCTTTTCGAAAACGCTCGGCGAACATCAAAGGAATGTTCAAAAATACCAACTCGGTAGGAAATAGCTTCTTAACGACTAAAACAGGCAGCAGCGATCCGCCCTATCTTCTCCACCCGTCCTTGACCATCGACAAAAACAGCCGCCACCCCAACCACGCTTTGCATCACAGAACGCGCTCGTTCCCCGAGCATCATCCCCGCATGGGCTAGGGCATCGGCCGTAGCGGCATCCGGGGCCACGATTGAAATGCTGGCATAGAGGGGGGAGGAAACCTTGCTTCCCGTGTCGATTCGATAGGTCCGAAAAGAGGTGGAGGCCAGACCTTGATTACGCAAGGGAAGGCGACAAACCGATTCACCTGGTCGACTCAACGGATCCTGAACCCCAACCATCCAAGACCCCTTGAGATCTTGCCCACTGGCGTGTAATTTTCCTCCGACATTGATAAGAAAATGATTCAAACCTTCTTGGCGAAGAATCTTTGCCATGCCATCGGCCAGGTATCCGCGAACAATACTCCAAACGGAAACACGGGTTCGGCGACGCTTGATCGCCACCAAAGAATTCGCACGGTCGATCCAAATGTCCCGGTAGCTTGCTTTGGAACTACGAGAACCAAGGGTCATATCGAAACCTCCCCCTGTTAATTCAGAGAGCTGTTGCCCCCGTGCCAATAGATAAAGCAACTGACTCCCTGCCTGAATCGACGTCCCTCCCGCATTTTGATTCAACAGAGCAGTTTCGCTCTTTCCATTGCGCTCATCCAGAGTCGACAAGATGGAACGGGCACGCGTAAAGGCTTGATTCATGGCCCGCAAGGCCTTCTTTTTCTGTTTGTGAGAAGCGACTACGGCAATGGCCGCTTTGAGGTTACGCCCCAGACTCTGACGGCGGGTAAATTTTTCCTGCTTCGCCTCCAGCGGTGAACTCAATAAAAAGATACATGCAGCAATCCCGAAGACGATGAGCCGGGGAACGCTTTTTAGCAGGCTCTTCATGGAAGGCTTGAGTGTAGCACGAGCGACCGCTACACTTATAGACTGGAATGGATTTCAACCACTTCTCAAGCCTGACCTTCCTAGGAGCCATCGCAATCTTCATCTATGGAATCCGATTGGTACGGAGCAGTGTCCAGTTGCTCGCCGGGGACCGATTGCGGGCCATTATTGCCTCCTTGACGGAAAATCGTTTTACCGCCCTCGGCGTTGGGGCACTCGCGACCCTGATTCTACAGAGCTCGAATGCAACGACGATTACCTTGGTCGGCTTTGTAGCCGCCGGCACGATGACCCTGATTCAAGCCATGGGGGTTATTTTAGGAGCCGATATCGGCACCACCCTGGTCGTGATCCTCTTCGCGGTTCGGGAGATTGCCACCTACTCTCTCTTATTGTTGTTGGCAGGTATTCTCGTCGACATTCTAAGTCGCCAGAAGCGGAGCCATTACCTGGGAACTTTTTTGATCGGGTTTGGTTTCATCTTCTTCGGCATGAACCTAATGGTTCAAATTTCTGAACCACTGAAAGAACATGCCTTACTACAACAATTCTTCCTCTTTTTTTCCAACCAACCCCTTCTTGTTCTCGCCTTGGCTACGATCTTTACTATTTTAGTGCAAAACAGCGCCGCCCCGATCGGGCTGGTGATCGCCCTTGCCTTTTCCGGACTTATCGATCTGACAACAGCGGTTCCTGCTGTACTGGGAGCCAATGTCGGCACCTGTTCCGGATCCTTACTGGCTAGTCTCGGTTCCAATATGGCTGGGAAGCGCGTTGCCCTCGCCCACCTCTCACTTAAACTGCTTGGGGCAGGACTGGTCTTGTTGCTTCTGGATCCTTTTATAATCTCCGTGGAGTGGGTCGCGACAGCCTTGCTAGGAGGAATCGCCGTCAGTGGCCAGATCGCCCTCACCCACCTTCTTTTCAATCTTTACCTGGTGGTCCTCTTTTTACCGCTCCTGAAACCGGCCAGTCGCATGATCCAGAAAATTTTTCCGGACCCGCGCCATGCCAAAGAAGATAAATTCCGCCCCCGTTACCTCGATAAAAAATCACTGGAAGTGCCCAGTTTGGCCTTTGCCAATGTACGACGGGAATGCCTGCGAATGCTCGATATCGTTCGGGAGATGTTTTGTGATTGTATTCGTGTTTTCAAAACTCATGACCGTCTACTGATGGAGTCCATCCACACCCAAGACGATCAAATTGATCTGCTCGACCGCGAAGTTAAATTCTATCTCGCCCGTCTCTCTCAAGAGAGTCTTACTCCGGAGCAGGCAGAATATGAATTGGCCCTCCTTTCGATTACCAATGATCTGGAAGAAATTGGCGACGTCGTGACAAAAAACATCCTAGAACTAGCAGAAAAAAAGCTGCGTAAGGCACGTAAATTTTCCGAAGAGGGATGGAAGGAAATTAAACAGTTTCACCAAAAGGTGATGGAAAATTTTAAATTAACAACTGCTTCATTAGCGTCCGAAGACGAGGGTCTGGCCAAAAAAGTTTTACGCCACCATGAACAATTGGGACATTTGGAGCGTGACTACCGACAAGGCCATCTCAACCGCCTCCATCAAGGGCTCAAGGAAACCTTTGAAACCAGCTCCATTCACCTCGATTTGTTGGCAAACCTGCATCGTATCGATGGAGTCCTGGCGGACCTGATCCATCACGCCTACCCGCACTTAGAGGGGGCTAGCTGGTAAATTTTTTCCGGAGGGCCTGGTAATGCCGGCGCTGGCGTAGCCGTTCGGCATGCTGGTTCTCGAGGAGCCCGATCTGTCGCTGCAATTTTTGCGCCGCCGCCTGATCGGCTTCTCGAATTAAGCAATTCATTAAATCGCTCGTCTCTTTTTCGATCGACGCAAGCTCTTTCTTGAGAGCACTCACCTGGTGCTTGAGGTAATCGCGAATTGGAATGACCCGACTTTCATGAAAGGGGCTGGCAGTTGCCGGTGCGCTCTCGGCAGCAGCGCACTGTGGACACTCATGCGAACGACGGTGCGACGGATGTTGAGAATCGAATGCCATAACAACTTTTACGCTATCGGCATTTGTGCGGACTGTCAAGAAGAGGATACGCTGCAATCCTTATGCCAAGCGGATTTGCGCTGGGTACACTCGATACATTTATTGCTTGCATTTTTTGTAAACCGAGTTCCATGATAACGATTCATGCCTCCGCAAAACAATCCAGTTGTTGCCGATCAGATTATCCAGAACCTGCAAACGCAAGCTATCGGGCAATCGCTGCACGTCTTTGAAGCGCTCCCTTCGACAAATGAATGGATGCGACAACACTTAAGCGAGGGAGGAAACCAGGGTACCGTGGTCGTTGCAGAGTCCCAAACGACGGGGAAGGGACGATTGGGACGTCAATGGTTTTCACCAGCACATCAAAATATTTATCTCTCTATTCTGCTCCAACCAGAGAAGCCACCAGCATCGAGCCCCCAATTGACACTGGTTGCCGGAGCGGCGGTTGCTGAAACGATCCGTGAACAGACCGGCCAGTCCCTCCAAATCAAGTGGCCCAATGATCTGGTTGTACAGAATAAAAAGGTCGGCGGCATCCTTTGTGAGGCCATTGTGGAACAAGGGAATTTAAGCGGAGTGATTGTCGGAATCGGTATCAATGTGAACATCCCCGCAGAGGACTTTCCCCAAGAACTGCAAGGGGAAGCCACCTCCCTGTTTACCTGGACCGGAAAGACGCTGGATCGAAACCAGCTCATTGCATCACTCTGCAATCAATTTGAAATCTGGTATCAAAAATGGCTCGATAATGGTTGGGATAATATCGTTGCCTGGTGCAATCAACACCACGCCTTACAGGATCAGCGTGTCCGACTCACTTCCGGCCCAGAAAATATTGAGGGAGTGGTGCAAAAAATTGATCGCGAGGGTCACCTGGCCCTCCGCCTTGATTCTGGCACAATCCAAACTTTCCTTGAAGGGGATACAACCCTTCTCTAAGGAGTCCACCATGTTACTCGCTATCGATGTTGGCAATACCCACACTGTCGTCGGACTCTATAATGAAGGGGAGCTCAAACAGCACTGGCGTCTCGAAACACAAAAGGCGCGCACGGCCGACGAATTAGGGGTTTTCCTCTTGGAGCTCTTTCGAGTTACCGAAGAACCGGTCAAGGTCGAAGGAATCGTCATCAGTAACGTTGTCCCCCCTCTGCAACATGCCCTGGGACGAATGGGGGAACGGTACTTTGATCGCACCCCTCTGTTTATCCAGGCCAACCTTGATTGCGGCATTACACTACAGATAGACAACCCTCAGGAAATGGGGGCGGACCGGATTGCCAATGCGGTCGCGGCGCGGGCCTTGGCAGATAATCGTGCGGTGATTGTGGTCGATTT
>CAZXZM010000028.1:3912-14284 GCA_964645365.1 uncultured Pseudomonadota bacterium | reverse complement strand
TCAAGCCGTTGTTGATCGTCATATCGAGCAGGCTGCGGGTGTAGACCGAGTTATCAAAGAGGAGAACAGTACGGACGGTCGACGGAAGCCCTTTTTGGAAGCGTTCCAGGCGGGTTTTGACATCATCGGCTAGCGTAATGATGTCGGCATTCGCCTGGGAGCGGATGACTAAAGAGATGCCCGGTTTTCCATTGGCATGAGAGATTTCATCCGGTTTTTCAAAGCTCGATTCAACCGTCGCAACATCTTCAATCGTAAGGTGCTCTCCGGTAAAGGTAGAGCGGATGATGACATCCTTGACCTCTAGGGGGTTTTGATACTCTGCAAAGGTAACGATCTTTTTTTCCGAGACATAAGATTCCAAGCTGCCGCCGGTGGTACGGATGTTACGCGATCGGATTGCATCCATAATTTCACCGAGCGAGACGTAATACTCTTTGAGTTTTTGGTGATCCGCCTGGATTTTAACTTCCCGTTTTCGGTAGCCGACCTTTTCGATCTTGCCGACGCCGCTGGCGTCCTTCAGCTCGATTTCTAGATCATGAGCGTATTGCCGGAGCTCCATTTCAGGGACATCCCCCACCAGTGCGACCTCCATGATCGGAAGATTTGTGGAACGAATTTCATCGACGCGCGGTTTTTCGGTGACTTGTGTCGGGAGATCGGAGACACGGTCGACCGCCGCGCGAATATCGTTCTTAACCCTGCGAGGATCGGAGGCATTCGGATCGACGTAGACAAAAATCATCGACAGATTTTCCATCGATAGACTCTTGATCTGCTCAATGTCTTCGACGTCGATCAGCTCATCTTCGATTGGATCGGTGACATTGATCTCGACATCTTCCGGGCTGGCCCCTGGATAGACCGCCTCGATTTTAACGATGTCAAAATCGATCGGGGGGTAGCCCTGTCGGCGTAAGCTCGTGACGCAGATAACGCCGGTCAGAACGGTCAGGAAGACAAGGAGATGGGCAACGCGGGGACGGTTGATAAAAAAAGCGGTGATCTTCGACATCAGGGACGAAATTGATCAAATTCGTCGTAAGAAGTCACTGCCATATTGGCGTTATGGCGACTTTCGTATTCGATGGTGGTGACTGGCTTCGATCCATAATCATGACCGGGATAGACCTTGGTCAAGGGCTCTAGGCTTTTTAGCATCTGGAGCGATTGAAACATGGTTCGCTTGTCACCGCCAGGAAAGTCCCAGCGCCCGCAGCGGCCCTGAAAGAGGCAGTCACCGGTAAAGAGGTGGCCGATTGGATCTTCCGGTCCAGTCACAAGATAACAGGTCGAGCCTTCGGTGTGCCCCGGGGTGTGAAGACAGGTAATCTTCAGGGAACCAAGCGCAATTTCATGGCCATCGGTAGCAGGCGTTGTTTCTCCAATCATTTTTTCGACGGGTTCCTTGTCGGTGGGATGGATGAAGACTTCCGCCCCTGTTTTTTGCACGACCTCTTCGACCCCATTGATATGGTCATGGTGACAATGACTATGAAGGACCTTGGTGATTCGATATTCCTTTTCCGCCGCAATTTTAAGCAAGCGGTCGACCTCCCAGGCGGGGTCGACATAGGCACATTCCTTGGTTTCAGAATCGGCGATCAAATAATTGAAATTTTGCATCAAGCCGACTTCGAGTTGGGTAATTTCGACAGCACTCAATGGAGGACCCCCGACATTTTGAGGCCGAAATAGAGTGTTACGGCAAGTAAGATGACGTTCATGAAGGTCGCGCGGCTAATTTTTTTTACGTAGTACTCCTGTCGGTCTAAATCCCCAGGAATGATGCCATTCACCATGCGGGTAAGTTTAAGGCCCTGTCCAAAGCATTGCATGCTGGCGATGAGAAAGATAACGGTTGTAAGGCCGAACTTCCAATACAGGATACCGCTCACCGTTTGGAAGTAATTGTTGCCCAGACCAATCTTCAGCTGAGTGAGTCCCCAAGCCCCACTCATAAAGAGTGTGCAGATTCCCAAGAGATAGAGGGGGTGGAAATATTGAATCAGCTTAGCGGTGATTTTGAGGCGTTCTTTCCTGTCCTCAATCGTAGCTGCCGCCGGTCGCATGATGACAAGAAAGGTCAACCCACTTCCTAAGCTCAGCACGAGTCCTGCAATGTGGAGCCATTTAAGCCAGAGTGGGATCATTTTTTCTCTAGATCATCCATGAGCTGATGGATGATCCCATGCATTTTAAAGATAAACATTAGAAAGAAGGCGAGCGTTAGCAAAACAAGGCCAAGACTAATAAAGCCCCAATTCAAATGTGAGGTAATCAATGTTTCCCCGTGCGCCGTTTTGAGTCCGGCTGCCATTGTCATCATCAAGGAGCCAACCGAAATGATCGATAATGTTAGAGAGATTATCTTCACAGGGAAGGTCTCTTTTTGTGCCATTCCGTGGCCTGTTCGTAGGTGTAAGCCGCTCGTAACATCGTTTCTTCTCCCAGCGGGGGTCCAATAATCTGCAATCCAATGGGGAGCCCCTTTTCCGTAAACCCGCATGGAATCGACATCCCCGGGAGTCCCGCCAGGTTGACTGGAATCGTCAGGATATCGGAGAGATACATCTGTAAGGGATCTGCGGTCTTTTCACCGATCTTAAAGGCGGGAGTGGGGCTGACCGGCCCCAGGATCAAATCGATTTCTTTCGATTCAAAAAGACTCAAAAAATCTTGTCGGATCAAAGTCCGAACTTTTTGCGCCTTTAAATAATAGGCGTCGTAGTAACCCGCCGATAACGCATAGGTCCCGATCATGATCCGTCGTTTGACCTCATCGCCGAATCCTTCCGAACGACTCTTACGGTAGAGTTCGGTTAAATCATCCCCTTCTTTATTGCGATGGCCGTAGCGAATGCCGTCGTAGCGAGCTAAATTTGAAGAGCATTCGGCAGGGGCCAGTACATAATAGGTTGGAACGGCATACTCGGTATGGGGGAGCGAGACCTCTTTGATTTCAGCCCCGAGTTCTTCGTAAGTTTGAATCGCTTTTTTAACCGCTGCGTCGGTTTCGGAATCGAGGGCGTCGGAAAAATATTCCTTCGGGATCCCTATCTTGAGTCCTTTGATTTTTGTGGTGAGCGCCGCTGTATAATCGGGGACCGGGATGTCGAGCGACGTCGAGTCCCTAGGATCATGTCCGGCGATCATTTGCAATAAGAGGGCGCAATCGGTGACATCTTTGGTCATCGGCCCGACTTGATCGAGCGAAGAGGCAAAGGCAATCACCCCGTAACGACTCACTCGGCCGTAGGTCGGTTTCAATCCAACGATGCCACACAGGGCGGCTGGTTGACGGATCGAGCCTCCCGTGTCGGTCCCAAGTGTCACAATCGTTTCTCCCGCGGCTACGGCTGCGGCACTTCCGCCGGAACTCCCCCCCGGAATCCGTTCCAGGTCCCACGGATTTTTCACCGTTCCAAAATGAGATGTTTCATTTGAGGAGCCCATCGCAAATTCGTCCATATTTAATTTTCCGAGCAGGACCCACGGTGCTTCGTTCATATTATTAACGACCGTCGCATTATAAGGAGGAGTAAAATTCTCAAGGATTTTTGAGCCACAAGTGGTAGTCACCCCTTCGGTCAGGAAGATATCTTTCAAGGCGATCGGGATGCCGGCGAGTGGCGGGATCGATTTATTTTGTGAAATAAAATCGTCCGCTCGTTTTGCATCGGCGAGTGCCCGTTCTGCAGTTCGGGAAATAAAGGCGGAGACCTTTGGTTCTACTGCTTCGATATGGGTCAGTACATTTTGCGTGAGTTCCGATGAAGAAATCTCTTTGGCTTTTAACTTGTCGTGTAGTGAATGGATTGTTTCGTCGTACAGATTCATTGCCTAGATTACCTTCGGGACCCGGAAGAGGGGGCCTTCCCGATCGGGGGCCTGCTCCAGGATCGGGTCGCGCACCTTAGAAACAATTGCCTCATCGGTTCGAAAGGGCGTTGCCTCAGTCAGGGTATAAGTGGTCGGTTCGATTGCGTCGGTGTCGAGCTGGTCCAATTGTTCCACGTAGTCGAAGATCGAGCTGAGTTGGGTGGCAAGGCGATCGAGCTCCGCGTCATTAAAATTCAGGCGGGCGAGCGTTGCAATTTTCGCCACATCGTCACGGGAGAGTTTCATGGTGCCCGCTAGCTAACACGCCGCAAAAAGGGGGGTCAAGCAGGGAGCCGGCAAGGATTGGTTAGGTTTTTTGGAGCAGGTCGCGAACGTTGGCCTCGATCGTATCCCGAACCTGACGGAAATAGTCTTCCCCCTGGCCGATTGGGTCGGGGATAGCCCAATCGAGGCGGTTTTTGGCCTTCAGGGTGGGGCAGTTGTCGCCACACCCCATCGTGACGACGTAATCAAATTCGATCGCGGGGAGATCATCAATTCCCTTTGAATAATGTTCCGAGATATCGATCCCTTTTTCTTGCATCGACCGAATCGATTGCTGGGCAACAAAGCCGGCAGGATGGGAACCAGCGCTGTAAATAGTCAGGTCGGCTGGGCCGTTGGCTTTGGCAAAACCTTCCGCCATCTGGCTGCGGCAGGCATTCCCAATACAGACAAAGGCGATCGATTTAGCGGCCATATTTTCCGATGAGTTGAGTTTCTCCGAGGATATGCTCCTTCATCGCTTTTTCGACATCGGCCTTGGTCGCCTTGCCAGGAAGCTCGAGGGGGATATCGAGGGCGTAGAGCTTAAAGAAGTAGCGGTGATCATGTCCTGGAGGAGGACAAGGGCCGTAATAGCCAACCCGGTCAAAGTCATCGACTCCCCAGCAGAGTCCCTGCCGTGTCCCATCTTGATGATTTTCGACCTTTGGAAAATTTTCGGGGAGCCCTGTGGCATCGCCGGGGATATTATAGGTCACCCAGTGCACCCAAGTTCCTGGTGGGGCGTCGGGGTCATCCATAATCAGTGCAAAACTCTTTGTCCCCTCAGGAACCCCTTCCCACTGCAGCGGGGGGGATTCATCCGCTCCATCACAGGTGTATTTCGGAGGAATCTTCTCCTGGTTTTGAAAAGCGGGACTCGAAATCGAAAGGGCCATGACTCCTCCTGGGTAGATAAAGGCACATAGCAGAAAGAAGAAGTAGAGCGCAATAGGACTTCTAATGACACCACGGAAGCAATAATGGTAAAACGACTTTATGCCCAACATTTGGCTCCTGTTTGCCGGTCTATTCGGACTCTGCGTCGGAAGTTTTTTAAATGTCTGCATCTATCGTCTTCCACGTGGCGAGTCGGTGGTGCGTCCCCGTTCCCATTGTCCTCATTGTAACCAGTCGCTTCACTGGTACGAAAATATTCCCCTGCTGAGCTATCTGATCCAAAGAGGGCGTTGTCGGCGGTGTCCGGGTCACATTTCACTCCGTTATCCCACCATTGAATTACTAACCGCCCTTCTTTCGGTGGTGATTGCCTATCGCTTTCCCGATCCGGCCCACTACGTTGGTTACTTTCTCTTATTGTCGGCGCCGCTCATCGCCATCACCTTTATTGATCTCAAGACCTATTTGATTCCGGATGTTCTGTCTCTCCCCGGCATTGTCGCTGGAGTGATCACGCACACTTATATCATGCCGGGTCCTTGGACGAGCTGCCTCCTCAATTCCCTGCTTGGGGTTATCGTTGGTGGTGGGATCTTGTTTCTGCTCGCTTCGCTCTACTCACTCCTTCGCAAACAGGAAGGAATGGGGGGTGGGGACATAAAGTTAGCGGCGATGATCGGTGCCTTTTTTGGCTGGCAGGCCGTCCTCTTTGTATTACTAGTCAGTTCCATTCTTGGGACCCTGATTGGAGGGGCCTTTCTCCTCACGTCCCGCAAGGAAATGTCCCATCCAATCCCCTACGGTCCCTTTTTGGCCCTGGGGGCCTGGGCCTACCTTTTCTTCGGTCCTCAATTGATCGATTGGTATCTTTCGTTGACACAACGCGTTATTAGATACTAAGAGTTCTCCCCGAATGAGCGTTCGGAAGGGGTGTGATATCAGCCAGTTAGGTTTCTGCCCCCTCCCAATTCCTCCAATATTGTTATGCATAATTATTATATATTAATGTATAATTATAGCATACTGCAATATTAAACATTGACAATGTAATTATCTTTTGTGTACCCTAAGGGACACTTTTAGAGGTGAAAAAAAGATGGCAGTAGTCAAAAAAAATAGCGTGCAGGAACTTCGAGAATCACAATTGATGAGTAAGGCGGAATTGGCACGCAAGGCTGGAATTTCAGCTTTGACGATCGATCGAGTCGAAAAGGGGAAGGACTGCCGGATGGATACCAAACGTAAGATTATTCTCGCGCTGGGTTGTAAGTTGTCCGAAAAGGAAAAGGTCTTTCCAGAAGGCTAATTCCGTCTTTCCTGTTGCGAAATATTACCACCACTCATTAGGCTTGGAATCATCATGGGACGACTTCGTTATCTAACCGCTGGTGAATCGCATGGGCCGGTCCTGACCGTTACAATCGAAGGACTCCCAGCCGATCTTGAAATCGATACGACTGTAATTGATGCCCAACTGAAAAAACGACAGGGGGGCTATGGTCGCGGTGGTCGGATGAAGATCGAATCGGATCAGGTTACCTTCAATGCGGGGGTTCGCTTTGGCAAGACCTTGGGTTCACCGGTCTGTCTCGAAGTACGGAATAAAGACTGGAAAAACTGGGAAAAAATTCTATCACCCGAGGCTACCGATCAAACGGATGAAAAAGGGGTCTATGCCCCCCGTCCAGGGCATGCCGACCTCGCAGGCGGGATCAAGTACAACCAGCGCGATCTCCGAAACGTCTTAGAGCGGGCGAGTGCCCGTGAAACAACGGTACGTGTGGCATCGGGGGCGCTGGTGCGGCAGTTCCTCGAGGTCTTTGGGATCCAACTCTACAGTTATGTGACCAAGATTGGCGGGGTGTCGGTAGAATGTGAGCGCCCGTCGCTCGATAAACTGGAGACAATCCTCTCCAAATCGGAATGCCGTTGTTACGACCCCAAGATAGAAAAGGTCTGGAAGGAGAAGATCGACGAGGCGCGTAAATCGGGAGACAGCCTGGGGGGACTCTTCGAGGTGGTGTGTACCGGTCTGCCGATTGGTCTCGGGAGCCATGTTCAATGGGACCGCAAACTGGACGGACAGTTGGCGCAGGCAATCATGAGTATTCAGGCGATCAAGGCGGTTGAGATCGGTTTAGGGGTGGCGGTAGCCGATCTTCCCGGTTCTAAGGTCCACGATGAAATCTTTCATGATTCGAAACAGGGTTTTTATCATCAAACCAACCGAGCGGGAGGGGTGACCGGCGGTATGACCAATGGGGCCCCACTGACGGTCCGTGCCGCCATCAAACCGATCTCCACACTTTATACCCCACTCCACTCGGTCGATATCCGGACCAAAGAGGAACACCTGGCAAGTATCGAACGCTCCGATATCTGCGTAGTACCCGCCGCGGCGGTGATCGCCGAGAATATCGTTGCCCTGACACTGGCGGATTCTTTTTTAGAGAAGTTTGGTGGTGATTCGATGGCCGAAACCCGGCGTCACTACGAAGGCTATTTGGAGCAGGTGAAGGCCTATTAAGGCAAAGCGGATCATCCTGACCGGCTTTATGGGGACCGGCAAGACGACGGTGGGACGCCAGTTGGCTGAAAAGCTTGGGTGGCCCTTTATTGACCTCGATTCCCGCATTGAAGCCAAGGCGGGCAAGACCATTACCGTTATTTTTTCCGAAGAGGGGGAGGCGACCTTCCGCCAGCTGGAAAAGGATCTGCTGCAGGAAGCGCTGCAGCAGGAGCCGGCGGTGATTGCGACCGGTGGCGGGGCTATTTTGGATCCGGCCAGTCGTGCCCAGATGAAGGCGGCCGGGCTTGTTGTCGCCCTGTCGGCCCCTTCCGAAATCATCTATCAGCGCATCAAGCACCTTCGTACCCGTCCCCTTCTCCAGGGATCCGATCCCCGTGCCGAAATTCAAAGGTTGATCGAGCTACGTCAACCATTCTATGAAGAAGCTAACCATGTCTTCGATAGCTCCCGACAAGAAAGCGACCAGCTCGCCGAACGAATCGCCCAGCTCGTCACCTCCTAAGGCGGATTCTTCTCCGTCGACTGGCGTTACAGTCCGGCTGCAGCATCACGCCTATCAGATCGCAATCACGCACCATAACGTTCTTCCACTTTGCGAGTTTTTGAAGGCGCACTGTCCAGACAAGCATCCCTTGATCCTCACAACCTCGACCGTGGGACCGCTCCATCTTCCCGCCTTGCGTCGCTCTTTTCGCGATCATGATTTAAAGACCGATTACCTGATCCTGCCGGATGGGGAGCGACACAAGACATTAGAGACGGTACGCACTGCTTATGATTGGTTGCTGCAACGAAATGCCGACCGCCAGGTGGTTCTTGTTCTTTTGGGAGGAGGGGTACTGGGGGACGTTGGTGGACTTGTCGCCGCTACTTTTTTGCGGGGAGTTCATTACGTGCAGGTGCCGACGACACTGGTGGCTCAAGTCGATTCGAGTGTCGGGGGAAAGGTGGGGGTCGACCATAAAGAGGGGAAAAACCTGATCGGCGCCTTTTATCAGCCGGACTATGTCCACTGTGATGTCGGCTATCTCGAAACGCTGCCGGAAAGGGAATATCTGTGCGGGTTGGCCGAAGTGATTAAATACGCCCTGATTGCCGATGCCGATTTTTTTGATTTTCTTCAAAAGCAACGGATTGAAATCTTACGACGCGAACCGGAGCCGCTGAAGCAGATCGTTCAGGCCTGCTGTGCTATCAAGGCCAACGTAGTGATGGAAGATGAAAAAGAGGTCAGTGGTCGACGGATGATCCTGAATTTTGGTCACACCGTTGGGCATGCAATCGAACAGCTCACTTCCTACGAAAAATTTAATCATGGTGAGGCGGTAGCAATTGGGATGGTGGCCGCGGCCCGACTCTCGGCACAACTGGGGTATTGTTCTGAAACGGTAGCGCAAGAAGTGAGCGATATCGTGGCCGCCTATGGTCTGCCGATTCAGCAGCCTCGTTATCCACGTCGGCGGTGGGAAAAAAGCATTCAGCGCGACAAGAAGGTGCGTGGCGATCAAGTTCACTTTGTCTTTTTGAAAGGAATTGGGACCGTTAAAGTCGCCCCGACTCCGGTGAGTGATATTGCGACCCTGTTGTTGTCGTGACCTTCATGGAGCAGATCCCTAAAGCCTACCAAGATCACCCACAGTTTCAGAAATATTATGAAATCTGGTGTCGCAATGAGGCCTCCTTTGTCTTTGTGCCGCTTGCGGACATGCTCGTGAAAGAGGGTCTGCTAGAAGAGGCGCGTACAGTTTGTGAGAGGGGACTTAAACATCATCCCGGTTCTGTGAGTGGACGTCTGATTCTAGCGTCAGTATACTGGAGCTTGGGGCAGAAAGAAGCCGCGGATGGTTTGGCACAGGCGATTTTAAAAGAAATGCCAGATCATCCGGGAGCGGGTCGCTATCTACTGACTTCGCCAGCGGTTTCGTCGTCGCCGTTGCCGCAGCTTCCCAAGACCATGACGATGGCCGACATTTTGGCGGGACAGGGGGCTTATCGTGAAGCCTGCCAGATTGTACAGGTACTGTTAGAGAGTGAGCCGGGAAATGAAAAACTGTCACAACGATTGCAACAGTGGCAACAGCAGGAAATGGGACAGGCCCCGAAGGAGTTAGTATGAAGATCTTAGTGATCCATGGACCCAATCTGAATCTGTTGGGGACGCGAGAGCAGACGGTCTATGGCAAGGTGACTTTGGAAGAAATTGAGGGGACGCTACAAAAACTAGCCGTTGCCGAAAAGGTCGAACTTGAATTCTTTCAGTCGAACCATGAAGGGGAAATTGTGACCAAGCTGCAAGAGGGAGACAAGGATTGTAATGCTGTTATCATCAATCCGGCCGCTTTCACGCACACGAGCGTTGCAATCCGTGATGCGATTGCGGCTATTTCTATTCCAGTCATTGAAGTTCATCTCTCCAATATTGCGGCCCGCGAAGAATTTCGTCACAACAGCCATGTCTCACCGGTTGCTGCCGGTGTCATCAGTGGTTTCGGTCCGGAAAGTTATTTATTGGGATTGCGGGGGGCGATTGGTCTCGTGAGAAGGAATAATGAGTAAAGAGAAACAGGTCGCCAATGCCGAGAAGCACGTTCAGGAAGGGAAGCTTGATAAGGCACTCAAGATTTTCCAAAAACTGATTAACAAAGACCCAGCTGATCGTCGCTTGAAGTTAAAACTTGCGGATGTCTATGTGCGCAAAAAAAATCTTTCATTGGCTCTACAAACCTATCAGAATGTTACGGATGGTTACATCGAAGACAAATTTCATCTGAAGGCGATCGCTGTTTTGAAAAC
>CAZXZM010000028.1:0-3902 GCA_964645365.1 uncultured Pseudomonadota bacterium | reverse complement strand
GACGATGATCGCTGTCAACGAGCAATTGGGGGATCTGTACCGTGAAATCGGTATGACCAAAGATGCCTTGAGCCAGTACTTTATTGTTTCGGATCACTATGAGCAGCTCAGGGAGTACGAAAAAGTTCTAGAGATTCGTCGTAAGGTGGTTGAAGCGGACCCTTCTGCGACGACCAGTCGTATCCGCCTCGCCGAAGTTTATCAAAAAGAGGGAAAGGGGGATGAGGCGCTTCGTGAATATGAACGGGTCGCAAAAGAATTGAAAGAAAGAAAGGACCGCGAAGGATTGATTGAAGTCTATGAACGAATCTTATTTCAGAGGCCGGATCAGCCTAAGATGTTAGCGGAACTCGCCAGGACCTATCTAGAGCGGGGAGATACCCAAAAAGCGCTCCAGAGAATCGAGGGGGCTTCGGAAACGGCCCGTAACGATCTTGATGTGCAAGAACTTTTGGCGGAGGCCTATATCAAATTAGAGCAGCGCGAGAATGCGCGCCGCATCTTTCGTAATCTTTATGAAGGAACTTTGAAGGCCCAGAACGGTGAGCAGGCCTCGCGCGTTTTAAGTCGTATCCAACAGGAATTTGAAGAAGAGCAAGAGTACCTCAAAGAGATGGACCAGTTGCGACAAGAAAGCGGTTTCCAGCATGAAATCAAGCCGCCGCAGTATCGCGAAGATCTCGAGAAGACGACCATGGTCAAATTAGAGGATTATCCCTTCCAGGACCATGAGACGAAAGGAACGACTCCGACCACTTCCTCCGACCCCGATCTAGAAAAGACGGAGATGGTCGATTTAAAAGAGTTTGAGAAGTTTATTCAGGACAAGGCAAAGAAACACTGACTACTCGTTCACGACCGCTGGTTCATCACTCTCCCGTTCCCGGATAAAGACAAAGGCAGGAATTGTTTCGTCATCGGCACGTCCCGCAACATAGGGCAGGATGACAATCTGTATCGGGGCAAAGAAGGGGAACTGAGCGTCACTGGTTCCGATGCCGGTTGGCAGGGTGGTGGTCTCTGACAACAAGGCCTCTTCGACCTTTTGATATTGGATCGCGGTGGGGGAGTAAAAACCAAAGGCTCCGTCGGTCGGGTCTTCGGTGTCATCACTAAAGACAAAGGCAGCGGCAGAGACCGCTTGATCGTAGGCAACAAGATTGGCGTCCTCCTCGATATCCGCCCGCGCGGCGGCCTGAAAATAGACCTCATTCCGGACGTCATCGGGATCGAGGGGGGAAAATTGATAGACCCCATTGCTTTCCGCCTCAATCACCGCTTCATATTGAGAAGTTGGGGGGTCAGAATCAAACAGGTCGGGATCGGCGGCAAAGAGGGAGGGGGAGTCGTTCTGTTCGATCAAGTCGATCCGATTCTTAATGACGGAGGCGAGGGCATCGCCGGTCGGACTGCTGCTGGTCCGTAGGACCGCTCCTGAATCATCGGTTGTGGCCTCCGTGGCGAGCTCGTGACAGGCTTCTCCGACCAGGATTTGGATTAGCTTTTGGGGTGCGGTGATCGTTCGAAACTGATCGGCGAAACTCCCATCGATCTCGACCAGGCCAACGGCGGTTCCTATCTCTAGTGGGACTAGCTGGGTCCCTCCCGCCTCACTAAAAGAACCAAAACCATCTGGAACGGAAAAATCGAGGAGGTTGTCATCTTCGGTCGAAAAATCGAGGGTGCGGTCTTCGAGATCGATATCTGGTTCGAGCAGGTCCCAGTCTGGGGCGACCCCGCCGAGGGCGAGGGCGAATTGCCCCTCCACTTCACGGTCGGCATCGGGGGAGTTATTATCTGAAGAGGAACCTCCTCCGAACAGTCCGAAGTCAAAGGCGCTACATCCACTTCCGGTAACTCCGGCGAGCAGGATCCCCATCGCAATCACCCATTTTTTTCGACCCATCACCTTCCGCAACCATAACGACAAAGGCGAAATAAGTAAATAAAATTGACACCTTACGGGCACTCCGTTACATTTTCGGTTATGTCTATTCGGGCAATTCGAGGGATGGCGGATCTGCTGCCGGCCGAGACAGAGGCGTGGCGGAAGGTCGAGGAAGAAGTGCGCCGCATCTTTTTTCGATACCACTACCGGGAGATCCGGACCCCGTTGGTCGAGCCGCTCGAGCTCTTCGCGCGGACGTTGGGGGAGGCGGCTACTTTGGTTGAGAAGGAGATGTATACCCTTGAAGACCGCCAGGGGAAAAAGCTGGCACTTCGCCCCGAGGCGACGGCATCAGTGGTCCGTGCCTACATCGAAAGCCACTATGATCAGCAGGAGAGCCTGGCCCGTCTATTCTATATCGGACCGATGTATCGCTATGAACGCCCCCAACGGGGACGATTCCGTCAATTTCACCAGATTGGGGCGGAGGTCTTTGGCTCTGATGATCCCTGGATCGATGCCGAGCTGATCCATATTGCCGACAGTTTTTTTCGTTCTTTGGGTTTGGATAATCTGACCTTGGAGCTCAATTCACTCGGCTGCCCGGTCTGTCGCCCCCCCTATGTCGAAGCGTTGACCACTTATTTCCAGGAGCAAATCGACCAACGTTGCGACGAATGCCGACGTCGTCTTGGCAAAAATCCGCTCCGTATCCTCGACTGTAAAGGAGAGGCCTGTCGCAAACTCGCCGAGCAGGCCCCCAGCATTCATGACCATTTGTGCGAGGCCTGCGAAGGACACTTTGACGGAGTGCTGGCCGGGATTGGTCTGTTTGGTTCCAAATATACAATCAATCCTCGTATTGTGAGGGGGCTTGATTATTACCAACGGACCGCTTTTGAGTTTACCTCCACCGAGTTGGGGGCGCAGAATGCAGTGGCGGGTGGAGGTCGTTACGACGGGCTGGTCCGCTTATTAGGGGGGTCGCATGTGCCGGGGATCGGTTTTGCCATCGGGATGGAACGGTTGATGGAGCTAGTGACGGCACAGGAAAAATGGGCCCCGGAGATGACGTCGTTGGTGTATATTGCGGCGATGGGGGAGGAAGCGGTTGTCCAGGGGGTTGCTTTGGCAGAGGTGTTGCGGGCCGGGGACATTCCGGTCGAAGTCAACTACGAAGACAAGAGCCTCAAGGCCTTGATGCGACGGGCCGATAAACTGAAGGCGCGTTATGTTATCATCATTGGATCTGAGGAAGTGGCGCAGCAAAAGGGAATCTTGCGGAACATGAATACGACCGAACAGGAGTCTTTGTCGCTCAAAAAGCCGGAGGCGATCCGGCAAAGGATATTATCCTAAATAGGGGGTTTGAGATGAAAAAAATTGTGATCAGTCTGTGTCTGGGGATGGTGCTTTACGGGTTTTCATCGGTATTGGAGGCGGGTGAACCACTCGGGATTGCCGAATCGGGTTCACCGGAAGCGGATCGGATTGAGGCGACGCGTGGTTCTGAATTAGAAGGGGCGGTGGAATCACCCGGAGAGGCGCGCCAACACCAAAAGGCACTCGACCGGGAGCGAGGACGCCCCACGACGAGTTCGGCCCCACCACCGCCACCGGAGGCGAGTGCGCCACCCCCCAGTTCTTCTCCTCCCCCTTCCGGTGGGGAAGGGGACCTGGCGACCGGTTCGGAACCAGAATGGTTGCGTCGTGGTGGTAATCCAAACAACCCTCCGGTCTATCGTACGACCCCCCGTGTCTCGATGAAGATCGAGATCGATGCCGAGGCGGGCACCCTCAAGACCCCTCCGTTTCGATTTGGGGCCTGGGTGACCGACCTGTCGGATCGAAATCGCTCAGTTCTCGACCGGATCGCCGATCTCATGAAGGATGACCCAAAAGGGCTTCCGAAGGTCCAGGTCGGGGCCTACACCGATAACTCTGGTGATCCAGCGATCAATGAAGCCCTTTCGATTGCTCGAGCCAATGTAGTGAAGGCCTATCTGCTGTTAAA
>CAZXZM010000027.1:9280-14989 GCA_964645365.1 uncultured Pseudomonadota bacterium | reverse complement strand
GGACAGGTCCAAGAGCAGTGGGAGACTAATAAATCTATTTTAGAATCGATCCTGGAAAACCCCTGGAAGATGGGGTTGATCATGGGGCTCACCTTTGCCGTCGGGATGCTGATCGTTGAGACGGTGAAGTATATTGCAACCCGTCCGTTTCGTGGTGGTGGAGGCGGTGACGATCCGCCCGCTTCCGGTGGTTCTTGGCGACGGTCCGTCGAAGGACGCCTGGATGCCCTGGAAGGGGCCGGAGAGGCCGCTCCGGCGGAGGTTGGCGATGCAGCTCAGCTTACGGCCCTCGTCGATGGGATGGAAGTGGTCTTGCCGGAAGAGCTCGCCCACTTTGCCAATGCCTCGTATTCTTACAATGATTTTGTAGCGGCGACCGGGATGGAGCTCTCTTATGGCTACAGCGAAATGGCCGTTGCGGCCCCTGCGCCAGCCGAGGTCGCTCCGGCGATGGATCTCCTCGGTAACGCCCAGGCCTTTACTCAGTTTTACGGTGAGCAGGGAATATCCCCTCAGGCGGTCAGCACAATGACGACCGTTCCTGGGGTCTCGACAGCTCTGACACCGGGCGTGGTTCCTTATGCAGCTCCGATGGTGGCTCCAGAAGCCCCGATGCCTACCATAAACCTGAAAATGCCCTCTTTTGCGCCGGCGCCTCGACTTGCGCCCGCTTTGAGACCGGTATTCTAATGATTTCAAAGGGTTAGGGTCCTTAACGAGATTTTGCGAAAATTCGCAAAATCTTCGCAACCTTCTTTGCCCCCCGCCGATAAAGTAAGTGGGGAACGGGAGGGTGCCATGAGGAGCGTTTCATGTGTGACCCCACTATCAGTACTTGCTTACCAGACACCACGACCGAGATCCCAACCGGGATCTGTAGTGCCGACGAATTAGGTCCGGTTTGCTACGAGGAAGAACTACCAGTCGGAGCCCCGGTCTGTAGTATCGATGGCGATGCCTACACCAGTGACGGACTGCCAGTCCTGGAGTCAGTCGATCCGGCCCAAGGGGTCATAAGCTATTTTCAGGAAAACGATCCGGTCACGATCCCTCACGATGAAGACCTCCTCCTTTCGGAGTATGCGGCGATGCTTCCGATCGCCCTCTTGCCCTACGTCCGGAGCTTGATGACAATGCAGACAGAAAACCCACAGACGTCGGTTTCACTGCGGGTCACCAATGTCGAAGGTCCCGGTGGTGCGACCCACCAGCGTTTTTTCTTCTTTCGGACTGGCTCCAACAATACCCCGCCGACCGGGGGCCGGGCGCCGACTACGAATGGTGTCATGGTCGGGACAATCGGGACAGTCGCTGCAATCGTTGCCTTTGATGAAATACTTCTAGATGGCCTGATTGAAAACGATCTGATGCCAGAAGAGGCACGGATGCCGGTCCTGTTTACAAGTGTCCTGACCGCTCATGCCGCGATGTATCGAGCGGGGCTCGTCGATGTTTCGGTGGCCGAAGGGCTCCAATCGGTTCCCGCCTTCTTGGGTTATCAAATGATTGTTTTGTCCCTGATGCATGCGGTTGGGATCGATACCCAGGATCCGTTGGCCCGTGGTGGGGCAATGGTCCTCGGTTCCTTTCCCTTTATCTGGGCGCGGATTGCCCTGACCAATCAAGCACTGACTGCGATTGAAGAGGTTGTGATGGCCGAGCGTGGCCTGGCAACTCGTGCGGCGGCCCAACGCTGGATGGCGACCGAAGCGGGAGAGGTCTATGTGGCCGAACAGTTGTCGGCTCGTGGCGTTACTCGGGCTGCCCTGGCGGAAGCAGGCGGAGCACACGGTCTGCGTGGCATTACCGGCTTGGGCTGGAGAGCCGCTTCTTTTCGTGTCGGTTCCTTTTTGGCCCGCGGACTCGGTAACTTTTTGATCGTTACCTTGGGGGCCGATGCTGGGTTGGGAGTGATTGGTTGGGCCAATTCCCACCTCTCTTCGGGTGACACCCAAGACAATAGGCGCCTCTGGAGGCTCGTTCGCACCTGTACGAGCCAGGTCGATCAGGATCGTTGGGGGGGGTTTATGGGGAGCGTTCTCGGACCCCTAGCCACCTTCGCGGCGGTGACCCGGACCTGGCACGACGAGGATTTTGACACTTGGTATGAAGGGCAGATCGAGCAGTGTCAGGACGACCTGGCCGAGGCCTCTGATCAGTTCGGACACTTTATGCACCACGCGTTAATTGCCGCGATTGCCGAAAATTTAAGCACCCCCGACGGGGCCGATCTTCAAGGGTGGCACCGGTCGTTACAAGAGGCTCGGAGTGGATCCCCTGAAGAGTTTCGCGGGTCTTTTCGCGATGCGATGGCCAGCGTCAACGATACGACCTGGACGGTCGATTGGGCCGGGGTCCGACATGATATTGAAGACCTTTACCAGGGGGATGAAGACCGTGCTGACAATATTGAAAATGCCTATGAAGCAATCGATGACATGACCGCTCCTCTCACCATCAGTGGGATCGACCGCCTGATCGAGATCGTCGACGACGAAGGAGAAATTCAAGATCAGGGAGATCTCGAGACCCGCTTGGTGATGTATGCCCGCCTGGAGCGCTTCCACGCGATGCAGCAACTCCGGGAGCGTTCGATTGAGCTGGGCCTCGTCCAGACGATCGGTGGGGTCGAGGTGAACCTCCTGACTGACCCGAATTTCCGTCCCAATGCCGAGCAGGAGCAGTTCCTGGCCAGTGAGGCCTTGGATCTGACGATGCAGATCTCGTACTATGGCCTCTTCATGCAGGGCATGGGTGAACCTCGTTAACTCTACCAATTCCTTATCCCATGGGTGGCACTTTTGAAGCTTTTTTGGATATTTTCGAATTTTCGCAAGAATTCATTCGAATTTTGGGCAACATCCGTAAAGTGCTACCGATAACTCTAGGCGAGGGAGGAATCGATGAGCGGAGCACTAGCAGCCTGTAACCCAGCCATTCAGTGTTGCCTGCCGGCTCTCGCCTTCCAAGAATTTCCCTATACCCTACAATCCTCAAACCCAAGCTCATTTGAACTCGCCTCCCCCCCGCTGGAAACGGCGGAGGGGAGCGGTTCACTCCCTTGGTTTGCGCAAGATATCAGTGGGCTACCGGGACTGCCGATTGTAGTCGAAGAAGGACCGATCGGTGCGGAATGTGCCGACGAAGGTTCCAATTGGCTCGAGATGAGCGCCGACGATCTCCAACTGCAGGCGCTCCATCACCACCGGTTGCAACGAGAGCAGGAACTCGCCAGCTTTGCCGCCGAAATCGATTATTTTACCGGACGCACCCAACCGGGGGTGATCTATTCCGTTTCGGAAAATCGGGATCTCCTGCCGGCCGAGGTCCGCCGACAGATCGGGACCCTCGCCTCACTCGACCCACGTGGTGTCGAAGGGCTTGCCTTTAGCTGGACCTGGCGAGAAGGACTTCCCGATGTCACGGTCTTTCGTCCTGAGGCCGAGACTCAAATGGGGGTTGTGTTCAATGAGGCGGATGGCGAAATTTATTTGGTCCAAAACCCCCCCGCCGAAATCGCACTCGCCTGGGACCCTAGCATTGACCAGATGGAGGTTCGTGCCCTCTCTTTTGACCCGACCGCTTGGGAGACCGGCTCAGATGTTGTCTATACGATTGCGGCCGATGGTTCTCTCGTTCCATCGATAGCCGCACCGGAATTGCCGTCGGTAGTGGAGTTAGTGGATGCCGCCAATGGAGAAACACGTCCTGTCCTGGCACTCGGGCTCGATCGGGCGACCGATGAGTCCGGAGAAGGAGGGATTGTTGGAGACGATGGCCTGCTGGTCGGTTCTAGTATTTTTGGGGCTGGATTTTTGCGGCAGGCACCACCACCGGGCGTTTCGGGCCCTCGCGCCGGCCTGCCAGTCAGTCGAATGTTTTATCAGGGGGCAATCGGGACTGGGATTTTTCTGGGGATTCACTATAGCGTCGTCGAAGGGATGGGGGTTCCTGATCATATTTCTCCTTATATTGACACCACCTTTATGGTCGGCGGTTTTGCGGCGATCGATTCGACCTCCGCTTGGCTTTCGACTGAATGGGCGACCTCCCAGACCGGAAGGACTTTTCTGACGGGTTCCGTTGGACGGCAGATGTTTCCCAATGGAAGGATTCCTCAGCTCTTTGGTCCCCGAGGGATTCAGTGGGGGCATATTGCCCAGGCGACCCCCTTTGTTTTTGAGGCGAGCATCGGGAACGCCTATGCCCTCGATGCCGTCGGATGTGAATTTGGTTCGACCTGCAACACGGTCGGCAATATCGCCCTGACGACCGGCGAATATGTTGGCGTTGGGACCACAACCCATCTCCTTTGGACGGCCAATATGGCCCAGAATGCGATGGCCATCGAAGCGGCCGGTGGGACCTTGACACCCGAGATGGAAGCGGCACTCCAGTTTGCCCGCAATAACCCCCGCATCATGGCCTTTGCAGAATCTTTTCCCCGAACGGCTGCCGCCTTTACCTATCTCGGAGACTCTTATGCCTATGCGACGGCGGGGACGCTCGCTACCGGAGAGGCGGCACTCGCTCCACAGATCATTACGATTGGGGGACGAGGGGTGACTCTTGGTGTGGGTGTTGGCGGGACCGGCGGCGGTGTCTTTTTGGCCGAAGGATTGGCCGGAGGGGCGGGCGTCGGAGGCATTGCCTTGCAGACCTTGATGGCTGGCGGGGCGGTAATCCTTGGCAACTGGGTTGGCGGCGGAATCGTTGAGATCTGGAAGTGGGCCTCCGGCTACAATGACGATCCAGAAGGAGCACTGATCGATTTTACCTGGGATTACATGAATCGAGAGGTAGCGGGGGGATTTCTGAATACCCTGTTTGGGGCGGTGATCAAGGGGATTCAGTCGGTCTTTATTAGCGACGAGGTCTACGAAGGAATGGAAATTAAATGGGATCAGTGGGTGCGCAGCCTGAATGGCTGGGGCGATGCCGTCGGCGATGCGGTCCTTGTCAATGCCCTCTTGTCTGTCGATGGGACCGGTTTTGAGTCGGGGGAGGTAAATTTAGGCATGAATCGCACCGATTTTGATCGACTCTTGCGGCAACTCTTTCAAAACGATCAAGAGGCGGCGGATGGAACGACGTTTCAGGAATCGCTCGATGCGGTCTATGGAACCAACGACAATCCCGGGATGTACGATCGAATCCGTCCGACCCACCGAGGAAGTCGTGATTACAGCGGTGGTCCTGCATTGAACGCCAACATCATTGCGATCCAAGACAACGTCAGTCAGCGTGGCTCTATCTCAGGTCGCGCCCGGACCAGAAGATTTGTAAGCGGCCTGGTCGAGCGGTCCCAAGAGAGTGGACGTTTGCACGGCCATGTCGAGACCGCGCTCACCGGCGTCCGTCAATACTATCTACAACGGATGGTGGGAGTGGGCCTGGCCGAAATGAACGAGGCTGGCGAGGCGGTTCCCCTTCCCCTAGGATATGAAGACTTAAACGATGATCAGATGACTTTTTTATTCGGGGGGCGTGAAGTCTATCAGCGGGTGACTGCGGGCGAGATTACCGATCCGGCCGAGATCCAGTCCGAGAGCATTATGTTACAGAATCGAATCCGTGCCCTGGAATATCTTTTGGGAGTGACTGCGCCAAATCCAGGGACTTCACAGCCGGAAGCGGCCGATCTTCTTTTTGCCAGTCGTTAACTCCGACACTCAGCGATCACTTTGCCTTCTCCTTTACAGGTTGGGC
>CAZXZM010000027.1:682-9270 GCA_964645365.1 uncultured Pseudomonadota bacterium | reverse complement strand
AGACCTCTTTCACTTTAAGGGCTCGAAAAATCACCTTGGTAAATTCATCCTGCTCAAAACCATGGTCCGGATAATGGAGGTGGGCCAGTTCGTGGGCGAGCGTTTCTAAGATGCGTTGTTTAGAAATTTTAACGATCCGATACACTTCATAGGTCCCATCTTTTTGTTTCTGGAGTAGTTGGTCATGCGTCGCCAGTGAAATGGTTTTGGTATCAAAGTGTAGATTGCCCAGGACGCGCAGGATTTTATTCTTGGACGGTTTGAAAGGACGTATTTGTTTTGGTAACTCCAGACTCGACATCTTGTCTTTAGCACGACGCAGGTAGGGTTCAGTCCACTTCAATTGATTCGAAATGCGAATGGCGTCAACGGGGTGACGTTTCTTCGGTTTTTCCCGGGGCATAGCGGATGACCTAGTTGAACTTTACTTCGGGAACTTCTTTGGCTGCCTCTTCTGCTTCAAAGTAGTCTCTCTTTTCGAAGTTCAGGATCGAGGCCATGATGTTGGTCGGAAAGCGGCGAGTCAAAACATTATAAACCTTCACCGCTTCGTTGTAGCGACGCCGTTCGACGGCGATGCGGTTTTCAGTACCAGACAGCTCATCTTGCAGGGCGAGAAAATTTTGATTGGCCTTCAGATCGGGGTAGCGTTCGACGACGAGCATCAGTCGTGACAGTAGTCCTCCGATCGCCTGGTTGGCAGCAATTTTTTCATTAACGGTCTTCGCTCCAGCAGCTGCCTGGCGCGCCTTGGCAAACTGTTCAAAGAGCTCCCGTTCGTGGGTGGCATACCCTTTGACCGTGTTGACCAGGTTGGGGATCAGATCATTTCGACGTTGGAGGACGTTTTCGACCTGGGACCAGGCGGTGTCAACCGACTCGTCGGTCGTGACCAGGCCGTTGTATCGCGATACGCAGCTTCCTCCCGAAACGAGGAGGAGAAAGATGACAACACCACCAATAATGAGGCCCTTTTTCTTCATAGCGCGTCGAGTAAACTGGCCATTTTCTCCAGGGTTGTCAAGTAGCGCTCAAAGAGGGGGAGGACTTCGTTTCGCGCAATTTTACGGTGGCGGGTGCGGGCTTCCAGGATACGGTCGAAGATCCCGGTATCGAATTCAGTCCGTCGGTTGAGCTGAGTCAAGACTTCCTGTTTTTTTGCGGGGACCTCTTCATTGACCAGTCGAAGATAACCACGAAAGATCGCAAAGAAAGAGCTGGACGATCGGAGGATCAGTTTACGGACCTTTCGTTTGCAGGGATAGAGTTCGACGTAACGTTCTCGCAGGGTCAGGATCTTTTGTTTCATTTCCCCTTCACATTGCAGTCGCAGATGTTCGCGATCAATTTCTAGGTTTTCGAGCGGATTGTCACCAAAGAGAATTTTATGAACCTCTTTCATATCAGAGAATTCGATTGGAAAGACATCTTTTGAACTTTCAAGATGTGCACGGTCGATCAGGAGGGGAGCGGAATTGCCTTGTCGCATCCAACGGCGGATCAATTTGGATCCCGTCGTCAAGTGATCGGGAGTGATATCTTGCAAGACGACCATGACATTGTAGTCGGAAATCCCCTTTTGAAAATCACCGGCGGCGGCGGAACCGAACAAGACAATCGATTGCAATTCCGTGCTGTAAACTTCTTTTAGTTTTTCTGTAAATTTTTCCAAGTTCATTGTTGTCTCCTTCTAAGTAAGTCTGTCATCCTGAGGAGCGTTAGCGACGAAGGATCTCGTTGTAACCATGAGATCCTTCGCTTCGCTCAGGATGACACGGCCGCAAGAAAGCGGCCTTGTCACCATCCACCACCGGCACCCCCACCACCCGAAAGTCCTCCACCAAAGCCTCCAAAGCCACCACCACTAAAACCTCCGCCACCACCGCCAATTCCACCACGTCCCCCTGAAAGCAGCAGAAAGAAGAGGAAGGGATTTTTGATGAACAGGATGGCGCCGCCGATCAGGAGGATAATGCGGATAATCCAGGCGAGCGGTCCCGCCGGGCGTTTCCGGACATCGGCGCGTATCGCCTGGGGCATCCCCTCGACTTCAATTTTCTTGGCCTCCGCGATTCGTTGGACCAAGACCAAGGCCCCCTGCACCAATCCGTTTCCGTAGTCCCCCTTTTTAAATTCCGGAAAAATCACCTGGCGGAGCACCCGTCCGGCAACGGCATCGGGGATGATTCCTTCCAGCCCGTAGCCCACTTCGATTCGTCCGCGCCGGTCGTTGATGGCGGCCAAGATCAACAGTCCGTTGTCGGCCCCCTTTTTTCCAATGCCCCACGCGGCAAAGAGGTCGACCGCATAGCCATCGACATCCGCCTCTGGGACGGATTGAATCGTGACAACGGCAATCTCTACGCCACCACTTTGGCGTTCAAAATTGGTGAGCAAGGCTTCGAGTTCTTGTTGTTGTTGCGCCGACATGACGCCGGCAAAGTCATTCACATAGCCTTTAGGGCGGGGGAGTTGTGTTGCCTGAACCGAGAGGGCAGTCAATAGGAACAGGCTGACTAGAACAGTGATTCTTATGTATTTATTTATGAGACTCACCATCAGTGTGACAGGGCGCCACGGAATTGGTCGATCCGTTCCAACCACACCGGATCTTGACCGATCAACAGTTCAGCGCGGTCGAGCAGATCCCATGCCTTGCGTCGCTCATCCAGTTCGTATTTAGCACGAGCCAGCCAATAATAGGCGGGACCGTAAGAGGGGTCGAGCCGGACCGCTTCCTGAAAATAATGTTCCCCTTTTTCGGGGTCCTCACGATCCAGAGCGCGCTGCCCTTTGGTGATGAGTTCAAAGGCCGCCTTTCGCTCCGGCGTTTTGATCTCGTCCGGGTAGGCAATCGGGGGACGTCTGTGTTCCGGCAGTCGCGGTTTGCGTGATGGGCGTTTGCCAGGGCAGGCGGTTAGCAGGAAAGAAATGATTAGAATTAAAATGCTTGTCATTCTGAGGGAGGGACGACCGAAGAATCTTCCGAGAATAACCGAGAGATTCTTCGCTGCGCTCAGAATGACATATATTTTACTATTTAGTTTCGTCACAATAGCGATCCGGTTCGGTCCCTTCGATAAAATACTCATCAATGGCTGAACCGCAACGCCTTTTTGCGAGCAGGCCAGTTTCAGGGTCGATGGCGACGACCAGGATGCGTGGGGTGGCCGTAAAATCAGGGTAGTGTTTGCCGGCAGTCGCCTTTTTCATAAATTGAGTCCAGATCGGGAGGGCGCCGGAAGAGCCAGAGAGCCCCGTCGGGCGGTTATTATCGTAGCCAACCCAACTTAAGGCGAGCAGCTCCGGCGTGTAACCGACAAACCAGGCATCACGGTAATCGGAGGTTGTGCCGGTTTTGCCTGCGGCAGTGACCGTCAGGCCACGGGCCCGGGCCGAAGCGGCGGTCCCTCGGTCGACGACCCCTTTCAAGAGTTGATTCATTAGGTAGATGACATCTTCGGAAAAAACCTTTTTCATCTTAAAATCTTTTTTCTCCAGCACCTCTCCTTCCGGCGTGACGACCTGACGGATCGCGACCGGTTCGGTTTTTACCCCTTGATTTGGGAAGATCGTATAGGCCTCCACCAGTTCTAGTGGGGTTACTTCAAAGGCGCCGAGGGAAAGGGCGGGAAATTCTTTCAAGGGGCTGGTGATCCCTGCCTGCCGAGCGGTGTAGATGACATGTTCCAGGCCGATGCCTAAGGCGAGACGAGCCGTCGCGACATTATAACTTTTTTCCAACGCCCGTCTTAAGGGGACCCTACCATGAAACTTTTTGTCATAATTTTTGGGGGACCACATCTTTCCCCCCGCACGTACTTCAAAAGCTTCATCATCGAGAAGACTCGAGAGGGTGTAGGGGGCGTCACGTCGCGTAGGATCGAGCGCCGTTAAATAGACAAAGGGCTTAAAGGCGGAACCGGGTTGTCGCCGAGCGTCGCTGACATGATCAAACTGCACTTTTTGATAATTGCGCCCCCCGACATAGGCGCGAATATACCCAGTCTGTGGTTGTAAGGCGACGAAGGCTCCTTCGAGGCGTTGGCCTTGTGCCGCGCGTTTCTTCAAAGAAGCGTAGTCGGTTTCCAGGCGTTTGAGACGATCGACCATGGCTCGTTCGGCGGCGCGCTGCAGATTCATATCCAACGTTGAAAAGATTTTGAGCCCTTCCGAGCGGAGTACGTTCGCTGGAAAGTTTTCCCGCAATCGTCTCTGGATAAAGTCGATGAAATGGGGGGCGCCGACCTTGATCTTCTCATGCGGGCGTTTCGGCATCGGGGCCCGAATTGCTTCCTTGTGTTCTTGGGGGAGGATCAGTTCCTCTTCCAGCAATCTTTTGAGGACGAAGTTACGTCGCTCCTTTGCTGATTTAGGGTTTAAGATCGGATTGTAGTGTCCGGGGAGCCGGATCATCCCGGCGATCGTCGCACACTCAGCGAGCGATAATTGAGCCACCTCTTTGGAAAAGTAATAACGGGAGGCCTCCGCGACGCCTGCTATACTGGCGGGCCCCCGTTGCCCCAAATAAATCTCATTCAAGTAGGCTCCTAAGATTTCATCTTTGGAATAACGAAACTCCATCATCAGCGCCATCAGCATCTCATTGAATTTACGCAGGAATGATTTACGCGGGTGCAAGAAGAAGTTTTTTACTAGTTGTTGGGTGAGGGTCGATCCTCCTTGGACGATTCGCCCCGCCTTAATGTTGGCGACAAAGGCGCGGGCAATACCGAGCGGGTCCACCCCGACGTGGGAATAATAGCGTTCATCTTCAATGGTGATAATCGCTTGAGTCAGGTCTTCCGGAACTTCATTCAAAGAAACGACCGTGCGATCTTCCATGTTTTGGTCAAAAATAGAGGCGACCAGCTCTGGTTCCAATCGAGTGAGTGAAATTGGTTCCCCGGTATCCAGTCGAATGAGATCGGTGACTTGGTTGCCCGCCAGATCAAAACGGATTGGCATTCCTTCAAAGGTTTCATTCGGGTATTCAAAATGGTGCAGGTAAATTTCATAGGTGGTGTCCCCCTTGCGGTATTCGCCATGATTTTCCGGTGGACGGCTGACCGCTTGATATCCCAGCTCTTTTAGTTTTTCGCGGATCTCTCCGGAGGTAACCTGTTGTCCTGGATAGAGGGAAAAGGAATCGGAGTAGACACGGCTGGGAAGATTCCAGCGGTGGTATTCAAACTTTGAGGTGATTTGGTAATGCAGGTAGACGAGATAGGCCGCAAAGAAAACCAGTAGAATCAGTAAAATGCGTCCGGCCCGTCGGATCATGATTAGACGATCAACTTATAGCCTCTGCGAAATAAGTAAACCGCAATTCCAAAGGTTCCAGCGGCAAAGAGAAGGGTGATGCCGCCACTCAACCAAAGGGGAAAGTCCGCTCCTCCGAGCACCCCCCAACGCATTCCATCGATCATATAGAAGAGGGGATTAAAGCTGGAAACCTTTTGCCAGAAGGGGGGGAGCATGGTGATCGAATAAAAGACTCCGCCGAGATAAATGGCTGGAATGATAATAAAGTTTGTAACGGTCGATAGGCTATCCCAGTCGCGGGCCCAGAGGGCGGTAAGGATTCCGGCCGAGGCAAAGGCGATCGAGATAAAAAACATAAAGAAGAGGGTCCAAAAGACCGAGGCGATGCCTAAGCCGGCCAGTGGCATCGCGATTAGGAGGGTCACGGTTCCGACCAACATTCCTCGGGCGGTGCCACCGATTACATAAGCGGTCACAATTTTAAAACTAGAAATCGGGGAGACCAGAATGTTTTCGATCGAGCGATCCATGCGCGAGACAAAAAGAGACGTGGTGCAGTTGGCAAACGAATTGTTGATCACCCCCATGCAGGCGAGCCCCGGAAGAATATAGATGATGTAGGAATAACCGGAGACCTCGCGGATTCGTTCCCCCAGGGAATAACCAAAGATCACGATAAAGAGCATCGTCAGGATGACAGGGGGCGCAACGGTTTGTCCCCACAGCCGACTAAAGCGCCACAGCTCTCTTTGCATCAAAGTTAAGAAACCAGTGTGACGACTCATTTACTCTGTTCCCGTCGCTCGTCGGTATAGATTGATTGCCCCGTCACTTTTAAAAAGACCTGTTCGAGGGAGCCCCGATGGATTTCGATTTCATCGGCGGTGAGACCATTGAGCCGTTCCTGTTTTTGTCCCTGCACCAAGAAGTAGCGCTCGCAATGTTTTTGAATCAATTCTTTCGGAGATCCGATTTCGACCACTTCACCGTAATGAATAATCCCAACCCGTTCACAGAGCGATTCCGCTTCGTCGATGTAATGGCTCGTCAGAATAATCGTCGTTCCGTCGTGATTGAGGCCTCTCAAGAAACTCCAGAGCTCGTGGCGCTGTTCAACATCGACGCCGGCGGTTGGCTCATCCAGGATCAAGATCCGGGGACGGGTCATTAGAGAGCGAGCGATCAGGAGGCGTTTTTGCATTCCGCCCGAAAGTCGCCAGTTTTCAGTGCGTGCCTTGTCGGTCAGAGCAAACTGCTCCATTAATTCGGCGGCGCGCTGCCGACGCTCCGAGCGTCCCATCCCGTAATAGCCGCCGTGGTATTCCAGGAGGCGGCGTACAGTGAAATAGCGGTCGATATTCGGTTCTTGGGGGGAGTAGCCGAGCAGCGCCTTGGTCTCTGTTGGTTGGGCGGCAACATCCATCCCGTAGACCTGGACCAGCCCTCGGGTGCGGCGGGCCAGCCCGACGATTGTTTTGATCAGGGTGGTTTTGCCGGCGCCATTCGGCCCCAAGAGCCCAAAAAACTCCCCCTCCGGGATGGTCAGAGAGACCCCCTTGAGGGCCTCGAGTGAGCCATAAATCTTAACTAAATCGCGTATTTCGATCGCTGGGACTGCCATGAGCGGACCGGTTTATCCTACTTTGCGTTGCCACGCAAGATTCGCTATCATACCCATGACAGAGGGGGGAGAGACGATGATTCCACAAGGATTAGAGGAGTACCTCAAGAAGTCCCACGTCGATTATGAAGTGCGACATCACCCGCCAACGATGACGGCAGAAGAACTCGCCCAGCGCGAGAATGTCGATGGCCACGAAGTCGCCAAGGTGGTGGTGATGCGGGAGAACGGCCAGTACTATATGATGGTTCTGCCGGCCTCCTATTTTATCGACATGGAAATGGTGCGACAGACGACCGGTCATCCCCATCTGCAGATGGCGCCGGAGGAAGATCTGAGGGCGCTATTCCCTGATTGCGAGATGGGGGCAATGCCACCGATGGGAACCCTGTACAACATGCCAGTCTACGTCGAACAAGACCTGACGATCGACAATACTATTGAATTTAATGGGGGAACCCACGAGGACGCAATCCGGATGAAGTACGCCGATTATCAAGGGATGGTCCATCCTCAGGTCACCCATTTTTCGCGAAACTGGCGCGAGTTTTTGGAATAGTTCCTCCCGAATGATAAAAAGATTTCTTCCCACGTTTCGCGGCCTTTCGGTGCTAGCTCTCCTGCTTCTTGCAGGGTCCCTTCAGGCAGCGACTTTTACGGTGACCAAAACAGCCGATACTAATGATGGGACCTGTGATGCCGATTGTTCGCTCCGGGAAGCGATCACCGACGCTAATGTAAGCGCCGGTGCCGATGAAATTGTTTTTGATAGCGGGGTGACGGGGACCATTACACTGGGCAGCACTTTGCCGAACCCTACGGACGACTTAACAATTACAGGCCCTGGCCTCTCGGTTCTTACAATCGATGCGGATGCCAGCTCACGAATTATCGGTTTTTCTGTCGGTACCAGTAAAACGCTCAATATATCTGGCCTGACAATGACTAACGGAAAAGCTGGTGGACAGGGCGGTGCTATTATTAAATCGGGTGTGGGCGATACGCTCAACCTGTCTTCGTGCGCTATAACCAACAGCGAAGCTACGGGTGCGAATGCAGGGGGGATCTTTGTACAGGGTGGCACCTTCACCCTCACTGACTGCACTGTTTCTGGCAATACGACAGGTATTAATGGAGGTGGTATCGTTATCGATCAAGTTACTGCAGCGACGATTACAAGAAGCACTATTTCCGGCAATCACGCTACCAGCCTTGCTGGTGGTATCTTTGTGCTTGATGGTACCTTAGTCAATATTATCAATAGTACGATCTCTGGCAATACAGCGAATACCGATGGCGGTGGCATCAGGGTGCAGGTCGGGACCGTCAATCTCAGCAACGTAACGATCGCAAATAATACAGCCGATAATGACGACAACGGAAGTGGTGATAGCGGTGGTCTCCATAGAAGTGGTGGTACTGTTAATGTTAAAAATACGATTATTGCCGACAACGTAGATAAAGGGGACGATAACAACGATTGTGGGGGGACGATTCAGTCGGGTGACTATAATTTGATCGAAGATACAACCTCTTGCAATATTCAGGGAACAACCACCAACAATATCACCGGTCAAGATCCGGTACTTGGAGCCCTTGCGAGCAATGGTGGTTCCACACAAACCCATTCTTTAAATTCCGGTAGCCCGGCGATCGATGCGGGGAACTCTGAGGTTGGCTGCGAAGATCAAGATAATACTGA
>CAZXZM010000027.1:0-672 GCA_964645365.1 uncultured Pseudomonadota bacterium | reverse complement strand
TTACGCGTCCAGCCGATGGAGACAATGATGAAACGGTCGCCTGCGATATTGGTTCCTTCGAAGTGAGCTGTGGAGACGGTGTGCTTCAAACATTTGCAGGCGAAGACTGCGATGATGACAATGCCTCCAATACCGATGCCTGTCTGAATAGTTGTGAAGATGCTTCCTGTGGCGATGGCTTTATAGAAGCGGGTTCTGCTGAAGAATGCGACAATGGGGGAGGTAATTCCGATTCTACGGCGGACGCCTGTCGAACCGATTGTACGGATGCCTCCTGCAGCGATAGCACCGTCGATACTGGCGAAGGGTGTGACGACGGCAATGCCTCCAACACCGATTCCTGTCTGAATACCTGCGCTGCGGCCACCTGTGGCGACGGAGTGATTCAGGCCGGATCCTCTGAGGAATGTGACGACGGAAACGACAATTCTGACTCTACTGTTGACGCCTGCCGGACTACCTGCGTCGAGGCGGCTTGCGGCGATAGTAATGTCGATACCGGTGAAGATTGCGACGACGGCAACACCGATGATGGCGATGGCTGCGATAGTTCTTGCCAGACAGAAACCAGCTCTTCTGACGACGACGACGATGATGATGACAACGATGATTCCGAACCGGTCTGCGGGGACGGAACGGTCGATACCGATGAAGAGTGCGACGATAGCAACA
>CAZXZM010000026.1:0-16916 GCA_964645365.1 uncultured Pseudomonadota bacterium | reverse complement strand
GAGTCGAACCACAGTGATGCTGTGGTAAATTATTCATAAAGAAAAAAGCGGCTACAGCCAGAAAGGCCATAATCGGAACCCAAACGATGGCCGCATTTTGGATCCAAATCTCCTGGCCGGCTCCAAAGGTGTAGGGAGCCCCGCCAATGCCACCGAACAGACCAAAGGTAATCACCCAGGGGATCAAGAACTGCATCACGCTCACCCCGGCATTCCCGAGACCTGCGTTAAGTCCCAGCGAGAGGCCCTGCATGCGCTTTGGAAAGAAAAAGGAGATATTCGACATCGAGGAGGCAAAGGCCCCTCCTCCAACTCCCGACAGCGCCGCTAGTACAATGTATGTAAAGAAGGGGGTGTCTGGATTCTGGAGAGCGATACCTGCACCAACCGCCGGAAGTATCAGCATCGCCGTTGTCATAAATTTGACGTTCCGCCCACCACAGATCGCAATCATAAAAGAGTTAGGGATCCGTAATGTTGCGCCCATTAATCCAGCGACCGCTGGCAAGGTAAAGAGAAGGGCACGGTAGGCATCTCCCGTTAAGAACTCCCCGTTATTACCAAAGGTGAAGTTAAAGAGTGTTTCGCCGCTTCCGAAGTGAATTTTTTGGATGACCTTCGCGATCATTCCCCAATAAAGCCAGACAGAGAATCCGCAAAGAAGGTTCGGAACGGATACGATGAGATTGCGAAAAGCAACTTTTTTACCGGTCGAATCCCAAAAAGACTTATCTTCAACATCCCAGCGAGTTAATTTCGACATATCATATCCTTTTTATTGTGTTGGCGCCGTTCCCCGCTCAACGCGTTTCATCAACTCGGGGACCTCTTCCCGCATCATCTTTTGAATAACCCGATGCATCCAGAGGAGGCAAACCAAGATCAAGATCGTAAAGAACACCCAGCAGGTGGTCCAAATTCCGGTTCCTTTCAACAGATAACCAAAAATAATCGGACAGAAGAATCCTCCGAGACCCCCGAGAACACCGACGATACCACCGACCACACCGACGTCTTCTGGAAAATAATCTGGAATATGTTTATAGACCGCCGCCTTGCCGATTCCCATCATGATCCCGACGACAAAAACCAGGCCGGTAAAGATCCAAACATTGGCCTGGAAGAAAATGTGAGTCACTCCCTTGGCCAACAATTGTTTCTTTTTAACGACATCTCCTTCCTGAACCACCGGTTCCTGCCAAAACTCTGCGGTGGGGAAGATCCGGAAATCAACATTCTCTACTGAAACCGATTCTGCTGATTTCTGAGTCAGCTCATAGCGTGTCTCGCCGACATGGATCGCCTCCGCACTCACCAAAGAAGCCGTACCACCGGCGCGTGCCATCACCCCTTGACCCGGGGAAAAGATATCCATCCGCGGAACAATCAACAAAGTACAGCAGGCGAGACAGGAACCAAAAACCCAGTACATCACACGTCGAGCCCCAAATTTATCCGACAACCACCCCCCGAAGGCGCGAATCACTCCCGAAGGAAGGGTAAAGATTGAAGCCATCATCCCAGCGACGGCAATCGACATCGTATAGGCATTAACATAGTAGGGAATAAGCCACTGCGCGAGCGCTACGAAACCACCGAAGACAAAGAAATAATAGAGTCCAAACCGCCAGACACGCATTTCCTTAAGAGGAGCCAAACGCTCAATGAGATTTTTCCCCTGCCCATGTTCGACTTTGCGTGAATGGGTAAAGACAAAAAAGATCACCGTCATAATAACCAGGGAGGCAGCATACAATTTAGGTAGCGTTCTCCAGTTTTCCAGGTTGGTGCCGTTGTCGGTCAACCACCGCAATGCAAACGGGGCCCCCATACTGGTCAGAGCAGCCCCTGCATTTCCGGCCCCAAAGATCCCGAGCGCCGTCCCCTGCTGTTCTCTCGGATACCAGATCGAACTGTAGGCAATCCCGACCGCAAAGGAGGCACCGGCAAGACCAAAACCGAGCCCTCCCAGCATAAAACCAGCATAGGAATCGACATAGCTGACCAGATACATCGCGACCGCGGAGATCAACATCAAGATTCCGTAGACAATCCGTCCCCCGTATTTATCGGTCAAGATTCCAACCGGTAGCCGAGTCAAGGAACCGGTCAAGACCGGAATCCCAATCAACCACCCCATCTGCGCCTTATTCCAATCGTAGAGATCATTTTCGACCAGAAAAGTAATGAGGACTCCATTCATCATCCAGCAGGCAAAACAAACCGTGAAAGCCAGCGTGTTCATTGCCAGGACGGAATGGGCCTTGCCTCGTTCGGTCATCATCGCCTCCTTAAAATTACTTGCGATTCACTTGGCGGATCTTTTTACGATCCCAATTCCAAATGACGAGTTGATAAGAGCGCCAGAGATAATTGATCGGTATCACTAAAAAATGGACTAGGCGGGTAAAGGGCAAAATCGCGATAATGGAAAAAGCGGACAAGACATGGACCTTCACCAGCCACGGCATGTCGGCCATCAATCCGACGTTTGGATTAAAAACAAAGAGGGAGCGCAGATAGGGCACCAGCACCGTCGCGTACCAGGAAGAGCCCCAGCGCAGTGTTAAAGCGATCCCTATGCCGGAGGCGACCTGGACAAAGAGCAAGAGCAAGATGGCGATATCCATCTTGGAGGTCACGCGCCGGATCCGTGGATGAGTAAAGCGACGGACCATTAATAAAACAATGCCAACCAATGCCAAAAGACCAAAAGTGAGTGCGGTCACTTCCAAGATCAACAGGCGAACCGGAACGCTATTCCACAACACCAGCTCCCGCGGAAAGAGAAACCCGACCAAATGCCCCACCAGAATAAAGAGAATTCCATAATGCCAGGGTACCGATCCCCAAAAAAGCTCTTTGCTCTCTAAAAATTCCGAAGAAAGGCTGGTAAATTCATGGCGTCGCGCCAGATAACGCCAAATCGAAACAATCAGTTCAATCGCAACGGCAACATAAGGAAAAACAATAAAGAGGAGATAGTCGCTCATAGGGCGGCTCCTTCCTGTAAGGCAGGACTCGCGGACTGGCCCTGCGCGTAATCGATCTCCAGCTTCTGGAGAACCGCCTGCAGCACCTTTCGATAAGAATTATTCTCACTTTCAAAGCTCTGCAGCATTTTTTTGAGGGCGGGAATAACGATGCAGGTAGCGAGCTCACTCGCCAGAGAGGGATCGGACATCCGTGGCAACAAATTCAAGACGTAGGGGAGATGATCCGGAAGCTCGCAGCCAATGGGATTGCCCGCCTCCTCATGTTCCCGCTTGAGTTCGGCCATAAAGCTCCCTCGTTTATAGTCTTCACCAAAGAGGACATAGCCGATGTCGAGACAGCAGAGGGGTTTGACGTCGAAGGTCCGGGTAAAGAGTTCTTCCATTTCAGTCAGAGAAACTTTTTCCGCCTTTTCAACCAAAGGGAGTAGCAACGGAACAATGTCAGGAGAGCGTTCCCTTAGGGTCTCTAAATCAGCACGCACCTTCCGAGAAAAAGTTGCATCGGGGTAGCTGAAAAAGTTGGCCAAAACAGAATACGTATGGGGCCGCGATTCCATCACTATAATCCTCGCTGTGCCGGCATGCGGAAACCGAAACCGGTCTCCCCCTTCTCTCCTAGAACTGCATCGAGTGCTTCGATCGCCTCTTCACGCTGTGCCGGCGGAATCACAAAGCGATCATCAAAATTGGCTAAGGCGGTCAGTCGGTACATTGCCTCTGCCTGCCGCGTAGTCAGTCCCACTTCTTTCAGCGCCTGCTCGACTAAAGTGGCATCCTGGTCACCAACCGTCACCTGGCGACGATGGAGGCGGACCGCCTGCATTTTTTTCAAAGCTTCACGGATCATTCCTTCGTTACCGGCAGTAAAAAGAGACGCCATATATTTGATCGGTAAACGACTCATCTCGATGGAACTAAAGAGACCATCCGTCACACTTTCATAGGATCCATCTTCGGTCATTCCCATGATAGGCAAGAGGGGTGGAACATAGAAAAGCATCGGCAAGGTACGAAATTCTGGATGTAAAGGCAGCGCAATCTGCCACTCTTTGACAAACTTATAGATCGGCGATTTTTTTGCGGCCTTCAGGGCAGAATCGTGAATTCCATTGCGGCGTGCGGCCTCAATGATTTTGGGATCCGTTGGATCCAGAATCATATCGCGATGCAGTTCGACCAAATCGGCTTCATCGGCAGAGGCAACCTCATGGAGTCGATCGGCATCATAGAGAATCACCCCAAGGTAGCGGATCCGTCCGACACAAGAATGCATGCAAGCGGGGGCCTGACCCGTTTCGATACGGGGATAGCAAAGGATACACTTTTCCGATTTACCACTGTTCCAATTGTAATAGGTCTTCTTGTACGGACAAGCGGTGACACACATCCGCCAGGCGCGACAACGCTCTTGATTGATCAAGACAATGCCATCTTCTCCACGTTTATAGATGGCGCCGGAGGGACAAGCGGCCACACAGGCTGGATTCAGACAATGATTGCAGATCCGGGGGAGATAGAACATGACAAGTCGCTCGACCTGAAAGAGCGCCTCCTGCTCCGCCTGTGACAACTGTTTAAAATTGGGGTCTTTCCGCGCATAATCGGGTGTCCCGCTCAAGTCATCGTCCCAATTCGGACCCGCCTTAATTTCCATCGGTTCGCCGGTAATCTGAGAGATTGGACGCGCCACCGGCTGGGTATCCCCTTCCGGAGCATCAAAGAGATCTTGGTAACGATAGGTCCAGGGCTCGTAATAATCGTCTAGGATCGGCAGGTTTGGGTTGTGAAAGATATTTTTAAGGCCGCGTAGCTTACCCGCCCCTTTCAAGGTAATCTTATCCCCCTTCTTTTCCCAACCCCCTTTATACTCTTCCTGATTTTCCCATTCGGTAGGATAGCCGGTTCCCGGTTTAGTCTCGACGTTGTTCCACCACATGTATTCGGCCCCTTTGCGGTCGGTCCAAATATTCTTGCAAGCAATCGAACAGGTATGACAGCCGATGCATTTATCAAGGTGGAAAACAATCGAGATTTGCGACCTGACATCCATAAGAACTCTCCCTACCAAACAACCTCTGGCAGTTTGCGTACCGTCACAAAGGTGTCGCGGTTACTGCCAATCGGTCCCCAGTAATTAAAGAAGTAAGTAAACTGTGCATAGCCCCCGATCATCAGGTTCGGCTTGAGACGTGCGCGCGTGAGACTGTTGTGCCCACCCCCTCGTTGATAATTTCTTAAGGGGGAACGGGGGGCCGAATAGGTCCTCTCTGGTGAGTGGTAGATAATGCAAACCCCTTTGGGGATACGGGCACTGACGCAGGCGCGGGTGCAAACCACACCGTGGTCATTGTGTACCTCCACCCAATCGTTGTCCTGGATCTCCAGCTCAGCGGCATCCTCTTCACTTATCCAAAACGGTTCCGTTCCACGCGATAACGTCAGCATTCGAATGGTATCGCCGTAAGTTGAATGGATATGCCACTTGCCATGCGGCGTAAGGTAATTGAGCATCTTGGCCTGACCATTCTTGAGACTTTTTTTCAGATCGCCATAGGCTTCGGGACGTGGGGATGGTTTATAGGTGGGGAGGTTTTCTCCGAACGCAATATAACCATCGTGATCGAGATAAAAACTTTGCCGTCCGGTCAGGGTGCGCCAGGGAACCAGTTTTTCGACATTATAAGTATAAGCGGAATAGGCGCGCCCATCGGTCATAAGCCCAGACCAGATAGGACTGTTCAGCATCCGGCGAGGTTGCGATTGAAGATCTTTATAGGTCATCCGGATATCACGCGACTCTTCGGCCAAATCCGTTAGTTTCAGTCCCACCCGTTCTTGTTCATGTTCATAGGCGCGGAAGGCGAGCTCCCCGTTTGATTCCGGTGCAAATTTCAAGATAATATCGGCTGCCTCTTCCGCTTCCGCGAGTGAAGGGTAACGTTCCCCGCCCCATTCAACGACGGGTCCGCTCCGCAACTCTTCATCGTAGAGATCATCAACGGCATAAGAGATACCATGTGCTCCGAGTTGTTTCCGGGCGAGCGGTCCAAAAGAAATATACTTATTATAAATCTGGGTGTAGTCCCGCTCGACGACCGCCAACTTGTACATCGTCTTACCCGGAATCGGTTCACACTCCCCTTTGCTCCAGTCTTGCATCTTGGGCTGGGCCATTTCATCGGGGGTATCATGGGTCAACGGAATGGACACGACATCGTTGACTGGATCGGGAAGATGCTTGGCCGACATTTCACTCGTGACCCGCGCGACCTCTTTAAAAATATCCCAGTCACTCTTGGCTTCCCATACAGGCGGAATCGCCGCGGAAAGGGGATGAATGTAAGAATGGAGGTCGGTGGAATTAAGGTCCGCTTTTTCATACCAAGAAGCGGCTGGCAAAACGATATCGGAATAAAGCGCTGACGTATCCATTCGAAAATTAAGATCGATAACCAGATCCATCTTCCCTTGCGGGGCATTCTGCAACCAATTGATGTCCTCGACCGTCCCCTCGCCGAGTTCCTCGGCAATTTCATTATGGTGCGTCCCCAAATAATGTTTCAGAAAGTACTCGTGCCCTTTGGCTGAAGACATGAGGGCGTTACCGCGCCAGATGTACCAGACGCGCGGCCAACCGGAAGGATCGTCTGGATCTTCGATAACATGTTTGAGCTTTCCTTCCTTCAGTTGTTCAACGATATGGGCAGGAACCTCTTTGTCGGCAGCCTCCGCTTCTTTGCAAATCTCGAGGCTGTTCTTGTTGTATTGCGGGAAAAAGGGGAGCCAACCGTTCTTGACCGCCCGAACATTATGGTCGGCAGCGTGCCCCTCGGTGAGCGGGTCGTCGGGACACTTATGATATTCCTTGAAAGACCCTTCGTAGCGCCACTGATCACAGTGAATATAATGCCAGGAAGGGGCATTCTGCAGGCGTGACGGTTTGTGCCAATCCTTGGCAAAGGCAATCGGCGCCCAGGAGGCCTGTGGAGCCAACTTTTCCTGTCCGACGTAGTGATTGAGGCCACCGCCGTTCACCCCAATGGAACCAGAAAACATCAGGGCATTGATCGCAGCCCGATAGATCAGATTGCTGTGATACCAGTGGTTGATTCCCGCACCGATGATAACGGTGCATTTTCCACCCGTTTTTGCCGCCGTCTTCCCCCAATTGCGGGCAAAATCGAGTAGCGTCTTCTCGCCAATACCGGTCAACTGCGCTTGCCAGGCCGGAGTGTAGGCCCCAACCGCTTCATAATTTTCTGGATAATCTCCTCCGAGTCCCCGACTCACACCATACTGTCCCATCAACAAGTCATAAACGGTGGTTACTGTAATCGTGCCATCGGTTGTTTCCACTTCCTTGATGGGAACATCGCGCATCGCCGATGAATCGGAACCAAACTCTTCAAATTGAACGGAAGCCGTTCCGTCATTTTTATCGAGTAAAGTCAGAAAGGGCTCAAAGGGCGTTCCATCTTCGCCGTCTTTAAATTCGAGGTTCCAGTGCCCCGGTTTTTTTTGCCAACGATGGCCAACCGCCCCAGTCGGCATGACTGGATGATTCGATTTTTCATCCAGCATCAGAAATTTCCAGTCACCGTTCTCGGTGTCCTTGTATTTTTTGATTCGATTGGCGCGGAGAAATTTACCAGGAACGTAACCGTCTCCCTTTTTTTCAAGCTCTACAAGAAAGGGGCAGTCGGTGTAGCGCTTGGTGTAATCAATGAAGTAGGGAATCTGCTGTTCGTGATGAAATTCTTTCAGAAGGACGTGACTGACCGCCATCCAAAAGGCCCCATCTTGTCCCGGATTAATCGGAACCCATTGATCGGCAAATTTTGAAACCTGACTGAAGTCGGGAGAAAAAACGACCAACTTGCTCCCATTGTGACGTGCCTCCGCCGCAAAGTGACAATCGGGAGTCCGCGTCATGTTCAGGTTGGCCCCCATAATTGCAATGAATTTGGAATTATACCAATCGGCGCTCTCCGCCACATCGGTCTGTTCCCCCCAGATTTCCGGTGAAGCGGGAGGAAGATCACAGTACCAATCGTAAAAACTGAGGCAGACTCCTCCCATCAATTGAAGAAAGCGCGCACCCGACGCATAGGAAAGCATCGACATCGCCGGAATCGGCGAAAAACCGGTAATGCGATCCGGACCATGTTTTTTGATCGTGTAAATATTGGCGGCGGCAATCAGTTCTAAAACATCGTCCCAATGAACGCGGCGAAAGCCTCCCTTGCCACGCGCCCGCTGATAGCGGCTTCTCAGATCCTCATTCTCCTGAATCGATTTCCACGCCTCGACCGGATCATGAAACTTCCCCTTCGCCTCTCGCCAAATATCAAGAAGCGCTCCCCGCATATAGGGGTACTTCACCCGCAGGGGACTATAGAGATACCAAGAAAAAGAGATCCCCCGCTGACACCCGCGCGGTTCGTAGGCCGGAAGGGAGTTTTCGAGCAACGGGTAGTCGAGCGCCTGCATTTCCCAGGTCACCAACCCATTCTTCACGTAGATATTCCAGGAACAGCCGCCGGTACAATTCACGCCATGGGTACTGCGCACCACCTTGTCGTGCTGCCAACGGTGCCGGTAAAATTCCTCCCACTGACGGGTTTCCGGTGAAACCAGATCTTGAATCCAACTCATGAACGACCTCCGAATCGTGCCGGTTTAACGGTCTTTTTGCGGCGCTGCCGCCAGACAAAATCAATAAATCCCATCATGACAGCTCCCCCTCCAAGACCTAGGAAGAGAAACTTTTTTTGAAAATCGCCACCAACGTACCCCTTTTGATCGGCCTGATAGAGGAAGGCCTTGACCGCAAAAGCCTCTTCTTCGGTCAGTGGTTTATCCGAATAGATCTCCCGCATAATCGGGAAACCCGCCTTGGCGAGCGCCTTTGAAAGACCCTTGTCCTCATATTTAGAATAGGCCTGCGACAGGTTGGGACCGAGAGTTCCGCCACCGAGAGGACCGTGATCTCCGACGCTGTGGCAGGAGATGCAAGAAGTCCCTCCTTGAGCAAACGGCTTCATTCCCAAGAAGAGTTCCATTCCCAGGGCGACATCGTCGGCGGTCGCCTCCGTCGCCGGTTTCGCATCGAGCGGTTTTTCGCTCGGTCCCCCTTCAGCAATAAAGGTGAGAATCGCCTTTACTTCATCATTAGAGAGATCCTGTTCTGGCATCTTTTTCTTTTTGTACTTATTGAACAGTCCGACGGCGACAGGATCGCCCGACTTGATGACGCTTTGGGAATCTTTAATGAAGCGGATCAGCCACTCTTCGGAACGGCGCTCGGCAACGCCGGCCAGATCGGGCCCAATATCATCCCCGGCTCCGACCGTGTGACAGCTGGCGCACTGCTTGTCGAAATAGGCCGTGGTATCGAAGGCCCCGGCGGATGAACTCAGGCAGAAAGCCGCCAAACCAACGATTCCACAACTCAAGATAGACCGAATGCCAACCGCTTGTCGCATCGTGTCATTATTATTCCCACAGAGTACCCAGACGCCCAATGATGGCGGTCACCGAGCCACCTGATTAGGATCATATGGAAAAGAAATCCAAATCATCCTATTCCGCGCTGAGTAAAACCTAAAAAAGTAGGGGGTAGTTAGATGGATCCGATCACTCGACGGGAATTTCTGAAAAAAGCTGGAATGGGTGGGGCCGCAGTCGCTCTTTTATCATCTTCCGCCTATGCCTTTCTCAAGCCGATTGTCGCCATTGACAATCCCTTAGAACATTATCCGGACCGCGACTGGGAAAAAGTCTATCGCAACCAATATAAATACGATTCTTCTTTCACTTTTGTCTGTTCGCCTAACGACACTCATGCCTGTCGCGTTCGCGCCTTTGTTAGAAACGGAGTTCTTATCCGGACGGAACAGAATTACGACCTCGGAAAATACACCGACCTTTACGGCAATAAGGCAACCGTCAACTGGAATCCTCGGATGTGCGCAAAGGGATACACGATTGCACAGAGAATGTATGGGCCCAATCGACTCAAAAATCCTATCGTCCGCAAAGGCTGGAAACAATGGGCGAACGATGGCTTTCCCTACCTGACACCGGAACTCAAAAAGAAATACAAATTCGATAGCCGTGGAACGGACGAATTGCAGGTCATTCCATGGGATGAAGCCTTTACTCTCGCCGCCTCCGGCATGATTGCCACGGCCAAACAATACAGCGGTGCAGAGGGGGCTAAACTTCTTCAAAAAGAAGGATACCCGCAAGAGATGATCGACCGCATGGAAGGCGCAGGAACGCGTGCGATAAAATTCCGTGGGGGGATGGGTCTCTTGGGGGTCATTGGTAAGTTCGGGATGTACCGTTTCTCAAACATGACGGCCTTACTTGATGTTCATGTGCGCGGTGTCAGTGAGAAAGAGGCCAAAGGGGGTCGCAACTGGGATAACTACACCGAACATGGCGACCAGGCGCCGGGCCATCCCTTCGTCCACGGCCTACAGACCTCGGATTGTGATTTTAACGATCTTCGTTTTACCAAGCTCCACATCCAGTGTGGCAAAAATTTGGTCGAAAATAAGATGCCCGACTCACACTGGTTTATCGAATCGATCGAGCGTGGGGCGAAAATTGTCGCGATCACACCGGAGTACAGTCCGCCGGCGACAAAGGCAGATTATTGGCTCCCCGTGCGCCCCTCTTCGGATGCCGCACTCTTTTTGGGCATTACAAAGATCATCATGGACAACAAATGGCACGATGAAGATTTTGTAAAACGGTTCACTGATTTTCCGTTCTTGGTCCGCACTGATAATCTAGAACGCCTCCGAGCCGCGGACATCTTTCCAAATTACAAACCGGGGCTAAAGCCCAAGGGTGCCAGTTTTGCCGAACAGGGATTGAATCAAGAACAATACGAAAAACTGGGAGATTTTGTTGTTCGCGATAGCCAATCAGACGAATTCAAGGCCATCACCCGCGATGATGTCGGCGAACAAATGAAAAACAAGGGAATCGATCCCCTCCTCGAATGGGAAGGGACCGTCCAACTGGTCGATGGCAAGACCATTGAAGTGATGACCCTCTGGGAGGCCTATAAAATTCACTTGAGGGATTACACGCTAGACACGGTCACGGAGATTACCCAGGCACCAAGAGAATTTATCGAACGGCTGGCCAAGGATATCGCCACAACCCAGCCCGTCGCCATCCATATCGGCGAAGGGATTAATCATTGGTTCCACGCCACAGAGGTCAATCGCTAATTTTCAAGCGTCTCCTGCAGTCGGCAAGGGTCTCGGGGTTTGGGTCGCTGAGGATCCCTTCAACCCGGACCTGAGCGCAGGCACACCCGGCAAGAAGGTCCCGGTCGCCAATCATGCCTTGGATGAAAGCGCCTCCTTTTGGGCCCATGGAGATCATCCCTTAATCGTCGAAACCCCCAAATATGGCCGCAAGATCTTCACGGGCGCGACGCACATGCCATCACCCACTAAGGCCATGTGGTTTACGAATGTAAATCACATCAATAATGCCAAATGGGCCTATCATGCGATCAAAAATGTCTTGCCAACCTGCAACATGGTCGTGGCCACCGACATCGAACTCAATGGGACCGTAGAATACTCGGACATCGCCTTCCCCGCCAGTTGGTGGGCAGAATTTGAGACCTATGAAATCACCAACTCCTGTTCCAATCCCTTTCTTCAAATCTGGAAGGGCGGTCTCAAACGCCCCCTAAATACAAAGGATGATGTTTTAATCCTCGCAGGCGTTGCCGAAAAGATGGGCGCACTTTTGAAGGATAAACGATTTCCGGATTATTGGAAGTTCGCCCTTCAGAAAAAACCAGAGGTCTATATCCAGCGACTTCTCGATGCTTCAATAACACTCTCCGGCTACCGATTTGATGACATTGTTGCCGGCAAATATGGCGAGCCGGGAGCGGCCCTCATGCTCTTTAGAACTTATCCGCGGATCCCATTTTGGGAGCAGGTTCATGAGGACAAGCCTTTCTTCACCGACACGGGGCGACTCAACAGCTACTGCGACATCCCTGAAGTCATCGAATATGGAGAGAATTTTATCGTCCATCGAGAGGGTCCTGAGGCAACTCCGTACCTTCCCAACGCGATTGTTTCCAGCAATCCCCTGATTCGACCCGATGATTACGGTCTGACCACGGATCATACGGACGCCGAATCGCGTCACGTGAGAAATATCAAGATGCCGTGGAGTCGAGTGAAGACAACGAAGAATCCTCTCTGGGAACAAGGCTTTCATTTCTACTGCGTGACGCCGAAAACACGACATACCGTTCACTCACAGTGGTCGAACGTTACGTGGCACCGAGTCTGGGCAAGCAACTTTGGAGATCAGCTGCGCACAGACAAGCGGCAACCGGATGCAGCGGATCATCAGATCCACATCAACCCACAGGCCGCCAAAGATTTGGGGATCAACGATGGGGACTACGTCTACGTCGACGCCAACCCGGAAGATCGTCCCTACAAAGGGGCCAAACCGGACGACCCCTTTTACAAGGTGGCCCGCCTGATGCTCCGCGCCAAATACAATCCGGCCTATCCCTATCATGTTTTAATGATGAAGCATGGAACCTGGATTGCCACCGAAAAAACCGTGAAGGCCCATGAGACAAGAGAAGACGGTCGTGCGCTTTCAGAGACCGGTTATCAAGCCAACTTCCGTTACGGCTCTCAGCAAAGCATTACGCGGGAGTGGGCTATGCCGATGCATCAAACCGACACCCTCTTTCATAAATCAAAAATCGGGCAAAAGTTTATCTTTGGAGGCGAAGCGGACAACCACATGGTCAATACCGTTCCCAAGGAAACGCTCGTTAGGATTACCAAGGCGGAAGATGGCGGACTTGGCGGCAAAGGCAAATGGAAACCGGGCACAACTGGGCACTCGCCCGCTCTAGAGAATAAAGAGATGCAGGCCTATCTCGCAGGAAAGTTCATTAAGAATGGCTGAAAAAGACTTTGAACAGGAAGATCCTCTCGAAATGGTCCAAATGGTTTTGGATGTCCCAGCCGATGACTCCTTCTACAAGAAAATGGCTCAGACGTTTATCGAGGAATACATGATGATGGGTTGGTCTGACGCGGATATTTTTTCTCTTTTCCAAAAACCGTTTTTCCAGGGGACGCACGATATCCTCCAGAAGAAAGGGGAAACATTTGTAAGGAATATTATCCACGAGGTGCGCTATGGCTAAGGTCCACAATTGGCAAATTGGAAGGGACATGGATTATCCCTATGCAGAAGTTCATCCTAAGCAACAATTTGCCGCCGTCTTCAATATAAACCGCTGTATCGCTTGCCAGACCTGTTCAATGGCCTGCAAGTCGACTTGGACCTTCTCCGACGGTCAGGAATACATGTGGTGGAATAACGTCGAGACAAAGCCCTATGGCGGTTATCCACAAAATTGGGACGCCAAACTCTTGGGGCTCCTGGAAAAAGCGAACCCCGGCGGTCAAAAGTGGAATGGGTCCAATTACGAAGGGAAAACTGTTTTTGAGGCGGCTCCGCGTGGTGAGGCCGCGCTCGGTTACCTGCCTGGAAATGAAGAATGGCGCACACCCAATCTGCACGAGGATACCTCGACAAAATATAAGCCCAAAGGCTCAATCGGACTCGCGGACGGTGGCGTCCAACTTCCCGAACACAAGGCCTGGTTCTTTTACCTCCAAAGGATCTGTAATCACTGCACCTACCCGGCCTGTCTCGCGGCCTGTCCTCGTAAAGCGATCTATAAACGAAAAAAGGACGGCATTGTCCTGATTGATCAAAAGCGCTGCCGTGGCTACCGCAAGTGCATGGAGGCCTGTCCCTACAAAAAGACAATGTACAATTCAGAAACACGTGTGACCGAAAAATGCATCGCTTGTTACCCGCGTATTGAGGGAAAAGACCCTCTCCTGAAGGGGAAGAGAATGGAAACACGTTGCATGTCTTCCTGTGTCGGTCAAATCCGCCTGCAAGGCCTTGTCGACGTCGACAAAGGTGGCTCCTGGACAGAGGATCGTCAAAACCCGCTCTACTACTTGATTCACGTCGCGAAAGTCGCTCTCCCTCTTTACCCACAGTTCGGTACCGAGCCTAATATTTATTACATTCCGCCCCGTTGGGTTCCGCGTCCCTACCTTCACCAGATGTTTGGTCCTGGTGTCGACAAAGCGATTGAAAAGTACATTACGCCCGATCGGGAGCTACTGGCTGTTCTTCAACTTTTTAGACGTAGCCAGGAGATCATCTTTAAATATGAAATCGAGGAAGGACCGAAAGCCTTTGAAACAACGATCCACGGGAAAAAATTCAGCATGTATAACGATACCGTCATTGCCTTTGGCGAAAGCGGAAAAGAAATCTTCAGAACAACAGTGGAGGAGCCTATCCATGTACGGCCAAAAGAACGTACGAATGCTGTTTAATATTGTCTTACTGTTCTCTCTATTTTTCGCTGCCTCATGCGGGAAACCTTCTTTGAGCCCCGAAGCCAAAGAACTTCTCTCTCAACTCAAGCCAGGCGGTGATCTTATTGTTGCCGGAAAGATCAAAGGGGAAGTCCCGCTCGACCCCTTTAATGAAGCGTGGCAGGAATCAGCGGAAATCGTTATTCCCCTGGTCCCGCAAAATGCCGTCGCCCCCCGCACAACTTCCTCCAAGAGAAGCAAGCTCTCTGTCCGAGCCCTGCACAATGGAAAAGAACTGGGCCTTCTTCTGGTGTGGAACGATTCCACAAACGATACGAATGAGGGAGAGGCGAAACGTTTCCGCGATGCCATCGCTGTTGGCGTACCCATGAACTATGGAGAAGGGGTTTCACTCCCCTACATTGGCATGGGAAACAAAGAGCATCCCGTCAACATCTGGCATTGGAAGGCATCGTGGCAAATGGATATCGATCAAGGCTTTCAGGGGGTTGCAGAGGACAATGCGGGAATGGTTCCGAATATCACGCCCGTTGGATACCTGCCAGGGCGGCTCGCCGGGTCTCCCCTGTCACAGGAGAAAAAAGAGAGTCCGGTAGAAAATCTACTCGCCGAAGGTTTCGGAAGCCTCACCTCAATGCCCGCGAAAGAACTGGCAGGAAAGGGAGTCTGGAAGGACGGACGCTGGCAGGTCGTAATCAAGAGACCCCGAAGTGCGGACGGAGACGCCGTGAATATCAACAGGGGGGGACTGTTTCCAATTACCTTCGCCATTTGGGATGGCTCTGTCGCCGAGAGAAATGGAATGAAGGGAATCACTCGTTGGCGCTTTCTTCATTTCGCTGAGGAAGATGTCCCGTTGCCATTTCTGCGATCACTGATCGTCAATCCGCTAGCAGAAGCCAATACGAAGCGAGGAAAAGAACTGACGATGAAACTAGGTTGTGTCCAATGTCATAATCTACCGGGAAGAAGAGCCGTCAAAGACGTCGGACCTGATTTAAGTCTTGCCGGGGCAATCCACCGCCCAAAATATCTTTTGGAATCAATCAAGAGCCCAAACGCCGTAATCGTCCCGGCGCCAGGCTATTATGAGCCGACATCCTGGACCTCAACGATGCCCTCTTATGAAGGGGCCCTTCAAGAACAGGACTATAAAGACATGGCCAAATATCTAACGACGCTCCAATGAAAAAACATCTAGCAACATACAAATTGCTGGCGCTTGGGTTTCACTTTCCCGATGAAAAACTCCTGAGTGCCCTGAGCGATACTGTTCTTTTTCAGAAATCGCTCCGAGAGGTGTCTCTCGAAAAGCTCCAACAGGAACATACGCGCATTTTTTCCTTGTCTGTTTCAGGAGGCATTCCTCCCTACGAAACCGAATATGGACATCGCGATATTTTTCAAAAAACTCAAAAATTGGCCGACATTGCTGGTTTTTACAAAGCCTTTGGAATGGAGGTGTCCAGTGACGCCCACGAACGAATCGATTTCATAGGGGCAGAACTGGAATTGATGTATTGGTTGAGCCTGAAAGAGAAACTGGCAGAGGAAAAGGATCAACCGGAAAAGGCTCAGATCTGTCGAGATGCCGCTGGAAAATTTATGAAGGACCATCTGGGGCGTTGGGCGTTATTTTTTGGGGAGCAGATAGCCAAAAAAACCGATCTCGCCTTCTATCGTACTCTAGGCCAGAGACTCTCAGAATTTACCACGGAGCAGTGTCAACGGTTGGAGGTCAATCCTGAAAAGGTCACTTCGTGGGATCCGGCCCCCCCTGTAGACGAATTATCCTGTGATATCAATGAGTTAGAACCTGACCAGGATCATACTGGAACCTGTCTCCCCTCATACTCAAAGGGGTCGGCTCCCATAGAATAGGCTCATATCTCCAATCCCGTTCTTCTAAGTTTCCACTGCGGTGGAAATAAGAAGGGTGGGACGGGGTGGTGCTGGAAACGGCGCCGCCTCCCGAACCGGGTGCTGGGTACCCGGAGACTTGGAAAGGAGTCATGCAGATTATCTACCCGCATATTGCCGGCGTTATTTTGGCCGGCGGACGGTCTTCCCGTTTCGGCTCCAACAAGGCCTTTGCCCGCCTTCATGGAGTTCCTCTTCTCTTTCACGTCATCAAGAAGATGAAAAATTTGTTCGGCGAGCTCTGGCTGGCAACGAATACTCCCGACGATTACAAAAACCTCCCCCTCAAAGTCATTGCCGATGAAATTCCGGAACAGGGCCCACTTGGTGGAATCATCACAGCGATGCATTCCAGCCAAAAGAAACAATTTTTTGTCGCGGCCTGTGACACCCCCCTCTTTGGCACTCAGGATGTAGAAAAGATTGTCCTGGCCGCCAATAAAACGGAGGCGGTTATTGCCGTCGATGAACAAGGGCACGAGGCCTACACGCTCGCCCTCTACTCCCGCAATCTCCTCTCTGACATGGAAATCTCTTTAGCAAATAAGGAACG
>CAZXZM010000025.1:0-17186 GCA_964645365.1 uncultured Pseudomonadota bacterium | reverse complement strand
GGATGACGCGACCGCTTTTAATGCGGCCAAGAAGGGGACGATCATCAACAAGGGGATCTTTAATAACAAGATTTCGGCAGTCGTCTTTCAGATGCTGGAAAAAAATGGCATTCCCACCCATTTCGTAGAGAGTCTCTCCGACCGAGAATCACTCTTGAAGAAGGTCGATATCATTCCCGTTGAAGTGGTGGTGCGGAATGTCGTGGCTGGGTCGCTTGCGAAAAAGCTGGGAATTGAAGAGGGGACCGCACTCAAGCAACCAATCGTCGAATTTTTCTATAAAAGTGATCCATTGGATGATCCGCCGATCAATGCCGACATTGCAATCGCTTTTGATTGGGCGACTCCCGAGGAGTGTGTGCTCTTGAAAGAGCAGGCCCTGAAGGTCAATCAACTGCTGATTCCGTTCTTTGATAAGCTCGGCATTCGCTTGATTGATTATAAATTAGAATTTGGTCGTTCGCCGGACGGAGTTCTGTTGGCCGACGAAATCACCCCGGATGGTTGTCGGTTGTGGGATAAAGAGACCAATGAGAAACTGGATAAGGATCGGTTCCGCCGTGATCTCGGACAGATCGAAGAGGCCTATCAGAGGGTGTACGATTTGGTGACTGAAGCCCAATGAAGGCAAAGGTCTATATCACGCTGAAAAATGGGGTGCTCGATCCGCAGGGAAAGACGGTTCAAAATGCCTTACACCACCTTGCTTTCAAGGAAGTGAGCGATGTTCGGATCGGAAAATATATCGAGCTTGAACTCAAAGGATCGAATCGCGCAGTCGCCAAAAAGAAAGTGGCGGCGATGTGTGAAAAACTGCTCGCCAACACCGTCATTGAATCTTATCGGTATGAAATTGAATGAAGTTTGGGATTATTGTCTTTCCAGGCTCTAACTGCGATCGTGATTGCCATCACGTTGTCTCCACACAGCTCCGACAAAAAACGGCCTACATCTGGCACAAGGAGAGCCGTCTCCCCAAGCTTGATTGTCTGATTTTGCCCGGGGGTTTTTCCTACGGTGATTATCTCCGGCCGGGAGCGATCGCCCGTTTTTCACCCGTTATGCGCGAAGTCGTTCGTTTTGCGGAGCATGGGGGCCTAGTTTTGGGAATCTGCAATGGCTTTCAGGTCTTGGTTGAAGCGGGGCTTCTGCCGGGGGCGTTGCTACAAAACGCCGACTTGAAATTTATCTGTCGTGATGTATCGCTGACCGTCCCTCAGGCGGGCATCCCCTTCACCCGTGGCTATCGACAGGGACAACGGGTCACCATGCCGATCGCCCATATGGAGGGACGCTACGAGGCGGATACAGAAACCTTGGCTCGTCTGGATGGAGAAGGGCGGATCGTCTTTCGCTACGCGGAGACAAATCCTAATGGTTCACGACAGGCGATTGCGGGGATCTGCAATCAAAAGGGGAACGTGCTGGGAATGATGCCGCACCCCGAACGGTGCGCCGAAAGCTTACTCGGTAATGAGGATGGCCAGACTCTCTTTGAGTCGCTGTTATAGCAATGTCTTTTGATGCAACTACCATTGCAGAGCATGGTCTGACACCGGAAGAGTTTCAGTCGATCTGTCAGATTTTGGGGCGCGACCCGAGCTATGTCGAACTGGGGATTTTTTCGGTGATGTGGAGCGAGCACTGTTCCTATAAATCATCGCGCGTCCATCTCAAAAAATTTCCAACCAAGGGAAAGCAAGTTATTTGCGGTCCGGGAGAAAATGCCGGAGTCGTCGATTTAGGAGATGGGCTGTGCGCGATCTTTAAGATGGAATCGCACAACCACCCCTCCTTTATTGAACCCTACCAAGGGGCGGCGACCGGTGTCGGGGGGATCTTGCGCGATATCTTTACGATGGGGGCCCGGCCGATTGCGCTGCTCAATAGTCTTCGCTTCGGTGATTTTAAAAAATCGAAGACGAAGTCTTTAGTCCATGGAGTCGTGGCGGGAATCGCCGGCTACGGAAACTGCATGGGGATTCCGACCGTCGGCGGAGAGTGTTCCTTCGACCCTTCTTTTAATGGCAACAATCTGGTCAATGCCTTTTGTATTGGGATTGCCCCCAAAAAGAAGATCTTTCGCGCCCAGGCGCGTGGCCTGGGGAATCCAGTCATTTATCTCGGGGCAAAGACCGGTCGAGATGGGATCCATGGGGCGACCATGGCCTCCGCCGAATTTGACGAGGCCTCGGAAGAAAAACGTCCGACGGTTCAGGTCGGGGACCCCTTTACCGAAAAACGATTGTTGGAAGCCTGCCTCGAATTGATGGCGGGAGGGGATATCGTGGCGATTCAAGATATGGGGGCGGCAGGACTGACCTGCTCCAGTCTGGAAATGGCTGGAAAGGGGAATGTTGGGATCGACCTCAACCTCGACAAGGTTCCCTGCCGGGAAGAGAAGATGACCCCCTATGAAATGATGTTGTCGGAATCACAGGAACGGATGCTGCTCGTTGCAAAGCAGGGGGCCGAGCGCCGTGTCCGCAAGATCTTTGAGAAATGGGATTTAGATGCTGCTGTCGTCGGAAAGGTGGTGAAGGGGGATCAGGTTACCGTTCGCTTTCAAAATAAAGTGGTGGCCCAACTGCCGACACAGCCCATTACCGAACAGGCCCCTCTTTATCGACGTCCGTGCAAACCCTCTCCTGCCCTCAAAAAACTGCAGAGCCTTGATGTCGATTCATTGCCGGAACCGAAGAGCTGGGAGGTCGTTTTACACAAGATGCTCGCCCACCCCAACCACGCCTCCAAGCATTGGATCTACCAGCAGTACGATCACATGGTTGGAACCGATACCGTGATCCTTCCTGGATCCGATGCAGCCGTTTTGCGCCTCAAGGGAACCGGGCGAAAAAAGAAGGGGGATAAAGGGATTGCGATGACGACCGATTGTAACGGTCGTTACTGTTTTCTAGATCCGCACCGTGGGGCGATGCACGCAGTGGCGGAGGCGGCGCGAAACATTACCTGTTCTGGCGCGACCCCACTGGCGATCACCGATTGTCTCAATTTTGGCAACCCCGAAAACCCTGCGATCATGTGGCAGTTTGAGCAGGCGGTGCGCGGGATTTCAGAGGCGTGTCGGGCACTCGGCACACCGGTCGTTTCCGGGAATGTTAGTTTCTATAATGAAACAGAAGGGAAGGGAATCGATCCGACCCCGACGATCGGAATGATCGGTCTACTCGATGATGTCGACCAGCACTGCCGGCAGTGGTTTCAGGAAGAGGGGGACGCGATTGTTCTGCTCGGTTGGAACCAGCCCACTTTGGGGGCGAGCAGCTACCTGCAAATTATTCATCGTAAAAAGCAGGGGCGTCCTCCCGTCATTTCACTCGCCCGCGAAAAAAAGGTGCAAGGGGTCTGCCGTCAGTTGATCCAAAAGGGATGGGTTCGGAGCGCCCACGATGTTTCAGAGGGGGGGGTGGCGATGGCCCTGGCGGAGGCTTGTCTGGGTCCGGCGGGACAGGAGCAGGGGGCTGAAATAACCCTGTCGGGGAGAGGTCATCCAGGCCAGCGTCTCTTTGGGGAGTCGGCGGCCCGTATCCTCCTCAGTGTTCCCCCCGAACGTCTCCAGTCGCTGCTCCGTTGGGCCCGCCAGCGGAACTGCCCGGCTCAACGGATCGGAAAAGTAGGGGGGAAACGCCTGAAAATAGGGGATCTCCTTGACGTCTCCGTCGCAGCAGCGGCAGAATGGTGGCACGAAGGATTTGAAAGGGGAGCGGTCTGATGTGTGGCATTGTTGGCATCTACAATCATCCGGAAGCAGCGACCCGTAGCTATCTGACGCTCCATGCCCTGCAGCATCGTGGTCAGGAGAGCGCCGGGATCGTTACCTCGGATAGCACGCGCCTTTACGCCCATCGCCAGATGGGACTGGTCGCCGATATCTTTACAGAAGAGGTCCTACAACGCTTGCCGGGTCGGAGTGCGATTGGTCACGTTCGCTACTCAACGACCGGCGATAGTGAGCTAAAAAACTGCCAACCCTTTCGTGTCGATTACTCTCGTGGAGGTCTGGCGGTGGCCCATAACGGGAACCTGGTCAATACCGATCGAATCCGGGCGGAACTCGAGGCGCATGGCGCTATTTTCCAATCGACGATGGACACCGAAGTTTTGGTTCACTTGATTGCCGGCTCTCGCAAGGCGAGTCTGACCGATCGCATTGCCGATGCCCTCAATCGAGTAAAAGGGGCCTACTCTTTGGTTTTTCTGACCGAAGATTCCTTGGTTGCCGCGCGTGATCCCCATGGCTGGCGTCCCTTGGTGATCGGAACTCTTGATGAAGGTTACGTTGTTGCTTCAGAGTCGTGCGCGCTCGATCTTATTGGCGCCAAGTGGTTGCGGGAAGTGGAACCGGGAGAAATAGTCGTCTTTAATGACAAGGGAATGCATTCCTTGAGACCGCTCCCGTCCCAACCAAAGAAGGCCATGTGTATCTTTGAATATATTTATTTTTCAAAACCAGACAGTCACATCTTCGATCGCGATGTTTATCCGATGCGAAAAGGTTTTGGGCGTCAGTTGGCGCGAGAACACGCTGTCGAGGCCGATGTTGTTGTCCCGGTTCCCGATTCGGGCGTGCCGGCGGCGATCGGTTATTCAGAAGAGTCGGGTATTCCCTTTCAGATGGGGTTGATTCGCAATCACTACGTGGGCCGGACCTTTATCGAACCAAAAAAATCGATCCGTCACTTTGGAGTGAAGCTAAAACTTAATCCGGTCGAGGAGGTCTTTCGTGGCAAGCGGGTCGTGGTGGTTGATGATTCGATCGTGCGCGGAACCACCTCTAAGAAGATTGTGGAGATGATTCGCAATGCGGGGGCCTCAGAAATCCATGTGCGGATCAGTGCCCCCCCAACGACCTGGCCCTGTTTTTTTGGGATCGATACCCCGACTCGCGAGGAGTTGATTGCGGCGCAGCATTCTGTCGAGGAAGTGCGGCGCTTTATCGGCGCGGATACGCTCGGCTACATTTCAACAAAAGGGCTTTACTGGTTTGAAAAAAATCCAGGGGAATGGTTTTGTGACGCCTGTTTTACTGGAAAGTACCCCGTGCCAATCGAAGATATCAGCAAGCGGACCGAAATCGAGCCCAACTTAAGTTCCCTCAAGAAAAAAACAAGCCAGGCATGATCCTATTCACGCGTGTCGGCACGGTCTCCTACCGACTCGCTTCGCGCTACCTTCCGGACCCCTTCGTTTTCACGCTCTTCTTAACCCTGATCGCCTTTGCGGTCGCCTCGGTCTATCAATTTGCATTGGGACATTCCTGGGGGGGAGTCGGCGATCTGTTGATCTTTTGGCAGACAACCGGTTTTTGGCAGTACCTCGAATTTGGAATGCAGATCGTCCTAATCCTGGTGACCGGGCATGCCGTCGCTACCGCCCCCATTGTTTTGCGTGTTATCCGTAAGCTCGCTTCTTGGCCCCGTTCTGGTCCCGCCGCCGTCTTTACCGTTGCCTGGGTCAGTATTGTTGCCGGCATCCTGCATTGGGGTCTGGCGTTGATTCTGGGGGCCTATCTCTGCCGTGAAACGGCTCGTGCCTTTCAGGCGAGGGGGGAGAAGGTTCATTACCCTCTGTTGGGGGCGGCCGCCTATCTCGGACTGATGGTCTGGCATGGAGGGCTTTCCGGTTCGGCCCCTTTGGTGATGAATACCCCCGGCCACTTCTTGTCCGATTATGTCGAGACGATTCCGGTGGCGGCGACCCTCTTTTCGGGAATGAATTTGAGCCTGTTGTTTGTTTTTTTGGTGACTCTTCCAATCTTGATTTCACTCCTCTACCCGCGCAGTTCCGAAGCAATCGAGCCGGCCCCTCTCTTGGAAGAGGAAACAAAAGAAGAGATTCTTCGTGCACCCGAAACTCCGGCGGAGCGTTGGGAGCAGAGTGATCTCTTGCTCGGTTTGGTAGCCGTGATTGGTTTTGTTTCTCTCTTTGTCATCGGTTGGGGGCGGTTTCGCCTTAATCTCAATTCCTTGAACTTCGTCTTTTTGTTGCTTGGAATGGCGCTTCACCGTACGCCACGGAATTACCTGCGGGCGATTACCGCGGGGGTGAAGGGGACCTCGGGTATTATCCTGCTTTTTCCCTTTTATGCCGGGATCTTTGGTCTGCTCACCTATGATGATATGGCCCAGCAATTTATGCGTTGGCTGACCGCAACGACTCACGAGACACTGTTCGCTCCCCTTACTTTCTTAAGTGCGGGACTTTTAAATCTATTTGTCCCCTCCGGAGGAGGGCAGTGGGGGATCCAAGGGGCTATGGTTTTGGAAGGGGCCAAACAACTTGGGATCCCTTATTCCAAAATGGTGATGGCGGTTGCATATGGGGACGAGTGGACCAACATGTTGCAACCCTTCTGGGTGCTTCCCATCCTCCAGATCACCGGCCTCAAGGCCCGTCAGGTGATCGGTTACACAACGGTCATCCTGATCGCAGCATTTCCGCTTTACCTTCTCGCCCTCCTTATTTTCTGAAGGTGAGCTACTCGCTGGCTTTCAGTTCCTGAATTTTTTTATTGTAAGTAGCGATGACGAGTTTGCGGGGGAGCATACCGAGGACTTTTTTAGGATTGTCTGGATCGACGACTGGGAGCTCATCAATATTTTTCAAGGTAAAGAGTCGCATGGCCTGATGGAGGGTTTCGATCGGGGTGATTGTAATGACATCGGGGGTGGCAAGATCGATGGCCAGGACCAGATTATCGGCAACATCGCCGGCCAACATCGAGCGAACTGTGTTGAGTGAAAAGATGCCGACCAATTCCCCATTTTTATTAACGACCGGAAAGCTGTTGAGCGGAACGTCGGCGACTTCTTTTAAAATATGGGGGAGTGGAGTGTCTTCCGAAAAACTTTTGACCTGGATTTCTTGGTACGGGATATCTCCCACTTTAAGCTCTTCCAGGACATCGACGGCGAAATCTCCCAAGTGTGCCGGTGAATCGATCAGATGAACGACCTGTTCTTCATAGATTCCCCAGCGACGGGCGATGAATGCCGAAGTAACACAAGCAAGCATCAGGGGAACCAACAGGCCATACGAACCGGTCATTTCGGTGACCATAATGACTGTGGTGAGGGGAACGCTGGCAATGCCGCCGAAGAAACTGGCCATTCCGACCAGGACAAAGGCAGAGGGGTCGGTGATTATCTGAGGGGCGATTTGATGGGCGAGTTGTCCGAAGGCTCCGCCGAGCATCGCGCCGATAAAGAGGGAAGGGGCAAAGACACCGCCAGACCCTCCCGAGCCGATTGTCAGGGAGGTTGCGATTACCTTCCCAATAATGAGGAAGATCAGTACACGTAGGGCGAGTTCGCCATTGATCGCTTGCTGGATTGTTCCGTAGCCTCCGCCGAGTGTTTGGGGAAGCCAAAGGGCCAAGAGTCCGAGTAACAAACCACCAATCGCCGGCTTTAAGAACCGGGGAATGGGAAGCCGTTTCGAAAAAAGATCGCGGATACCATTGTAGGTACGTGTGTAAAACCAACCAGTTACCGCGCAGACGATTCCAAGTAGGACGTAAAAGGGGAGTTCCCAGGCGCTGGCAAAGATATGTTGCGGGGTATCAAAAATCGTGTGGGTTCCAAGCAGTGCGGTGAAGACCGCATAGGCGGTGATCGAGGAGATAACGCATGGGACGAGTGCCTCATGTTCCAGGTCGGCGTCGCGGTACAAGACTTCCGTTGAAAAAAGGGCTCCTCCGAGGGGGGCACGAAAGATGCTTCCAACTCCACCCGACATGCCGGCCAACACCATGATGCGTCGATCGCGTGAAGTGAGTCTCAGTAGCTTTCCGATCCAGGAACCGAATCCAGCTCCGATCTGAGCGATGGGTCCCTCGCGCCCTGCGGATCCACCGGAACCGATCGTGATGGCAGAGGCGATCGCCTTGACGAATGGGACGCGCCAGCGGATGGCTCCTTTCAGGCGATGGAAGGCGCGGATGGCGCCATCGGTACCATGCCCCTCCGCTTCGGGGGCGAGGCCGTAGACCAGAATGCCGGTGATCAGACCACCGCGTGTCGTTGTCGCTACGAGCACCCAACCTTGGGTGAACATTTGCGGGGGGCGGTGGGTGGGTTCGCCGGCGGGGACGGTCGGGACATAGCCGGCGATCGTATAGAGGAGCCAGTGTGAGGCCTGGTGGAGCAGCCAGGTAAAGCCAATCGCCCCCAATCCCGCCACGATCCCGATCATCACGCTCAGAAGAACGATCTTGCCGAAGCTCTTCAGTTCGAATTGTTCGAATAGATTGACCGGGCGGTAAGAAAGCATGCGCCTTTAGTCGCGGAGCTGGCATGCAAAAGCAAGCTCAAATATGTCTCGAGACGGGTGGCGCGGTGATGCCTTTCGGCAGGCTACCCGCTGCCAAAGCTCATGAGTTATGGACAAGCGTCCGATTCGCGATTACAACAGTTTGCATGTTCGGTCTTGGCCTGGGAGAGATCCTCCTCATTTTTTGCGCGGCGCTGATTTTTATTGGACCAAAACGTCTCCCCGAAGTGGGCAAGAAAATCGGTGAGCTGTTTCGGCAGGTAAAAGATACGGCCGATACCGTCAAACGGACGGTCACCGAAGATCTTGATGATGACGACTCCACCTCCTGACAATCGAATGGTCCTGATCGATCACCTGGATGAGCTTCGGCGCTGCCTGGTTCGGATTGCGATTACGCTCGGTATCGGAGCCGTGGCGGGACTCATCTTTGCCAAACCGATCTACCGAATCCTGGCCGTTCCAATGCAGCAAAGCCTTCCGGAGGGCGCCTTTTTTATTGCGACCGAACCAATCGAGGCCTTTATGGCTTACATAAAAGTAGGCCTACTGACTGGGCTCTTTTTTTCGATCCCCTTTATCTTCTATTACCTGTGGTCGTTTATTGCCCCAGCTCTTTACCGTCGCGAAAAAGTGGGAGGGGTCTTTTTTGTTGGTTTCACGTCGTTCTTTTTTATCGGCGGGGCTCTGTTTGGATATTTTGTTGTTTTCCCGACCAGCTTTCGTTTTTTCATCACCCTGTTGTCGGGGACTGACATTCAGTTCTTACCTCAGATGAAGACCTACTTAAGTTTTGCGGTGCGACTCTTACTTGCCTTTGGAATTGTCTTTGAACTCCCAGTCCTACTCTTATTGCTCGGTCGTTTAGGATTGGTGACAGCGGATAAACTTAAAAAGGCGCGCTCCTATTCGATTGTCGCGATCTTTATCGTAGCTGGCTTCATGACTGGCCCAGACGTGGCTTCCCAACTACTGATGGCAGCGCCGCTTTTGGTCCTTTTTGAATTGAGTGTGCTGCTGGTGCGATTTTTTGGGAAAAAACCGCGTTCGGCGGAGACTATTCAATAACTACGAGCGTCTGACCGTCTTCGACCGCTTCCCCTTCGTTGACTTTGATTTCCTTGACGGTTCCTGAAACTTCAGCGGTCAGCTCGTTTTCCATTTTCATCGCTTCAACGATGATGACCCCTTGACCTGCCTCGACAGTGTCCCCTGCTTTGACCTCGATGCCAACCACGCGACCCGGCATTGGGCTGCTGATGACCTGCTTTCCTTCGGCGGCACCACTGTCACTCGTCTCCGCTCGTTTTCGGCGTGGATCAAAGACTGCAATCTCCCACGAAGTCCCCCGTAGGCTGACGCGTAATTTGTCATTCAAAGGTTGAACCGTTGCCTCGAAGGACTGACCGTTGATCAGTAAAGACCAAACGTCTGTTTCGACGCGACGGACATCGACCTCGACCGGATCTTCACCGACGAGGTGAACGCGGAACCGGTTGGCGGCGAGCTCTTCCCGCGTCAGGGAATATTCTTTACCATTGACGTGGGCTTCAAGTTTCATAATGAGCGGCCTCTCGACGGGCGGCAACCTTCCAGGGAGAATGCCGCGGACCTTCCGTCGTGGTCGGAGTGGTGGTGGGTTGCAGGTCTTCAAAAGCGAGGGCGGCGGCAATCACCGCAATTTTTTCCACCGCTTCGGGATGGGCCTTCTGGCTCCAGTTCTCCATCTTTTTCTCAATAAAACTGGTATCGAATTTTCCTGCCACAAAATCGGCGTTTCCCAGTACCGCCTTATGAAAGGTGATGTTGTTTTTTACGCCGTCGATTCGATATTCACGCAAGGCCCGCTGCATCCGTTCGCACATTTCTTTACGGGTGCGTCCCCAGACCAACAATTTAGAGATCATGGGATCGTAATAGACGCTGATTTCCGAACCGGGAAAGACGGCGGAATCAATCCGAACCCCAGGTCCCTCCGGATTGCGTATTGCTTCGATGGTACCGGGAGCCGGCATAAAATTCTTCGTCGGGTCTTCGGCATAAATTCGACACTCTAAAGCATGGCCGCGCGGTTGAATTTCGTCCTGTTTAAAGCGGAGCGGTTCTCCGGCGGCGATATGAAGCTGTTCTTTGACCAGATCCAGGCCGGTGACTAGCTCCGTGACTGGGTGCTCCACCTGAAGGCGGGCATTCATTTCCAGGAAATAAAAATTCTTATCTCGGTCGACCAAAAATTCGTGCGTTCCGGCGCCGGCATAGCCCACTTCCTGTGTCAGCCGGACGGCTGCTTTCATCATCTGTTGTCGGGTAGCATCATCGATAAAGGGAGAGGGAGATTCTTCCAAGACCTTCTGGTGGCGTCGCTGGATAGAACAGTCTCGTTCTCCTAGTGCGACTGCATTGCCGTGCGCGTCCCCAAGGATCTGAATTTCAACATGGTGGGGTCCCTCAATGCATTTTTCGATGAAGACTTCTGGATTGCCGAACGAAGATTGCGCTTCTGAAGTGGTGAGCTGGAAGGCGGATTCGATCTCTTCGGCCGCGTTCACGCGGCGCATTCCCTTTCCCCCGCCGCCGGCACTCGCCTTCAACATCACCGGGTAGCCAATTTCGTCGGCGACCTGACGCGCCTCCTTTTCATCTTTAAGAGGGCGCTCGATGCCGGGGATGGTGGCGACGCCCGCCTTGTCGGCTAGCTTTCGGGCTGAGATCTTGTCCCCCAGTTGTTGCATCGCTTCAGGGGTGGGGCCGATAAAAGTGATTCCTGCCTTGCGGCAGGCCTCTGAAAAGGGGGCGTTCTCTGAGAGGAAGCCGTAACCAGGGTGGATTGCCTCCGCGCCGCATTCTTTAGCGATTGCGAGAATTTTATCGGCACAGAGATAGCTTTCATTGGCGGGGGCGGGCCCTAAGAGATAGGCTTCATCGGCCATTCGAACATGCAGGCCACCGCGATCGATTTCAGAATAAACGGCAACCGCCTTGATTCCCAGTTCGCGACAGGTCCGAATCACTCGTACGGCAATCTCGCCACGATTGGCTATTAGAATTTTTTTAAACATTAGAGGGGAATATTGCCATGTTTCTTTGGCGGATTCTTGTCCCGTTTATTTTCCAGCATCTCGAGCGCATTAATAATCCGTGGCCGCGTTTCCGAAGGGAGAATCACTCCATCGATATAACCCAATTCCGCCGCTTTATAAGGAGTCGCAAAGGTGTTGCGGTAATCTTCGATGAGTTCTGCCCGTCGCTTTTCTGCATCTTTTGCTTTCTCGAGTTCTTTTCGAAAGATAATATTGACGGCCCCTTCCGGCCCCATCACTGCGATCTCCGCGGTTGGGTAGGCATAGTTCACATCGCCGCGGATATGTTTGGAGCTCATGACGTCATAGGCTCCGCCGTAAGCCTTGCGGGTGATAATTGTAATCTTCGGAACGGTCGCTTCACAAAAGGCATAGAGAAGCTTGGCGCCATGCCGGATGATCCCGCCGTATTCCTGATCGGTACCGGGAAGAAAGCCGGGGACGTCGACCAAGGTGATCAGGGGGATATTAAAGGCATCACAGAAACGGACGAAACGGGCTGCTTTGACCGAAGCATTAATATCAAGGCACCCGGCCAGTACCGCTGGTTGATTGGCAATGATCCCTACAGAGCGTCCATCAAAGCGCGCAAAGCCAATGATCATATTTTTGGCATAATGCTCTTGTACCTCATAAAAAGAATTCTGGTCGGTAATAACCTTAATAATCTTTTTCATGTCGTACGGCTTATTCGGATTGTCCGGAATCAGCTTGTCGAGAGAGCTATCCTGACGGTCGGCTGGATCGTCGGTTGGGGTCCGTGGTGGATCCTCGAGATTGTTCGATGGGAGATAGCTCAAGAGTTGTCGTAATTGATTGAGGCCGTCCTCTTCATTTTCCGCCGCAAAGTGGGCGACACCGGAAGTGGCGTTGTGGGTCATCGCCCCTCCCAGATCTTCTTTGTTCACCTCTTCGTGGGTCACCGCCTTGATGACATCCGGCCCGGTGATAAACATGTGGGAGGTCTGTTTGACCATCACAATGAAGTCGGTCATCACTGGAGAGTAAACGGCACCTCCGGCACAGGGTCCCATGATTGCGGAGAGCTGGGGGATCACCCCCGAAGACATGACATTACGCTGAAAGATATCCGCATAGGCGGCCAGGCTGACGATTCCTTCCTGGATGCGAGCGCCACCGGAGTCGTTGAGACCAATACAGGGGGCGCCGACCCGCGTTGCATGGTCCATAACCTTGCAGATTTTTTCGGCAAAGGCCTGTCCCAGCGAACCTCCAAAGACGGTAAAGTCTTGCGAAAAAACAAAGACGAGTCGCCCGTCGATCTTACCCGAGCCGGTAATAACACCATCTCCCAGGATTTTTTGCTTATCGATTCCAAATTCAGAGCAGCGATGGGTGACAAATTGATCGGTCTCGACAAAGGTGCCTGGATCGAGCAGGAATTCGATTCGCTCCCGGGCGGTCATTTTGCCCTGCGCATGCTGTTTTTCGATCCGCTTTTCGCCCCCCGCCTGTTTGGCCAGGACCGACTTTTCTTCTAGTTCCTTGATTTTATCTTCGAGGTTCATGGGTTGAGGTCGGGTAACAAATTCAGCTGACACTGTCCAGCTCTATGCTAAAGTGACAGATGATGGAAAAGCCCGCAGTTGTCTATGATGGGGAGTGCCGCTTCTGTTGTCGCTGGGTCGAAAAGTGGCGACAACGCACCGGCGCCGCCTTTGATTTTTATCCTTTTCAGGAGGTTGCCGAGCGATTTCTCCAGATCCCGCAGGATAATTTTGCAAAGTCAATTCACCTCATCCAGCCCGACAGATCCTTTGTGAGTGGAGCAGAAGCAATCTTTGCTGTTTACGCTGCCGTTCCCCGCCGTAAACTTTACCTGAGACTATACCGTTATCTACCCGGCTTTCGTTGGTGCGCGGAATGGGTCTATCGGTGGGTAGCCTCTCATCGTCAATTTATTTCTCATTTGGAGATAAAAAAACCGGGCTCCCATTAAAGAGAGCCCGGTTCCCGCTTGAACGGGGGGTCCTGGAGCGGGTCTTTAGGTTATTCGCAGGTTTCTTCCCAGAAGCCTTGAAAGAAGCCGGTATCGACCTCTTCTCCTGTGACGTATTTACCGTCGAGGATTCCGGAATGTTCGCCATTACGGTTGTGCCAGGAACCAGAGAAGGCACCGCCGTCATAGTCACCGCGCATCCGACCACGAAAACCCCCTTCTGTGGAAATGTATTTACCAAAGAAGAGTTTTTCGCCGTCACTTGTTTGTCCGGAGTGACCGCGAATGTGACCGTGGAGGTCTCCACGATGAGTGACAATGCGACCACGGAAGACAGAGCCGGGACGGCTTCTACGTTGATGGTATCGTCCCTGCATAAAGCCCATGGCGCAATCCTCCTCTTCAATCTTCAGACCGGTGGTTGCAATGCCATGTCCATCGTCATCGATTGTGACGATTTCATTGTACTGGTCGTCTAGTTCAGAGATCGCAATGGAGAGTTCCAGGGTCTCAGTGCTAAAGGTCAGCGTTGTGGCCTCTGGATCGGCATCGACCGGAACAAGGAGTTTGACCAAAATTCCGTCAATGTGAGGGCCGGTATAGGATTCCCAGGTGGCACTCGCCTCTTCGTTGTCGAGGACCTCATCGTGTGCATCGAAGCGAATCGTTCGCTTGAGGAAGAGATACCCATCACCGTCGAGAGTGACCGAACCACTCCAGTCGAGATGGGTGACACTGCCCGTGATCACTTCTTCACGGGCATTAAGCTTCAGGTTTCCCCAAACAAAGCGCACACGGTAGACATTGTAATCCCCGCTTTCGCTCAGTTCGTCTTCTGTGTCTTCGTCAATGGCTGCCGTGATGGTGTAATCATCGGAGAGCACTTCCTGTAGGTCGTCCATATTGAAGAACGGGTCTTCATCATCTGTGTCGTAACCACCAAAAGCGGCCACATCGAGACTCGTAGGCTCTTCCGTAGAATCATCCGATTCATTGTTGCTGTTTTCATCCCCCTCATTGGCTTGAAAGCATCCGAGTAGCATGAGGAAGGTAGCCAGTAGGCTTAAGTGTTTTTTCCAAGACATATATTTCTCCTTGTTCGTCATTGATTACTACTAGTGACTCTTGATCATGGCCTTTCGTTCACGTGGTCCGATTCGACCGTTACCGTTGAGATCAAAGCGGCGTTCCACACGTGTATTGACCTTGGAGTCGTGGACACGGGCCTTGAAGGAACGATGGTGTCGACTATGATGAGGGCGCCACTTAGGAGAGGCGAAGGCCGGCGCGCTTGAGCCAACAAGAACGAGGGTGGCTAGCAGGCCGATAATTCCGATTGGGACAGTTTTTTTCATGATCAAGCTCCTTTCAAGTTTGTTCAGAAGCTTATATAGCAAGGAGTGTGCCAATATTATAACCTATTGATTTTACATGTATTTTCTATTGTATATTCATAAAATAAACGCATAATTCTAACATAAGAATATCTATAATAAATATTTTTCTATTTTATAGATGTTAGGTCAGAAGAGGTCAGGATTACCGGGGAGGAGGGTGGAGAGTGGAAGGCGGGTCACGCTCCGACTTCGGAGGCAGGTGACGAAGAGTTCTTCGTTCTCTGCATCCCAAATGAGGCGCCCTGGATTGAGGCCGACCGGAGTGATGTCGATGACCTCCGCGGTATCGAGATCGACGGTCAAGATCGTATCGGGACGAGTGGTCGTTCCGTTTTTTGCGGTGACGAAGGCGAGATTATTCTCAGCGGAGATCGCAATACGACGTGGATTTTGAATGGCGCCACTATTTGTAGCTGAGACCGTTGTGATCTCTAGAGAATCGGTCTCCTCTTCGGGCAAAAGGACCTCTTGAATGACGTCGCGCAAGGGATCAGCGATCAGCACTTCAGAAGCCTCTTCCGTGAAAGCGACATCTCGTATCAAAACGCCGGCCGCCAAAAAACGGGGTCCTTGCAGGACAGTTCGGGTCGCGACATCGATCATTGAAACAGCGGTACGGAGGGTATCATTGACTTGATGACGAAAACCGCTACTCACAACGATAATTTCATCGCCGTCGTTATTTTCTGCGTGATCGATCTCGACTGAATGGTCATGGTCAAAAATGGGGAACGGAGAATCAAGGCTGATCTGCTGTAAGACAGTTCCCGCCTCCAGATCGACGACCGCGATGGCATTATCCGAGCCATTGAGTGTAATCCACGCAATGGTCCCAGAGGACTCAAAAACCGCGTCCACCGGGGGGTCGGAGAGGCTTATTTTAAGGGGGTTATCAAAGTTGTTCTGATCGGGATCGACCACCGCTGCGAAAGATTCATCTTCATCGAGCAACAAGAGTCGTGTTTGCGTCGGGTCCATCAAGATCCGGGTTGGCCCGGTTCCATCAAAATCAAAGTGGGTCCGTGTATTCGGAGTGGCACCCAGTCTCACAATGCGACCATTCTCTCCGGTCGTTTCATTTCCCCCAAAGAGGACATAGAGAAGACGATCCTCGGGATCGACGGCGACATCGAGTGGTTGCGAGGCAAAGTGGATAAAATTACGGGGGACCTGTTTTCGGGTCTCGTCGCTTAAGTCATTTCCAGTCGTCACGCTGATCACCAAGATGCGTAGAAAATCATCTTCTTCCGCTTCGATCTCAACAGTAAAGGCACCATCTTCATCGGCCTGCGCACAGGCGTGCCCGGTATTACTGCACCGGGCTGGAAATGATTGGGCAAGCGCATTTGGAATCAAGCGATTCCATAGTTGCAGAGCGAGATTTGAGTTCTCTTCATTGATGACCAGGATCGTTGAGTCGGCGGTCACCGCCTCGACATCTCCGGTGACGAGAGAAAGCCCTTCATCGTCCGGTGAGCTGACCGTCACCCGTCCAACGACCGGCGCTTCAATCGAGACCGGCGGAGCCGAAGAAGAGGAATTACCGCACCCGAGGCTTCCAAGTCCGAGGAGAAGGGCCAGTAGCCCAAGAATGCTTCCTTGTTTCATTAAGTGCACCATTCCACTTTCCTTAATATAGCAACTCCCGTGCCAGCGAGGGGAGAAAAGAATGTAATTCTCGATAATCTAATAACTCACTGTAATTACTTGTATTTTTAAAAAATTCATTTTTCTGTTTGGATCAAAGGGTTTCACAGTATAAAATATCGACATTCATATTATGAATATAAGATCCTTCGGTGCAAAATATGAATAAAAAGTTACCAGCCGAGATGATCGATGGGGCCTATCGGGTGGAGCACCCCCTCGGCGGCGGGAGTTTTAGTGATGTCTTTCGGGTACGGGGCCCTTCTGGAAAGGCGGCGCTCAAATTACTACGCCTCGGCTTTGGGGGATATTCCGACACGGCGATCGCCGACTTTAAGAGTGAGTTCTCTTTGTTGAAAGAACTTCATCATCCCCACATTGCCTCCATCCTCGACTTTGGTTTCGACGCTTCGCTGGAGCAGTTTTATTTTACCTCTGAACTTATTGAAGGGAGTGACCTCTTTGCGGCGACTGAGTCATCCAGCTGCGACGAGATTTTAGAGTTTATGGTGCAAACCTTGCGTGCCTTTCATTATCTCCACTCCTACGGAATCTACCACCTCGATGTGAAGGCAGCGAATGTCCTGCTGACCGAAACGGACCCTCAACAGATAAAGATCATCGACTTTGGTCTCGCTTCGATGAATCCGGAAGGGCGGGTGGCCGGCACCCCCAGCTATATGGCCCCTGAAGTAGTGAAGAGCGAGCGCCCCGACGCACGAGCCGACATCTATTCTTTAGGAGTTCTCTTCTATTACTGCCTGACGCGTACAAATCCGTTTCGTGGCAAGGGGGTACAGGCAACGCTCG
>CAZXZM010000024.1:17159-17389 GCA_964645365.1 uncultured Pseudomonadota bacterium | reverse complement strand
GTAACTCAGTGGGAGAGTGCTACCTTCACACGGTAGAAGTCACAGGTTCGAACCCTGTCACGCCCACAAGTAAAATGAGAAAATATAAAAAAATTATCTTCTTCCTCGTTGTGGTCGCACTGAGCGGTTCGCTCGTCGCCTGTGGTGCTCGTCTTCCCAAACCAAAAACCGCTCAGGGGGCGCTGAAGAGCTATTTCAAGTCCTACGGCAAGGATTACAAAGCGAGCGAT
>CAZXZM010000024.1:16734-17149 GCA_964645365.1 uncultured Pseudomonadota bacterium | reverse complement strand
CCAAAAAGGAATGGTTGCCGTCGAGGCCTATATTTCACTCGGCGACGGTGACGTGATCTATAAAGTGCGAGCCACCCTCCTCAAGAAAACCCTCTATTGGCGAGTCATCTCCTGGGAAAACCTAGGGAAGAGCTCCTAACCGTTTTAACTTTCATTGTGCGGCCGTCGGTTTTGATCGTAATGGCACCCTGCTGATCGGTGCGATAGAGCGGAACCCCTTCTTCTTGATAACGCTGCACCACTTCGGGATGAGGAAAGCCAAAAGGATTATTCCTGCCAAGGCTCGCGATCGCATAGTCAGGCCGTACGTTCTGCAAGAATTCTGGACTGCTGGAGGTACGACTCAAATGGTGAGGGACCTTTAAAACGGTACAGGGAAGCTCTTTTGTTTGGACAAGGCGCCCCTCCGCTACCG
>CAZXZM010000024.1:14472-16724 GCA_964645365.1 uncultured Pseudomonadota bacterium | reverse complement strand
ATAAGTGAGCCGTACCACGAGCGAACGATCATTAAGGGAAACGGACTTCCCCTCCATTGGATTCAACCATTCTAACTGAACCCCCTCCCGTTCAAACGATGCGGTTCGTTGGTCTACCCTTTGAAAAATCGTCCCTTTTTGTTTCAGGAGGATCAGCAATTCTTGAAAATCACTGCCCGGTGATTCGTCTCCATTCCAATAAAAATTCTGAATGGGAAACTGGCGGGCAATGGCCAACAGCCCCCCGTAATGATCGGGATGCGGATGAGTCAGAAGAACACCGGCGAGCTTAGAAACTCCTTCGCGGCGAAGGTAGGGAACCAGAACCCTTTCTCCGGGATCGGTTACTTTAAAATCGCGCTGTTCCTTGGGGATATAAAATCCACCTCCGTCGACCAGGAAAACGGAACGATCTGGAAAGCGAATCACTAGTGCGTCCCCTTGCCCAACATCCAGCAGTGTAACCGATAAAATTCCTTTCTGTAAAAAGTAGGTCGCGAGAGACTCTCCCCCCAACAAACTGATAAGTAATACGAGAGACACCGTTAAGCGGCGCCAACGGGAGCCGGGCAAGCAGAGTCCAGCAATCACTGCTCCGTAAATCAACACGACTGGGAGAGGACGAAGCCCGACTGAAATCGTTCCCAGCCAGGTAGCCACCTGGTGTGCGATCCCCCACAACCCTTGTAAGGCCAGGTTGGAAGCCGCCACCAAGGGGGAAGCGATTGCCGGTGACAGGACCAGCCCACAGGTCGCGAGGAAACTCAAGGGGAGACAAAGGAGGCCAAAATAGGGAATCGCAATAAGGTTGGCAGCAATCCCGCCAACGGCCACTTGAGTAAAATAGTGGGCCACCAAAGGGACCGTGGCGAATGTTGCGATAATAGAGGCAAACAGTAGCTGACGCGGCTGAAATAATCGCCGACCCGTTTTTGGTTGGAGACACAGAATCAACGCGGCAGTCGCTATAAAAGAGAGCTGGAAGGAGGCCTCAAAAAGAGCGCTCGGTTGGAATAAAAGGATGCCCAGAGCGGCGGCGGCCAACGCTGAGAAAAGGTGCTGCGTCTGACGACAGACTGTCGCTACCACCAAACAGGTTAAAATAACCCACGCCCGCACTGCCGAAATCGGAAATCCGGCCACCGCCACATAACAAGAGCTGGGCAGCCAAGCCAACAACCAGGCCAAAGAAGAAAGAGGAATCGTCAGGGCAATCGTCGGCCACAGGAACAACACCCCACGAAAGAGCAGAAAAAAGAGCAGGGCAATGAGACCGACATGCTGGCCGGAAATCGCCAAGAGATGGGCCAGACCCGAACGACGAAAATCATCTTTAAGCTCTTCAGTCAGGCCGGAGCGATCACCGAGAATAATCCCCCGTGCCAAACCACTCGCTGGAGCATCACTCGCCTGCAACCAACGTTCACGTAGTCGATAGCGCCAACGCTCCACAAAACGGGTCGGGGTCCAACCGCTGATTCGACCGACCGGAACGATTAGTTCGGCCCGACGAACCTGCACTGTCCAAAGGATCCCCTCGCGCTCTGCCTGTCGCACCGGATCAGGAGCATGAGGATTGCGAAATCCGGAAACCGGACGGATGCGCCCCCAGACCCGAACGACATCACCCGAAAAGAGGGGGGACACCCCCTGATACACCCTGAGCTGCACTGGAATGATCCGTTCCTGCCAAGTCAATTGAGCCAATGCCGTAAATCCGGCCGTCGTAAAACGAAGCGGCCCAGCTATAGTTAATTGATAGCTTCCGAGTGAATCAGGAAAAGATTGATCATGCACATCTCGATGCTGCGTGAACTGAAGTTGCCCGTGGATCCAACCCAGCATCAAGAAGAGAAGGAGTGCCATCCGAAATTGACGGCGCCACAGCGAGAGAAGAAAAAAAGAGCCGGCTAAACTGGCGAGGAGGAAAAGGGAAACCGTAAAACGGTCAGCTGCCAGCAGACCCAGAATGAAGCAAGCGGTGAGGATCGGAAGTCGATGCTTCGGCAGCCAGTTCTTCATCAATCTCTTTTTGAATCGCTAAAATCTTATGTCGCACTTTCTCATTACTGCTACTTCGAGCCTGGTTGGACACCAGCATATCGACCCTTTTCTTGAGACCTTTCAAGAATTTCTTTGCTTTGCGCGTCCGGCGTACCCGATACAAGGCTAGGAATGATTGAACACTGATCCCATTGATAATCAATTCATTATTTTTCAGGGTCCAGGAAAGACCATACATCTTTTGATCG
>CAZXZM010000024.1:0-14462 GCA_964645365.1 uncultured Pseudomonadota bacterium | reverse complement strand
CCAAGGATCTTTTCCAACAGAGCATCGATCAGCCCCATCAACTTACCGGCACTAGCACCACGACGCCCCATCGTCCCGACCTTTTTTTTGTACCCCCCCAAGCCAGAAGCGAGGCCGACAAGAGTACTGATCGTCGGCTCTTCTTCTGAAATAACTGGATTGATATCGTGGCCGTCGATGAAGATCTTGCCGTCGCCATAGCTCCAAGTATGTCCCGCTTGCTTGTGTGTAAAGTGTGGGTCGGCTTTGCCGGGCCGGGGACGTCCTTTCGGTCCACGAGCTGGCTCCACCCGTGAACCACGGATGCGATCACGAATCCGCATGATGATTCAATATAGCAATTACGGAGTTTTTTGGCGATGGAGTATTTTATTAAGGGCTACCGAGTAGCCTTTACCAAACTGCTCGGCATACTCGCTGGTGGAAAGCACTTTTTCAAACTGGTGCAGTAAATCAACCTGCCATTTTTCTAGATCGGCATTTTTGACGTTGTGTCCTTTGTAGAAGATCTTGCCGCGAGATTGATCATAATGGATTGAAGCCACCTCATTATTCCCCACCGCAAAGGTATAGGTGATCCGCTCCCCAAAACTAACCAAACTGCTGTCTCGTGGTGACTTCTTTTGTCGGCCCCGATACAGCTCCCATGGGGAAGGGGCCTTTCCGGGAGCCTCCTCTGGCTCGGCCCCCTTCACATGATGCGGATTCCTGCTATCCATTGACATTCTCCCTCTCATTCATAACGATCCGTGCGCTGTTACTGACCCTCTCGCCCTCTATATTATGCATATTGCGTGCCAAGGATGAGAAGAGTCTATTTTGAATAAACCATTGAAATTATTTGTTTTTTTAACAACGACCCTGCCCAGTTTCGTTCTCATTTTGAGAATATTCTCATTTTGAGAATCGAAGGGCGATAATTCGGAAAGGGAGCGATGGGAACCTTGACCTACCACCCCCCTCACCTACCGGCCCTGGAGATCGAGGTGGTGGGTCGGCGTGTTCAGGAACTGTGCTGGCTCCCCCACCAGCCACCCAGGGAAAAACGTTGTCATTGGAGTGCCGACAGACGGGAGGAGGGATCCTTGCTTCGACAGTTGGCCCGCGATCTGGAAGGCTACTTTTCCGGCAAGCCGGTACAATGGCAGTGGCCTCTCAATTGGTCCCAGGGAACCTCTTTTCAAAGACAGGTATGGCGGACCCTCTGTCAAATTCCCTACGGTGAGACCCGTTCCTACCAATGGCTGGCCACCCAGGTGGGGCGCCCCCGAGGGATGCGCGCCGTCGGCCAGGCCAATAAACGAAACCCCTTTCCCTTGATCGCCCCCTGTCACCGGATCATCCATGCCGACGGCCGACTCGGGGGCTATGCCTCGGGAACCCGGATCAAAACTCGTCTACTCGAGCTGGAAGGGGCGCGATGACCTCCTTTGAAGCCACCCCGTTTGGTTGCCGCGCTGGGAATGTTGAGGTCGTTTGGGCCCAAAACTCAAAAGATTTTTTCTTCGCGAACAGCCTCATTATCCACGGGGAGCAACCAATCGTCATCGATCCATCGGCCAATTTTACCTACCTTGAAAGCTTGGCGGCGGCTTCTGCTCCCTTTCGGGTCATCAATACCCATTATCACACCGATCACCGCGCCCTCAATCACCTATTCGGCAACGCCACCTTCTTGGCTCACCAGGAAGATGCCCCGGCCCTGCGTTCCTGGGAAGAACTGCAACGCTGTATCGACCGCGACTTAGAATCCCCCTATTCACAATGGACTCGGAACATGTGGCAACAGATGCACATTATAGAAACGCCAGTAAGCGTTGAGCTGAAGGATCAAGATTGCTTGGAAACCGATTCGCACCGTATTGAAATCATTCATATCCCAGGCCACACACCGGGACACATCGCCTTACTGATCGAAGATTTAGGACTTCTCTTTACCGCCGATATTGATCTCACCCCTTTTGGACCTTGGTACGCGAACGAGGTCTCTAATATCGACCAGTTCAAGGCCTCTGTTCAAAAGATTCGGCAGATCGAAGTTGAACATTATATCACTTCGCATGGACAACGTGTTTTTGACCGAAAAAAATTTGAAGAAAAGATCGATCGCTTCGCCACCTACTTTGAAAAAAGAGATGAAGCGATCCTCACGGCTGTTCAGGAACGACCCCGCACCGCAACGGAATTATCGGCAGAAGGAATTATTTACCGCAAGGCACTTTTAAAAGACCCCCTCAAGGCCTACTTTTCCCTCAAAATGACTGAAAAACACTGTGAACGCCTTATTCAGCTGGGGGAGTTGATCTTCGAAGGGGGACACTACGAGCGCGCAACGTCTTGACGGCGTGAACCACTTGTTCGATTGCAAAGTCGATCTCTGCCTCCGTCGTGAAACGCCCTAAGCCGAACCGCAGGGTAGCATGCGCCAATTCTTCTCCAATGCCGAGAGCGCGCAGTACATGAGACGGTTGGGGACTTGCCGTTGTGCAGGCCGAACCGGAAGAGACCGCCCCTTCACGCATTTCCATCATAATCGCCTGTGCCTCCAAACCCGCAAAGCTGGCACTTAAATTGTGTGGGAGTCGTTGCTTGGAGGCACCATTGATGACGACACCGTCGAGCTGTGAAACGATTCCCGCCTGGAGTTTGTCCCGTAATTTCTGGAGGTGGCTTTCTTCAGAAGCCATTTTTTCCTGGGCAATCTGACAGGCCTTCCCAAGACCGACAATGAGTGGCACCGCCAGGGTCCCCGAACGCAAGCCCCTTTCATGGCCACCCCCATAGAAGAGGGGGGCCATTTGAACGTGAGGGTCACGCCCTCGTATAAAGAGAACTCCAACCCCCTTCGGACCATAAAGCTTATGGGCCGATCCGCTTAAGAGATCGATTCCCATCTCTTCGACATCGAGCTGGATCTTGCCGACCGCCTGAGCCGCATCGGTGTGAAAGAGCACTCCCTTTTCCTTGGCCAGTGTCCCAATCTCTTGAATCGGATGGATCGTGCCGATCTCATTATTGGCCGCCATCACGGAAATGAGAATCGTCTCCTTCGTCATCGCCTTCGCTAAACGACCGAGATCCAGGCCCCCGTGACGATCGACCGGCAACAGGGTCACCTGAAACCCCTCTTTCTCTAGGGCGGCTAACGGATCGAGGAGCGCCTTATGTTCGGTGACAACCGAGATGAGGTGATTTCCCTTAGGACGATAGCGCCGGGCAACGCCAAAGAGAGCTAAGTTATTCGATTCAGTCGCACCACTTGTAAAAATTAACTCGCGCGGTTTTGCCCCGAGCAATGTCGCGATCTGTTGACGTGCTTGGTCGACCGCTTCCTCAGCCATCCAACCAAGGGCATGCTGACGAGACGCCGCATTTCCAAATCGCTCCCGGTAATAGGGGAGCATCGCCTCCAGTACTTGGGGGTCAACCGGTGTCGTTGCGTGATTGTCCAGATAGACGGGACGTTTCATGCGACGCTACAATAACTTCTTGAGAGCCGCCAAGAAACGATCATTTTCTTTCGGGGTGCCAATGGTGACCCGCAGACAGTTTTTTAAACGATAGCTATCCGAAATATTTCGGATCAAGATACCGGCCTCTACGAGTCCACGATAGATCTTTTGGGCACGCGCTGTACGAAACAAAATAAAATTAGCACGAGAGGGGTGAGCCACTAAGCCCGTCAATTCCGTCAGGGCCTCATAGACTCGTTCCCGTTCCGCAATCACTTCGTTAACCAACCGCATCACAAAACGGGGATTGTCGAGCAACGCTTCCGCAATGGCAGCATTGATCACGCTGACACAGAATGGAGGCACCCCTTTACGAACCTCCTTCACGACGTCGGGAGCGGCCAGAATATAGCCAACCCGTACTCCCCCTAGCGAAAAGGCCTTCGAAAAAGTGCGCAAGATAACCAGTTGGGGGTATCTCTTGAGGAGCGGCAGGCAGGTCTCACCGGAAAATGGAAAATAGGCCTCATCGACCACCACCAAGCCACGCACTGCTTGGATCATTCGTTCCAAATCTTCCGGTGGGATCAGACGCCCCGTGGGAGCATTGGGATTCGCCAAAAAAACGATCTGGGGACGATACCGTTCGACTTTGCGGATAAAGCGATCCGGGCTGAGGGCAAAGTCCTCTTGTAATGGAACACGGTAGATCTTGTTTTTGAAAAATCGCCCGTAAATCTCATAAAGAGAGAAAGTCGGATCCGGCAACACCAAGGAGCCACCAATGGCGGTGACCGCGATCAAGGCCTGGGTCAGCACATTGGAGCCGTTCGCAACCAGAACCCCTTCCATCTCCCATTTATTGGCCTGAGCGATTTTTTCGCTCAGCTGTGTCGCATAGGGGGTCGGGTAGCGATTCCAGGCAACCGTTTCCAAGCGGGCCAACACCTCACTTTTGAGTTCTGCCGGCAAATCATAGGGAGATTCGTTCTGATTCAGCTTGATCCGATGCGGAGGCTGATCGACATGATATTCTGGAAGGCGAATGAGCTCGGGGCGAATCCGTCGGGACATAGTAGGCTCCAGACCGACAACCTACCCCCCTTCTCCTTGACACACAAGCGATTTTCCCCTACTTCTTGCCCCCTTCAAAACGATAAACTAGTGAAGATTTATGCATAAAATGACCTACATGCCAAAGGCAGGAGATCCCGATCGCAGGTGGATCTTGGTGGACCTTGAAGGAAAGGTTCTGGGACGGGCCGCCACCCAGATCGCCAATCTGTTGCGGGGAAAGCACAAACCGGTCTTCACGCCCCATCAAGATATGGGGGATTTTGTCGTGGTGATCAATGCCGATAAGGTACGACTAACAGGGAATAAGCTGACCAAAAAGGTCTACTACAGTCACTCCGGATACCGGGGGGGTCTCAAATCGATTTCGGCCGACGCACTGTTGGCGAAAAACCCGACTGAATTGATTCGCAAGGCGGTCAATGGTATGTTGCCGAAGAACAAAAGCCGCCAACATTATTTAAAAAAACTAAAGATTTATGCAGGGAAAGAACACCCCCATGAGGCTCAAGGGCCAGAATTACTGAAATGACACAAACAAAAAAATATTTTGCAGGAACCGGACGCCGAAAGACATCGGTTGCCCGCGTCTATCTAGAGCCAGGTGATGGAAAAATCACCGTCAATGCCCGCGAATGGGAAGTTTATTTCGGTCGGGAAGGGCTGCGTCACCTGATTCGCCAGCCCTTTGGAATCACCGGCACCGAAGAACAATTCAATATCCGCGCCAATGTTCACGGCGGAGGGATTGCCAGCCAAGCCGATGCCTTAAAATATGGCATCGCCAAAGCGTTACTGCAGGTCAATCCTGACTATCGTAAACCACTCAAGAACGCGGGCCTCCTGAAACGAGATGCTCGCATCGTCGAACGAAAGCACTACGGCCATCGCGGGGCTCGTCGTTCTCCTCAATTCTCAAAGAGGTAATTTCCCATGGCACTACAAGTGGGAATTCTAGGAGCCACCGGCTATACCGGGGTCGAATTGATTCGCCTCCTTTTGGCGCACCCCGAGGTGCGCCTAACGATGGTGACCTCAGAGCGGTATGCCGGTCAGAAACTAGCCGATGTCTTTCCCACCTTTCGGGATCGGTGTGACCTCACCTTGCAAAAAATTTCTACTAAAGAAGTAGCCCGGCAAACGACCATCGTCTTTAGTTGTCTCCCGCACGAAAATTCGATGGCCCATGTCCCGGAGTTGCTGGAATTGGGAACTAAGGTGATTGATCTCTCGGCCGACTTTCGTTTTGATTCCGCAAAACTTTATGAGAAATGGTACACCCCGCATACGGCTCCGGCACTTCTTCAAAGCAAGGCCTATGGACTCCCTGAACTGTACCGGGAAGAAATCCGGAAGACCTTTTTGGTCGGCAACCCCGGCTGCTACCCCACTGCTTTTCTATTGAGCATTGCCCCACTCGTTGCAAAACAGCTGATTGCACTACAACCGATCCTCTGTGACGCAAAATCGGGGACCTCGGGGGCGGGACGTTCCCCCCAGCAGGAAAATGTCTTTTCAGAGATTAACGAAGGGGTCGTCCCTTATAAGATAGAAGGGCACCGGCATGTTCCCGAGATGGAGCAGGAGCTCTCGAAACTGGCCGGAGAACCGCTGCGCATTCGCTTCACTCCCCACTTGATTCCGATGGATCGAGGCATTTTGGCAACGACCTACGCACGCCCCTTGAAAAAAATCGCCTCCGATCAACTGCAGAAAATCTTTGCGGACCACTACGCGAAGGAACCCTTTGTGCGGGTCCTTCCTCCCGGACAACTTCCCCAGACCAAACAGGTGCGAGGAACCAATTTCTGTGACTTGGCGATCCACTACGATGAGCGGACCGAGTGGGTCACCGTGCTGGCTGCAATCGATAACTTGACCAAAGGGGCCTCCGGCCAAGCGATTCAGAATATGAATCTGATGAATGGGCTGGATGAGACAATGGGCCTTCTCAACACCGCCCTCGTTCCCTAAATTAACGACGTCGTTGAAAGACTTTGACGGCAGTGGCGACCAAGGCGGGCATCGTTGCCTGTCGGGGCGTGAGAATCTTTTTAAAGCCTAGTTTTCGGGCGGTCTGGCAGGTGACCGGCCCAATGCAAGCGACCGGGATCTTGCGAACCTTTTGTTGTCGCACCCGATCCTTTCCTAAGAGTGTAAAAAAATTACGAACCATGCTGGAACTTGCGAAGGTCAGAAGGTCGGGAGGTTCGCGATCGATCAGACGTCGGAGCTCGCTCCCGGAAGCACGGGGAATCGTCGAACGATAACAAGAAACGACGGTGACGATCGCCCCTCTCTTGCGTAAAGTCTCTGGCAAAATTTCACGCGCTTTTTCGGCGCGCACGATTAAGATTCGCTTTCCCTCGACACGATTTTGAGTGAGTCGGGTCAAGAGCCCTTCCGCTCGATGGGTCTTGGCAACAAAGTCAGGAGTGATTCCATAATCCTGTAAAGGTTGTGCCGTTCCCGGTCCGACCGTCGCGATTTTGATTCCCGCCAGGGCGCGTGCATCTCGTTTGTTGTGGTGCAATCTTTCAAAAAAGGCGCGGCTCCCATTGGCACTCGTCAGAACGAGCCAATCAAAGGTTTTCAGATTCGCGATGGCCCGGTCGAGTGAACGGTAAGAACGAGGGGGTTGAATCTCGATCGTGGGGACTTCGATCGGAATCCCCCCTTCGGCGCGGAACCGTTCTGCGAGTTCGCTCGCCTGCTCCCGGGCGCGGGTGATCAAAATTCTTTTGGCAAAGAGTGGTTTTGTCTCAAACCAGTTCAAAGAACGACGCAGTTTCACTAAGGGTCCAATGACAATAACCGCCGGTGGCTTGATGTCGGCCTTTTGCGCCTGTCGGGCAATCGTTTTTAGAGACCCCACCACCGTCTGTTGGGCCGGGATGGTCCCCCATTGAATAACCGCCGCTGGCGTTTGAGAGTCCTTACCGGCCCGAAGCAGGGCTCGAACCGATTGGGCCAGTCGGCGCACTCCCATTAAAATGACAAGCGTTTCCAATGAAGCGAGCTGTTCCCAATCGACGGCTGGAGCCCCCTCCTTTTCTCCATGTCCGGTCAAAAAGAGAACGGTTGAATTGTAGTCGCGATGGGTGAGTGGAATTCCAGCGTAGGCGGGAACCGCAATCGCGGAACTGACTCCCGGAATCACGTCAAAAAGAAGACGGGCCCGTGCGAGCCCTTCGGCCTCTTCTCCTCCCCGTCCGAAGATAAAGGGATCTCCTCCTTTGAGACGCACCACCTGTTTGCCAGCGCGCGCCGCGCGAATCATCAACTGGGTAATCTGTTTTTGTTTCTGGGAATGATGGCCGGAACGCTTGCCGACATCGATCAGTTCACAGCCTGGCTTCACTTCGTTTAACAATTCGACAGGGGCCAAGGCATCAAATAGGACTAAGTCCGCCTCCCGAAGCACCCGCAGACCTTTACAGGTCATCAGGCCAGGGTCGCCCGGCCCCGCTCCCAATAATGTCACTTTTCCTTTAGGCATGGGCTAGAATCTGATCGATGATCGGTTGCGCCCCCTTTTCCAGCAGTTGATCGGCAAGTTGACGTCCCAGGGCAATTGCTTCGGTCGTAGTTCCCTGCACCTCCCCGCGCAATAATTCGCTCCCTTGCGGATTGGCGACAAAACCGATCAATCGTAATGAATCCCCCTTTGCTTGAGCATAGGCCGAAATCGGAATCTGGCACCCCCCGGTGAGGCACTGTAAAAAAGAGCGTTCCGCTTCGGCAGCGACCGCAGCGACCGGGTCATTCAACGAACGAACAAGTTCCGTGGAGGAAATGTCCCCGCGCCGAATCTCGATCGCCAAAGACCCCTGCCCCACTGCTGGAATTATATTTTCAGGATCTAAATAGTCGGTAATTTCTTGTTGGCGCTGTGCACGAATCAGGCCAGCCGCTGCTAATACGATCGCATCCAAATTTTGAGACCGCAGTTTTTTCAATCGTGTTTCGATATTACCGCGGATGGGAATGACATTGAGATCGGGACGACGGTGCTTCAACTGCGTGAGTCGTCGTAAACTCGCCGTACCTATCTTGGCCTGCAAGGGAAGATCGGCCAACCGAGCGTAGCGATCTGAAATCAGGACGTCACGAGGGTCCAGGCGCGCCGTCACCGCCGCCAACTCAAAATCTTCACTTAAGCAGGCGGGAACATCTTTTAAGGAATGGACCGCTAAGTCGATCTCTCCTGCCTGCAAAGCCTTCTCAATAGCTCCAGTATAATAACCCTTCCGTCCCGCATCTCCCAAGGGTTGATCGACTTGAGTATCTCCCTCGACTTTGATCTTTTTAATGGCAACGGGGAGCTGCGAAAATTTTTCCTGTAGCCGGACCTGCACCCACTCCGCCTGCGTTAAGGCAAGCGGGCTGCCACGAGTACCAATCGTTACTGAGGTAGGAATTTCCACGAAACTAAGCTGCAGCAATAATCTTTGCGTTTTGGGAAATCAATTTATATCTAGGACACATGAAACGGGGTCTCATCGTTGAGGGAGGGGGAATGTGGGGAGCGCATTCGGCCGGCGTCTTAGGTGAACTGGCCCGTACTCACCGCCTCTCATTTGATGTAATCGCAGGAAGCTCCGCCGGCTCCTGTACGGTCGCCTATTGGGTAGCGAAACAACACGACCTCTTCGAAAAAGTTTGGAGTGACTACGTGCATGATAATCTTTTTATCCGTTTTCAAAATATCTTTAACAGCCAACCCGTTTTAGATCTTAATTATTTGATTGATGATGTTTTTGTGCATCGTGTTCCGCTCGACGTCACCGCTATTCAAGCGAGCCCCATCGATTTTTATATTGCAGCAACACACTGTGGCACCGGGAAGCCACATTACTTCCATAACAAAAAAACGGAGGATATTTTGCTGGCCTTGAAAGCGGGAGCCGCCATACCACTCGCCTACCCCCTACCCGTTTGGTATGACCAAGCACCGTATGCCGATGGAGGAATCGTTGATTCGATCCCACTTCAAAAACTGCTGGCAGAAGGGTGTGATGAAATCTGGGCGATCGTCACTCGTCCTGCTGGTTATCGAAAAAAGGCTCTTTCAAAACTACCGTGGCCTCGTTGGGTCTATCGACGTTACCCTGCCCTCGCCGAGGTGATGCTCCACCGTCACCACGTCTATAATGAAACCTTAGAACAACTGGAGGCCCTCGAGGAACAAAAACGAGCCTTCGTTATTCGCCCATCAGCTGCCTTGGCAATATCACGCTTTACTCGGAAACAGTCGAAAATCCATGCCGCCATCGAACTGGGAAGGCAAGATGCAGCCCGCCTTCTGGCGTCCGTTTGACAAGAAGACGGTCCCTCCCATAAAATACAGTGAGATCAGTCACTTAAACGTCTATGGATGAATTTGATAAAACGGATCGTCTGCTTGACCCCAGTTTACTCGCCAAGGATTCGCCTGAGGAGGTGACTCAAGATATGCCAGTCTCCGATGTAACCGAACCTTCGATCAAGGTGGTCCCGGCAGCCGAACCTTCTACAGCGATTAAGGCTCATTTGAATCAAGATTTACTGAAAAAGGCGCGGACTATTCGAGAGCAGCGCGATGTCCTTCGCGAACGGATCGAAAAGATTGAGGCGAGTAAGGGGCAGGTCAAAGAAAACGTCTACCAAAAAGTCGCTGCTGATTATTTACAGCGCTTAGAAGAAAGTCGGAAAGGCCTCCTCGCCATCAAGGATGAGATCGATCAAGAACTATCCAGCCTCTACGAAAAAGAAAAAGGTGCAGCGGGACGAGCCCATGTCCACGAAGAAAATATTGAAGAGGCGCGTTTTCGTCATGAGCTTGGGGAATATGAAAAAAAAGCATTTCAAGACCTAATCGCGAAAGAAGAAAATTTGTTCAAGACGGTGAATCAAGAACAGACGGCACTACAGGGGGCCATCGAACAGTACGAACAGATCTTCACGGGAGAGGATCTTGGAGAACCGATCCCGTCGCCAGCCGAACCCCCCGCTCAACCGGAGCCGGCAGAGATCACGAAAACAGAAGTACCGGCCGAGCCTCCTTCTGTTCCCTCAACGCCTCCGTCTCCTTCGGTGGGGGCCCCAGAACCACGGGTAGCCAATCGCGAAGGGGGCGTCTCCCCGGAACCACAGGCCGCACCCGCCCAAGCCAAGGCCCCAGCGGCTGGGACTATTCTTCTCCGCGAAAGCGGTGAAGTCACGGGAGAATTTCCAATCGAATCACAATTGATGATCGGCCGTTCGCCAACCAACGAGGTGGTCCTCAGGGAGGCCAAAGTATCACGGAAACATGCCGGAATTTTGAAAAAGGGAGAGGGTTACCTTCTGGTCGACAACAAGTCCTCAAACGGTACCTTCGTGAATGGTAACCGGGTTGCCGAACATATGCTCAACTCGGGCGATATGATTCAAATCGGTTCTTACGAACTAGAATTTAAAACTCACTAACTTTTCGTTTCTGCCCAGCTTTGTCCCCATCCAATATCAACGCAAAGAGGAACTTTCAGCGAAGCCGCACTTTCCATCTGTTGCGTGACTAAAGCACCGAGGGCTTCCCGTTCCGCAACGGGAACTTCGAAGATTAATTCATCGTGTACTTGGAGAGTCATCCGACTCTCAAGACGTTGGTCTCGCAATTGTTGATCGATTACAATCATGGCCCGCTTGATAATATCGGCCGCCGTTCCTTGGAAAACGGTGTTGAAGGCCATCCGTTCAATATTCGCCCGTGCACCAGGGCCCGCACTTTCAAGTTCCGGAAAATAACGGCGCCGCCCGAACAGAGTCTCAACATAGCCACGCTCGGCAGCCTGTTTAAGGATTTTTTCTTTGTAGGCAGAAACGCCGGCGTAGGTTTTGTAATAATTTGCGATGTAGCGAGCCGCTTCATCAACTGAAATCCTCAGCTGTGCCGAAAGACCGTACGGACTCTGACCATAGAGCACGGAAAAATTCACCGTTTTTCCAACCGACCGCTGTTCAGAGCTAACGGCCGTCGGCTCCACTCCAAAGAGCCCCGCCGCGGTCGTCGCATGGACATCGCGATCGGCGGCAAAGTCAGAGAGTAACTGTTCGTCCTCTGATAAATGGGCCAGAATGCGAAGCTCAATCTGCGAATAATCGGCCGCCAGCAAGATGCACCCGGCGTCCGCCACAAAGGCCTCACGAATCCGCCGTCCCTCTTCGGTTCGGATCGGGATATTCTGCAGATTGGGATTGCTGGAAGAAAGTCGCCCCGTCGCTGCAATCGCTTGATTGAAGGAGGTGTGAATTCGCTCGGTCTCGGGATGAACAAGCTTAGGAAGAGCATCGACATAGGTCGATTTCAGCTTGCTCAGGGCCCGGTAATCGAGAAGATGTTGAGCAATCGAATGGTCGGGCGCCAACGTTTGCAAAACTTCAATATCGGTTGAGTAGCCGGTCTTCGTCCGTCGCACCACCGGCAGTTTCATTTTTTCAAATAAAATATTTCCTAATTGTTTGGTCGATTTAATATTAAACTCTTCTCCTGCTTCCTCCAGGATCTGTTTTGTTAATTTTTTAAGTTTTTGATCATACTCTTTTGATATTTCCTGTAAGGCATCCGTATCAATCTTGACTCCATTTTGTTCCATCCGCGCTAACACCAAAACCAATGGCATCTCGATCGTCTCAAATAATTCTTTTTGCTTTGTTTCTCGTAGCTTTTTTTGGAGCAATGGCACCAAGTGCAAGGTGACATCGGCATCCTCACCGGAATAACGAAGCGCTTGGTCGAGAGGGACTTCCGCAAACGAGATTTGCTTCTTTCCAGCCCCAACAACCTCTTTATAGGTAATCGTTTTGTGCTGCAGATATTCCATCGAGAGAGCATCGAGACTGCGGCTGCCACCAGGGTTCACGCAATAAGCAGCCACCATCGTATCAAAGGCAACGGCTCCTAACGGCAAACCATGATGATTCAGGACGTGAAAATCATATTTAATATTCTGGCCGTATTGCGGAAGGTCGGTGCGGGCCAAAAAGGGTTTGAGGATCTCGCAAACCACTTTGCGATCGAGTCCCGCGGGCTGTTCGGCATGCGCCACCGGCACGTAATAAGCTTTTCCCTCCTCGGCGCAACAGGCAATCCCAACCAATTCTGCCTGCAAGGCATCGAGCGAAGAGGTCTCCGTATCGATCGCATAGGCCCCTTTCTGCTCTAGCTCTGTCATCATTTCTTGAAGCGCCGCGGTCGTTTGGATCAATTGATAGCCTTCGCAAGAAAGCGCTTTTTGCGGAGCGAGTTCTGCCATCAAAGAATGAAACTCGAGCTCAGTAAATAAAGATCGTATTTTTTCGGGATCAGGATCGGCTAATTTAAAATTGTCCCAATCATAATCTACTGGAACGTCATCTTTTACCGTCGTCAGCTCTTTAAAGAGAACCGCCTTTTCGGTATGGGCGCGAATCTTTTCACCTAGCTTTCCCTTGATCTCATCGGCATGCTCATTGAGGCTTTCAATCGAACCATATTCTTGAATCAGCTTCATTGCAGTCTTTTCACCAACCCCTGGAACACCGGGGATATTATCCGAACTATCCCCTGCCAGTCCCAAAATATCCGGAACTTGTTCGGGAGTGACACCAAAACGTTCTTTGACCTCACTGCGTCCTATCTTGCGGTCACGCATCGTATCGAGCAGGGTCACCTGATCATTAACAAGCTGCATCAGATCTTTGTCGCCAGTAACAATCACCGTTTTCAGTTTTTTCTTTTCCAATTTATGGGCCAAGGTCGCAATGACATCATCCGCTTCAAAATTTTGAAGCTCTAAGCAAGGGATATTCAAGGCCTCAACGATGCGACGAAAATAGGGGAACTGAGGGATGAGGTCCTCCGGCGGTTCCAAGCGATTGGCCTTGTAATCGGGATAGACATCATTACGGAAAGTTTTACGGCCAGCATCAAAGACAACGGCGAGGTGATCCGGTTTTTCCTGCTTGATCAGCTTCAGCAACATCGTCGTAAAACCATACAGGGCGTTGGTAGGGAGCCCTTGGGAGTTGGAGAGGGGGCGGATCGCGTAGTAAGCGCGGAAGATATAGCCGCTGCCGTCAACGAGATAGAGTGTCTCAGAGCCAGCTGGCGACATCTTTGGCGTAGTAGGTCAGGATCAGGTCGGCACCGGCCCGTTTGATCGAAGTGAGTGATTCGAGAACGGCCCGTTTTTCATCCAGCCATCCCTTTTCGGCGGCTGCCTTGAGCTGGGCATATTCTCCACTAACATGGTAGGCCGCCAACGGCACATCGCAACGATCGCGCAGCTGCGACAAGATATCAAGGTAGGGAAGCGCTGGTTTGACCATCAGGATATCGGCCCCCTCCTCAATATCGAGTTCCGCTTCCCGCAATGCTTCACGAAGATTGGGGGGATCCATTTGGTAGCTCGCCCGATCTCCAAATTCCGGCGCTGAACCGGCCGCCTCACGAAACGGGCCATAAAAAGCAGAGGCATACTTAACCGCGTAGGAAAGAATCGGAACTTCGGAAAAGCGATCTTGATCGAGTGCCGCACGAAGCCGTGCCACACGACCATCCATCATATCAGAAGGAGCGATGATATCGGCACCGGCCGCCGCGTGACTGACCGCTGTTTGAGCCAACAGCTCGAGGGTTGGATCATTTAAAATTTCCCCTTGTTCAACAAGCCCACAATGGCCGTGAGACATATACCCGCAAAGGCAAACATCGGTGATGACCACCAATTCAGGGGCCGATGACTTAATTTTACGAATGGCCTGTTGGACAATTCCTTCCGGGGCGTAGGCCTGACTTGCCTGCTCATCTTTAATCCCCGGGGTCCCGAACAAAATCACCGCCGGCACCCCCACTGCCTCAATCTCCCCCACTTCATCGGTAAGCGACGCTAAGGAATGACGAACCACTCCGGGCATCGCCTCTATCGGAACAGG
>CAZXZM010000023.1:8797-17447 GCA_964645365.1 uncultured Pseudomonadota bacterium | reverse complement strand
AGAGGCGATCGACTACGGTTGGTCCGCCTTTTTAGCGGTCCCAATTCTCTATCTCCTTAAATTCTTTGAAAGTTTTATACACAGTTGGGGGTTGGCGATCATCCTGTTGACGGTGGTGGTGAAGGCCCTCCTGAATCCTCTTTCGGTCAAGGGCTTGAAGTCGATGAAGGGGATGCAAAAGCTGCAACCTAAGCTCAAAGAGCTTCGCGAGAAGTACAAGGACGACAAGCAACGCCTAAATCAAGAGACGATGCACATGTTTCGGACCCACAAGATCAATCCAATGGGGGGCTGTTTGCCGATGCTCGTCCAGATGCCGATCTACATCGCTCTCTACAGGGTGCTGTTTGGCTCCATCGAGCTCTTCCATGCCCCCTTTCTTTTCTATAAAGATCTCGCAGCCTCGGACCCTTACTATGTGACGCCGGTCCTGCTGGGACTTTTTATGTTCCTGCAGCAGAAGATGACCCCGAGTGCCTCCGCCGATCCAACCCAGCAAAAAATGATGATGCTTATGCCGGTCATGTTCACTGTCTTCATGTTTTTTCTCCCCTTGGGACTGATCCTCTACATCTTGGTCAATACCGTCATGACTGTCGTTCAGCACTGGATGTTCAATAAAGATATTCGGTGGCGGGATCTGGTGCGCGGCCGGTTCAAAATGGCCTAGCTTTCTTGCGGCATGCCACCCGCCATACAAACAGACGATGACACATCATGACGATACCATCGTAGCAATTGCCACGCCTCCCGGTGAAGGGGGAGTTGGCATTCTTCGCATCTCCGGACCAGAGGCGGTCTCGATTGTCAGTCCACTCTGGCGGGGGAAGCCTTCTTTTGATCGCTTCGAAAGTCACAAGCTCTACCACGGCCCGATCGTCGACCCAAAAACAAGTCAACCCCTCGATCAGGTACTCGTTGTCCGGATGAATACCCCTCATTCCTATACCGGTGAGGAGGTCGTCGAGATCCAGGCACACGGCGGACCGGTCCTGCTCGAGACGATCCTGCAGGTTCTTTTAAAAGAGGGGGGACGCTTGGCCCATCCCGGTGAATTTACCGAACGGGCCTTTCTCAATGGCCGACTGGACCTCACACAGGCAGAAGGGGTGGCCGACCTGATTGGGGCGCAGTCAGAGCTGGCTCAACAGCTTGCCAGTCAGCAATTAGCGGGAGGGCTGGCGACCGCGGTAGGGAAGATTCGGAATGATCTGAAGGTGATGCGGGCCCAGGTCGAGGCGATGATCAATTTTCCGGAGGATGAAGATGTCTGCGTCCTTCGCTATGACGAGGTCGCGATACGTGTCGGTGTGTTGGCCAACCAGATTCAAAAGTGGCTGGCCACCTTCGCAGAAGGACGTCGTCGTCGTGAGGGTCTGCGGGTCGTTTTGGCGGGGCGACCCAATGTCGGCAAATCTTCTCTCTTAAATGCACTGACTGCCGAGGAACGGGCGATCGTCCACGCCGAGGCGGGGACCACCCGCGATGTGGTCGAGACGTTCCTCTATCTGAACGGGCTGTTGGTTCGCCTGTTCGATACCGCAGGTCTCCGGGAAGGGGGAGCGGAAGTCGAAAGCGAAGGGATTCGACGGAGCTGGCAACAAATCAAAGAATGCGATCTCGTTTTGTTCGTTGTCGATGGGTCGGTCCCTGCGACGCCGGAGGATCGGGAACAATATGAGGCAATCTGTGAACATGAGCATATGGTACTATTGAATAAATCCGATTTGATTGATGACGGGTCCTGTCGCGGCGAAAACCTTCCGTCAGCGGTACCCCGCAGCGGGGTGACCGGCCGAAAGGCATCACCGCGCCACCCGTCACCAAAGCAAGAGCTCTTGATTTCCGCAAAGACGGGTAATGGCCTGGAGGCACTGAAGGCAGCGCTCTTTGAATTCGCCCTCCCACACGGCCGGGCGAGCGACCAATTGTATCTCGCCAATCAGCGTCACAAGGTCTGTCTCGAAAAGACCCGGGAGGCACTTTCCTGCGTCATAAAAAGTGCCCAAGAAGAAGCAGGGCTGGAGTTGGTTGCGGCTGATCTGCTTGTTGCTGCCAATCATCTCGGCGAGATTACCGGTGAAATCACCCACGACGAAATCTTAGGCGAGATCTTTTCTCGCTTCTGTTTGGGAAAATAAATCGTTAGTAAAGATCCATTCATGAAAACCGATTACGACATCATTGTGATCGGCGGTGGCCATGCCGGCTGTGAGGCGGCGCTGGCGTCCGCTCGGATGGGGTATGCGACGGCCCTCATTACTTCCAACCCAGACAATATTGCCCAGATGTCCTGTAACCCGGCGATCGGGGGATTGGGAAAAGGGCATCTCGTTCGTGAAATCGATGCCCTCGGCGGCATGATGGGAAAGATCGCCGATGCAACCGGCATCCAGTTCCGCAAACTGAACACCAAGAAAGGGCCTGCCGTCCAAGGGACTCGCTGCCAGTCTGATATGTTTGCCTACAAACGGGCCATGCAGGCGGTGATCGGGAAACAATTGGGGCTGACTCTCATCAATGGGATGGTCGATGCAATTCAGACGACCGGAAACCCTCCACGCGTCACCGGGATTATTACCGCTCGGGGCGAACGGCTTACCTGCCGCGCCCTGGTCATCTGTACCGGGACTTTTTTGGAGGGCCGAATCCATATTGGAGGACAGCATTGGTCCGCAGGACGGCGGGGAGATGAAGCGGCGACACAGCTGTCGCGCAGTTTTCTGGAACAGGGTTTTGAGTTGGGGCGGCTGAAGACCGGGACCTGTCCGCGACTCGCGGGGAAAACGATCGACTTTACCGACCTGATCGAGCAGCGCGGCGACAATCCATCTCCCCGGTTTTCTTTTGAACCGATCGAGTCCACGCTACCGCAGGTCTCCTGCTACCTCACGACGACGACGGAAGAAACTCACCAGGTGATACGGGCCAACCTCGATCGCTCGGCCCTTTATTCCGGTCAGATCGAAAGTCGCGGCCCTCGCTACTGCCCTTCAATCGAAGACAAGATCGTTAAGTTTGCCGACAAGGATTCCCACCAGATTTTTTTAGAACCAGAAGGGATCGAGACCGATGAATGGTACCCGAACGGCCTTTCCACGTCTCTGCCGGTCGAGACGCAAGAGGAGTTTCTGCGAACGATTCCGGGACTGGAAAGGGCCGAGATCTGCAAGCCGGGCTACGCAATCGAATACAACTACGTGTCACCGACACAACTTTATCCGACGTTAGAGACAAAACGGATGGCGGGGCTCTACTTAGCTGGCCAGATCAATGGGACGACCGGCTATGAAGAGGCGGCGGCACAAGGGCTGCTGGCCGGGATCAACGCTAGTCTGCAATTGCGGGGGGAAGAGCCGTTGGTCCTCGATCGCTCCCAGGCCTACCTGGGAATTTTAATCGATGATCTGGTGACAAAGGGGGTTGCGGTGGTGGGACACGATGAGCCCTACCGAATGTTTACCTCCCGCGCCGAATACCGTCTCTTGCTTCGCGAAGACAACGCCGATCTGCGTTTAACCGAGATCGGGCATCGTCTCGGGCTGATTTCCCCTTCTCGCTACCACCGTCTTTGTGCCAAGGTCACTGGAATTCGGAAGCTATTGGAGGGGCTACAGCAGGGACGGGTCACCCCCGACGAGTGGTGCCGCCGGTCCGACCTGCAGGGAGTGTCACTAAAAGAAAAGAGTTCTCTCGCCCAGCTCTTGCGTCGGCCCGAACTTTCGATTAAGGATCTCCTCCTTTGGTTGCCGGCAGCGGAATGTCGCATTGCCGCCGATTCGGAGATCCGACAACAGGTAGAGATACAGATTAAGTACGAAGGCTATCTCAAACGGCAGACCGCGGAGATCGAGCGCTTTCAGAAGATGGAAGAGGCCCGGATTCCAAGTGGACTTCGCTACGAAGAACTCGTTGGCCTGCGACGGGAGTTGGTAGAAAAATTGAACCGGGTACGCCCTCGCACCCTGGGACAGGCCTCTCGCATTGCAGGGATGACGGCGGCGGGATTGTCGGTGCTGATGGTTCATCTGCGGCGCCATTAAAAAGTGGTTCGAGGAGGAAAAGAAGATGGGAAATGAAAAAAATAACGGGGTTGGTAAACTAATTGAAGGGGCTGCTGCCGTTGGGGTGGAACTGGCGGAAGAGGCAGCGGTGCAGCAGCTCGCCTACCTCGATATCCTGCTTGCCAAAAATAAAAAACTCAACCTGACCGCAATCCGTAGCCGCGATGACGCGATTGAAAAACACCTGATCGATTCGTTGGCGATCATTCCAATCATCGACCGCATCCCGCCCACCTCCGATACTTCTCTATTCGACGGGCGTACTGCGGCACGTAATGCGAGTGCCACCCCGAAGGGGGCCCTGCTCGACGTTGGAGCCGGCGGGGGAGTGCCCGGCATTCCGGTCAAGTGTGTCCGGCCTGAGATTCGCGTCACCCTTGTAGAAGCGAAGGCAAAAAAGGTCCGTTTTTTGAAAGAGACGATCGCCAAGATGGGGCTTAAAGGAATGCGGGCCTACCACCATTTTCTCGACCCAGAATGTCCGGTCGATTTTCTCGGGCGTTACGATTGGATCGTTTCCCGTGCGACGATGTCGATTCAAGAATTTTTGCGGAGCGCCATCCTCTACAAAAAGGAGAATGGAGCCCTGATCCTGATGAAGGGACCGAAAGGGATCCAAGAGTTAGAGGAGATGGGCAATCAGACCCAGCGCCTGGGGCTCAAATTAGATCAAAAGATCTCTTTCAGGCTCCCCTTCTCAAAGGCAGAACGCACTCTCATTATACTTCGCTAAAACGAAGCTCCTGCCCCACCTTAAAGTGGGGGGCATTGGTACCGCTTTCATGAGTCAATAGGATAAAAAAAGGCGCCTCCGCTATTTTGGAGGCGCCTTTAGTGGGTCTAGGGGTTTGAGAGGGAATCTGTTCTTACTATATTGCAAGGGTTATGCCACTTCTTGCCAAAATTAAAAAATTAATGGCGACTTATAACCACTTAATATTATTAAGCATTTTAATTATACAATAAGATAGCTCTGAATATGTCTTTTAGAATAACCAATAATAGGGGTTTATAGACCTCAATTTTGGGGTTTTCTCACCACGACCGAGGCCGGCACCGTCCGCAAAAGGCGGATGGTGGCCGAGGGAATGCCGCAGGCGAGAGCCGGAGGTGCGAAAGAGGCGCTATCCCAATGTTCCACGTGGAACATTGTGCGGCTGCCGGCTAATCCCAGGAATCGCCGGCGAAATAGGTGGTCTTGTCTGCGATTTCGAGCCGTACTATCCCGGTAGCACGAGAAGTGGGGGTGCTTGGAGGATCCGTTGGTCCGATGACAAGGTTTCGATCGACCTGAACAAAACCGGCGCTTCCATCCATTGTCCCAATCATCAAGGGCCAGGCGTAGATGCGTAGGGCCCCGGCAACTCCGATTCCAACCCCTTGGGGACGGTGACGCATAATGGGGGGATCAGAAGGGGGCTGCCCTACAGGGATCAGCGTGTCGATCTCGACGATCCCAAGCAAGTAGAGCCCGCAAAAGGCCATCAGGGCGGGGACTAGTTCTCCTCCATAGACAAGGTCCCACTCGATTTCATCGCGCGTGGTCCCTTGAACGGTTCCTTGGGGGCTTGGAGCGCGGTAGAGGGTCACAAGCCGCATCATTCCCCCTTCGGTGCGATAGCCCGACATCTGGTCGAGGAGCCTTTTTGCCGTAAGGGCGGTGAGCCGCAAGCAGGACCGGAGCAGAGGGTCTTGGCGGGCCGTCGGCAGCTTTTGTGCGGCAACGGCACTGTCGTGGTAATGCCGCATGGCGGTTGTCGGCATTCGGGTTGGGTTGAGGTAAACGGTCTGCGATTCGTGGTGCGCTCCACCCGGAGAGAGATTGATCGACCAGGGAGTACGGGAAATAGGGCCACCTGGGAAGGCTAGGTCTCGCATCAGCCCTTCGGCAATTGCTTGGGCCTGCACGATTTCAGCCTGCGTATCGTCCTTGGTCGGCTGGCGCCAGGGGACCTCCAGGATTGGGGGACTCAAAAAGACCGCCATAGCGGGGGCCGCGGTTCCTAAGGATGAGGCAATGGAGGCAAACATGGCAATAATTCGAGCGGGGGCGGTATCGAGTCCCTGCTGGGAGATGTTGCGAAGAGTTTGGGCAATGTTCCACGTGGAACATTGCCCCGAAACACCCCCCCATCCCAGATAACAGCCCAGATTTCCTTCAGCTCCGTACCGGGGAACAAGCTTCTCTGTCATTCTGGGCCACACCATTGTCATTCTGAGGGAGTGAAACGACCGAAGAATCTCACCATCAGATGAGAGATCCTTCGCTTCGCTCAGGATGACAAAGAGTTTCGGAATACCCCCGCCAACCGAGGCCGGCACCGTCCGCCTTTGGCGGATGGTGGCCGAGGGAATGCCGCAGGCGAGAGCCGGAGGTGCAAAGGAAACCTGGTCTGTTGTTCTCAGGAATACATACCTCCCCCAGAGGAAGTCCCCTTGGGCTCTGGGGGAAGCGCTAGGGCCTGAAGAAGGAACCGGTTGAGGGGCGGAGGGGGAGAGAATGTTCCACGTGGAACATTCTGATTTCCCCTGCCCAATTTTCATTGCATTCCGACACCGCTTTATAATAGTTTGAACTCAGAGGAACTTGTCGTGTTCCTGGGGGTGTAAGTGCCTAAAATCATTAGTGTTTCTAATCAAAAAGGGGGCGTGGGGAAGACTACCACCGCCATCAATCTGGCCGCTAGCCTGGCGGCTGCGGAACAGAAGATCTTGCTGATCGATCTCGACCCCCAAGCCAACTCCACCAGCGGCATCGGTCTCGAAAAAAAAGGGGACGACTACAACTCCTACCAGCTCCTTTTAGGAGAGATTCCGGCCGATCAGGCAATCCACAACACCGCAATTCCGTATCTTTGCATGATTCCCTCCACGATCGACTTAGTTGCAGCCGAGGTGGAGCTGATCAGCGAAGAACGACGTGAGTTCCGCCTGCGGGAGGCGCTCGCCCAGCTGAAGGAGGATTTTGACTACATCTTTATTGATTGTCCTCCTTCGCTCGGCTTTTTGACCCTCAATGCCTTGGTTGCGGCGGAATCGGTCCTGATCCCGGTCCAATCCGAATATTACGCCTTGGAGGGTTTGAGCGAATTGATGCGGACGATCCAACGAGTCCAGGGGGGCTTGAATCCAAAGCTGGCGCTCGAAGGGATTGTCCTGACGATGTTTGATGGCCGCACCAACTTGAGCCACCAGGTGGAGGATGAGCTTCGGAAGCACTTCACGAGCCAAGTCTATCAAGTCAAGGTCCCTCGTAATGTCCGTTTGTCGGAGGCCCCCAGTCATGGCAAGCCGGTCATCACCTACGATTTTCGTTCGAAAGGGGCGCAGTGTTATTTGGAGCTCGCCCAGGAATTTTTACAACGTAACGGATTTGAAAAAAAGACGAAGAGCCCACCCCAAAACAGTTGCGAGCCGCTTGATAGGAAGGCAACGACACCAGCAAGTGGTGCAGCCGATTTTGGGGTCGACTCCAAGGAGGTGACGAGTGGAGCCGCGTAACAAAGGACTGGGTCGAGGTCTCGCCTCACTCATTCCGCAGGGACCAACACCGGTTCCATCCCAAGATGGCAGCGGGGCCTATCGCGAGGTTCCGTTCGCACAGATTCGCCCCTGCATGACGCAACCCCGGAAAAATTTTGACGCAGACCAGATTGCAGAGCTCGCGAACTCCATTAAGGAAAAGGGAATCCTTTTACCATTGCTGGTGCGGAGCGTTTCGGGAGGCTATGAGCTGATCTCCGGAGAGCGTCGTTGGCGGGCCGCCAAACAGCTTGGTCTCAAAGAGGTGCCGATCCTGGTGCGGGACGTCTTGCCGCAGGAACAGCTAGAACTGGCGTTGATCGAGAACCTGCAACGGGCCGATCTCGACCCGATCGAAGAGGCACAAGGTTATGCCGACCTGATGGGACGTTTTGAAATGACGCAAGAAGAGGTCGCCCAAAAGGTGGGGCGGGAACGGAGCACGGTGACCAATAGCCTGCGCCTCCTGAAACTACCGGAATCGGTTCAGGCCCTCTTAAGGGGAAAGGAGCTTTCCACCGGTCATGCGAAGGTCTTGCTGGGCCAACCGGTCGACCATCAGCAAAGGCTTGCAGAACAGATTGTTGCCAAGGGTTGGTCGGTCCGTGATCTCGAACAATCTCTGGAGCGTCCTGCTGCGAAAAAGGGGACGCACAAGGGGGCAACGGTTACCCCGTCACCCGCCCTGGCCTTTCTGTTGGATGAGTTGCGGGAGGCGCTGGGTACCCAGGTCCGGATTGCGCCGGGTAAAAACGGAAAAGGAAAAATTATTATCGAGTATTATTCAGCCGAACAGTTGAATGAATTATCAGAGAAACTAAAATCTTAGGAGGGGATCGCGCTATGTTTGGAGTCAAAGATGAAATTGGAGGAAATGGCAACCAGCTCAATGGGTTGCTGGAACAGGGGTGTGAGTTTGAAGGAAAGCTCACCTTCGAAGGGTGCGTTCGCATCAATGGAAAGTTTAAAGGAGAGATCTTTTCGGCCGGCACCCTGACGATTGGAGAGCAGGCCGAGATCGAGGGGGCGATGGCTGACCACAGCGTTGGTCTCCAGGCCAGGCT
>CAZXZM010000023.1:0-8787 GCA_964645365.1 uncultured Pseudomonadota bacterium | reverse complement strand
CGAGGGGGCGATTGAAGTGGGGAACGTTGTTGTCCACGGAAAGGTCTCCGGCGATATTACGGCCAAGGATCGGATCGAGATGCACCGCCCCGCTCAGGTTCGTGGAAACATCGAGGCCAGAACCCTGGTTATTGAGGAGGGGGTAGTCTTCGAAGGGAACTGCCGGATGGGAGAACCTGTGACGGTATCGGTCTCCCTTCCAACCCAACCCGAAGAGGCACGCGAATTGGTCGGTGAAGCGGACGAAGCGACAACGGAAACGGAAGATCGTGTGGCCGAAGGGGGAAGTTTCTGACCGCGTCGCCAGCGTCTTGACACCACTCAAAACCGCATGTTAGGTGATGGCGCCCCTGTGCGCTCATGATCGATCTTTACCCAAATAGCACCCTGCTCTACCAATGGCTTATCTTTATGGCGGCCTTGGTGGTCCTCAACTGGGGAGTGTTCCGTCCGGTGCTCCGCTTGCTACGCGAGCGACGGCAACGTACCGAGGGGGACGAAAAGCGCGCCGCCGAATTTGAAGGAAAGATTACGGACCTCAAAAGCCAGGTCGATGCCGGTCTGGAAAAAGCGCGTCATGAAGGGCAAGAGATTATCCAGCATCTGCGGCAGGAGGCGGAGGCGAGCTCACAACAGACAATGGAGCTAGCGCGTCAGCGGATGGAAGCCCAGCTCGGCCAAATGCGGACGGACCTCGAGAAGGCGGGCAAAGAAGCAGAACTGCAGTTGAAACAACATGCCCGCAAACTGGCCGACGAATTGGGCACCAATGTCTTGGAGCGCCCGGTCAGCTAACCCCCATGGATATCAGCCTCTTCTTTAAGATCCTCAATTTTATTCTGTTTGTTGGCCTGCTCGGCTTCCTGTTGCGCCGTCCTCTGAAGGAATTTTGGCGGGGTCGCGCCGAAGTGTTGCGGGAACGCATCGGACAGGCTTTTAAAAAACGGAACGTAGCGGAAGCGGAATACAAAAACTTGATGAATCGCCTGAATCACCTGGCCCAGGAGATCGACAAGCTCGTTGCGCAGATGAGGCAAAATGGGGAGCTTGAAAAGCAAAGGATTATCGAACGGGCCACTGAATATGCAACCAAGCTGGAAGAGGCGGCGGGACGGATCGGTCGCCATGAAACACAAAAGGCGCAGGAGCGGTTGCGTGAAGAGACCGCTCGCCAAGCGGTAGAGCTGGCTAGCCGTCTGATCGAAGAAAAGATTACGCCGGAAGACCAGAGGCGACTCACCAAAGATTATCTCGACCGACTTGCCACGGAAGACCTACCGCTGGAGAGGGGATTCGCCTAGATGCAAGGATCCCTCCCGTACCGTTATGCCCGCGCCCTGATCGCGCTCGCCGAGGAAGCGGACGAGGTCGATTCGATGGCTGAAGAATTGATCCAGCTCCAAGAAGTTTCAGCGCAGGCCGATCGGCTCGATCACTTTTTGGCCGAACCGGTCATCCCGAGCGCATCCAGAAAAAAGACCTTGGACGAGGTCCTCAAAAATCTTTCTGCCTCCCCGCTATTGAAACGTTTTTGCTCTCTTTTGCTGGAACGGGAGCGCTTTGCCTGGTTCGAAGAGATTATCGCGGCCTATTTTGATCTGCGTGATGACCTCCAGCGGATCGTGCGGGTTCAGGTCACCTCGGCGGTACCGTTGGAGCCGGAGTTGGCGGAACAGTTGGAGTCGATCTTGCGGGACAAGACCGGCAAAGAGGTGGCGGTCGATTATGCCGAAGATGCGTCTTTGATCGGCGGCCTGGTCATCCAATTGGGGGGACGGGTCTACGATGGTTCGGTGCGTGGGGACCTGATGCGGATCCAGGAAAAGATTTTAAAAGGAATGGTCTAAGGAGAAGGTTATGGAAATTAATGCGTCAGAGATTAGCTCGATTATCAAAAAACAGATTCAATCCTATGAGAAGTCGGTCCAGAGCTCGGAAGTTGGAACGGTCCTGACCGTTGGGGACGGAATTGCCAGGGTGCACGGCCTCGATGGGGTGATGGCAGGGGAACTGATCGAGTTTACGAAGCAGGGGATCGGAGGGGTGGTCTTGAACCTGGAAGAGGACTGTGTCGGGATCGCGATCATGGGGGAGGGTGTCGAGATCCGCGAAGGGGACTCGGTCCGGCGGACCCAACGCATTGTTGAAGTTCCGGTCGGGGAGGCACTCTGTGGCCGGGTGGTCGACCCTCTCGGGAAGCCGATCGATGGATTGGGGCCCATTGACACGAAAGAGACCCGCAATATCGAGCTGAAGGCACCCGGAATCGTCGCCCGCAAAAGTGTCCATGAACCGCTACAGACCGGCCTGAAGGCAATCGATTCGATGATCCCAATTGGACGGGGACAGCGCGAGCTGATCATCGGCGATCGCCAGACCGGAAAGACCGCGATCGCGATCGATACGATCATCAATCAAAAAGAGACCGATGTTTATTGCATCTATGTTGCGATTGGGCAGAAACAATCGACGGTTGCCCAGGTGGTCGAAAAGCTCCGCCAGCACGGGGCAATGGAGTACACCACCGTCGTTGCTTCGTCCGCCTCAGATCCCGCTCCACTGCAGGTCTTCGCACCCTATACCGGTTGTGCGATGGGAGAGTTCTTCCGCGACAATGGCAAGCATGCCCTGATCATCTATGACGATCTCTCTAAGCATGCGGTCGCCTACCGACAACTTTCTTTATTGTTGCGCCGCCCGCCGGGACGGGAAGCCTACCCGGGGGACGTCTTTTATCTCCACTCTCGCTTATTGGAACGGGCCGCAAAGATGAGCGATGAAGAGGGGGCCGGTTCCTTGACCGCGCTTCCGATCATCGAAACACAGGCCGGGGACGTCTCCGCCTATGTTCCGACCAACGTTATTTCGATTACCGATGGGCAGATCTATCTGGAATCTGATCTCTTTTATTCGGGGGTACGTCCGGCGGTGAACGTCGGACTGTCGGTCTCTCGGGTCGGGGGGAACGCCCAGATCAAGGCGATGAAACAGATCGCAGGGACCTTGCGCCTGGAGCTCGCCCAATTCCGGGAACTGGAGGCCTTTGCCCAGTTCGGTTCCGATCTCGATAAAGCGACTCAGGACCAGCTCAACCGCGGAGCCCGCTTGGTCGAAGTCTTGAAGCAGGGTCAGTACGAACCAATGTCGGTCGAACGGCAGATCATCTCGATCTATGCGGCGACCCAAGGGCACTTAGACGCGCGGCCGGTCGAAAAGGTATCGGCCTACCTGCAGGATATGCTCCTCTTTTTTGAATCGAAGTACAAAAGCCTGTTGGAGCGGATTGTCTCCGAAGGGAAGTTGTCGGATGAGCTCAAAGAAGAACTCAATCAGGCGATCGGCGAGTTCGACCAGGAATTTAGTGGCTAGACGATGGCGAACCTGAAGGACATCCGAAAGCGAATCACGTCTGTTAAGAATACACAGAAGATCACCAAGGCGATGAAGATGGTGGCGGCGGCCAAGCTCCGTCGTTCACAGCAGGCCTTGGTGTCGGCCCGTCCCTACGCCAATCAGTTGGCGGCCCTCGTGGGACAGCTGGCGGCGGCGGAAGGGGAGGAAGCGCAGCATCCACTGCTCGTCCCGCGCGAAGAGGTCAAAAACATTCGCCTGTATGTCCTCACTTCCGACCGTGGTTTTTGCGGTGGCTTCAATGGCAACCTCCTTCGCCGAGTGGTCGATTGGCGGGAAGAAAACCAGGAACGTCTGGAGACGATTGAACTCCAGGTCATCGGCAGAAAAGGACGTGATTTTTTTAAGGCGCGCGGGATCGAGGTCGCCGGAGTTGAAACAGGCATCTATGAGGACCTTGATTTTGGCCAAGCGCGACAGCGGGCCGAGGCAATCACCGCCGATTACGCTGCCGGTGCCTTCGACGAGTGTTGGTTTGTCTACAATCAGTTCAAGTCGGCGATCAACCAGGAGGTCACCTTTGAACAGATAGTCCCGGTGGCCCCGTCCGTTCATCCTTCGACAAGCTCAGGACGAACGGACGATGATTCCGCTCACCCTGAGCTTGTCGAAGGGCAAGCGAGTATGGACTATATCTACGAACCACTCGCCCCGCAGTTACTCGGTGAGCTGATTCCACGCTATGTCGCCACCAGTATCTTTCGTTTTTTTCTGGAGTCGATCGCCAGTGAATTTGGGTCGCGGATGGTGGCCATGGATGGGGCGACCAACAACTGTGAGGATATGATTGGGAAGCTAACGCTGACCAGCAACCGTCTCCGGCAGGCGGTGATCACTTCGGAACTGATGGATATTGTAAATGGCGCTGAGGCGCTCGGATAATTTCTAAGGAGTCTACGATGAGTGAAAAAGAACACCCCAATGGAGAGATCACCCAGGTTATCGGACCGGTTGTCGACGTTCGCTTCCCACAAGGAGCACTTCCAGAGATCTATACCGCCCTCAAGGTCTCGAACCCCTTTGTTTCGGATGAGGACTGGAATCTGGTGCTCGAAGTGGCGCAACACCTTGGGGAAAATACCGCTCGCTGCATTGCGATGGATGGAACCGACGGACTGACCCGTGGAATGCCGGTCTTCAATACCGGTGAACCGATTCAAGTGCCGGTCGGGAACGAGACCCTGGGACGGATTATCAATGTTATCGGCCAGCCGATCGATGAACTCGGACCGGTCAAGGCGAAGAAGACCTATCCAATCCACCGGTCGCCGCCGGAGTTTACCGACCTTTCAACCTCTTCGGAGATGTTTGAGACCGGCATCAAGGTCATCGATTTGCTCGCTCCCTACGTCAAGGGGGGAAAGATTGGTCTCTTTGGAGGGGCTGGTGTCGGCAAGACGGTCCTTATTATGGAGCTGATCAATAACGTAGCGATGCAGCACGGGGGCTATTCGGTCTTCGGCGGCGTCGGCGAACGGACCCGCGAAGGAAACGACCTCTGGAACGAGATGAAGGAATCGGGGGTTATTGAAAAGGCGGCACTCGTCTACGGCCAGATGAATGAACCTCCCGGGGCCCGTGCTCGGGTCGGACTCACCGCGCTTACCGTCGCTGAATATTTCCGCGATGAGCAAAATCAGGACGTCCTTCTCTTTATCGACAATATCTTCCGTTTTACTCAAGCGGGTTCCGAGGTCTCCGCGTTGCTCGGACGGATTCCGTCTGCGGTCGGTTACCAACCGACACTGGCAACCGATCTCGGGGAACTGCAGGAACGGATTACCTCGACCAATAAGGGTTCGATCACATCGGTTCAGGCGATCTACGTCCCGGCCGACGATCTGACCGATCCGGCACCGGCGACGACCTTTACTCACTTGGATGCGACCACCGTCCTTTCCCGCCAAATTGCGGAACTCGGGATCTACCCGGCGGTCGATCCGCTCGATTCGACTTCGCGGATTCTCTCCCCGGATATCCTGGGAGACGAGCACTATAAGGTGGCGCGCGATGTCCAGCAGGTCTTGCAGCGCTACAAGGACCTGCAGGATATCATCGCGATTCTCGGGATGGACGAGCTCTCCGAGGAGGATAAGTTGACTGTCTCACGGGCACGGAAGGTCCAACGCTTTTTGTCGCAACCCTTCTTTGTCGCGGCACAGTTTACCGGCCTAGACGGAAAATACGTGAAGCTGGCCGATACGATCGCTGGCTTTAAAGAGATCGTCGCTGGAAACTGTGACGAGGTTCCCGAGCAGGCCTTCTACTTGATGGGAAGTCTGGACGAGGTTCATGAGAAGGCTAAAAAGCTAGCGGCCTAATCGAAGATGAGTCAACTCACCGTCGACATCGTGACTGCCAAACACCCCTTTCTGGAGGGGGTGACCGCGGCGAGCGTTACCCTGCCGGGGACAAAGGGGACTCTGCAGATCTTGCCACAGCACACCACCTTCTTGACGAGCCTTGAGGTAGGGCCGGTGATTTTAGAAGGAACCGAAGGAACGGGTCGTTTTGTCGTTGCTGGCGGTTTTGCCGAGGTGGCAGCCGACCATGTCCGGATCCTGGCCGATCAGGCGATTGCCGCAGAGGGGATCGATTCGGCCACCCTCTCCGAACGGCTCCAGGCGATTGCCGAGAAGCTCGATCAGGCCGATCCCTACTCCAATGAGGCCGAGAGCTTGCGCTCCCAGCAGCGCTTTCTTGAACTCCAGCGCGAATTAGCGGCCTAAAACCCCTCTTTTTTACCCCTCCCGATTCAAAAAAATTCGCAACCTTTACCCACGGTCGCCGAAGAGAGTGGGCGCGTCGTCTGGGTCCGAAGACGCCTTTGAAGCAGCAATATCAACTACCTTAGAGGGGTTTTGAGATATGTCCTTTCTTGTTTCTTCGATCATGACAACGGCCGGGTTGGGCCACGTTGGGGCTTTCGCTGGTACGATTGGCTTGGCGCGTCGCCGCGCTAAGCCACCCCCTTTTCAGATCCTATCCATAAAACGGGAGACTAATTATGTTACCAGTCGCTAATTCGTTCGCAACGAATGCGCTGCTTATGAGTAGCGCGCCTGCTGGTCTGGCACAATTTCCCGTTTTTCAAGGACTCCCCTTTATCCAAGGAGGCTCCGCACCGGACATCGAAAGTAGCTATGTCCAAGGGAGCGCGAGGCTTACGGAGAGCGGCTTTCTGGCCGTAGGCGAGACCATGCCAGAGAGCTTGGCTAGTGAACCTGCAGACAGCGGCGCGATCACGACGGAGACGAGTGCGTGGACGGAACGTGCTCGTGGCGGGGAGCATAGTTTCACCTTTGGTACAACTTGTCTTTCTGAGTCACGTTGCGGTCTGGTTTATTCGTCTGACATTGCTGCCTTGATCGAGGCGAATGTTTTGCCACACAAAGTCGGTGAGGCGCGCAATGCCGTTCAAGAGTACCTCCAAATTTTAACAGTCCTCGTGGGTGCCCAGACAGATCATAGTGCTATTTCTTTTCCATCTGCGGAAGCTTTGCAGTTTGCTGTTGCAGAAACAGTAGCGCGTATTGATCAACTCACGCATGCCGATGCAGAAACGCTGCGAGCTAAATCCGGCGGCATTGATGCTCACCTCAAGATTTATGAAGGTGCGGAAGCGCTCTTAAAGGCCGCAGCACGCGAAAAAATGCCCGAGCTTGTTTTAAAAGCTTGGTCTGGCGAAGTTGTTGTTTTGAGCACGGCTCCGGGGCAGGCGTCCAATTATCGCGAATCCTTAGTAAGAGCCATGAAGTTTCCTCGAGCGAAGGCCTATGTCGATGGGTCACTCAAAAGGACGCTGCAAGCAGCAGGCATTAAGCTCGAAAGTGTTCTGGATGGTTCTATGGGCGATGCGGCCCTGGCTGAATCGGCTGTTTCTCAGGCCTTGATCCTAGGTGTTCAAAATGCGCAGGACCAGGTCGATCAATCTTTTTGGCTGTTTCCACGCCACAACTGGGCAGCATCAGGCAATAGTCAGGGACTTCTCGTTGGCGCTTCCCTTGTCGGCGTTTTAGACCCGGAAAGTGCACTCAATACGGTGGCCATCGATGGACCCTTAATGGCTGATGCGGAACCCTATATTAATCAGTCAGTTCCCATGCTGTCGGTGATGGGTATGAATCCAGATCAACTTTTTGATCTTTCTCTCCAGGCCACGCTTGATGTGAACTTTCGTAAAGGGATGGATGTCCGCAATACCATCACTACGCGTGCCTTAGAAATGGGCGTGATTGATGAGGCCGACCTTCCGAATCTCAACCGGCCCTTGACGCCCGGAGAAGTGCGCGAGATGACAAAGAAGTTTGAAGGGCAGCTGACTTACGGATATTTTTTGCCGATCGGTGCGATGGCGCGGGATGCAGAGCTGCGTAGCCGCTTCCCATTTTTAAAACTCGTTTACGGAATGGATGTCAGTTCTTTCCTTGGCGATCAGAGCGGAAGCGAACAGCGAGAACATGCCGAAGATGACCATGCAGACGAAGCCACCGTTAGAGACGCGATTCAAAATGCCGGTCTTGGGAATACGGCCAACGACACTTTCTTAGAGTCCTCTCAATACGCAGAGCTGAAAAAATATGCCTGGCTCTTTTTTGATCCGACATTTGATTCTGTTTATCCGCGCTTGGATGCCCAGGTGGATCCTGATCGCCAGGCCATGGCAGGCCATGCATCGTCGCAAGTCTTGAGCGGGACCTTTAATGCCAGCATGGCAACTTTCCGTGTGATAAAAGATTTTCGTAAGGCACAGGTGGAACGCTATGGTGGCAAGGAACAGATCCCGGCCGGCGTTAAAGTGGCGATGTTCCCGATTGCGGTAACGCAACCCTTTCATGGCATCACCATGCATCAGGGGTGGGTGAGAGCAGCTCAGTATATCGATGACAACAATATTGAGGTTAGCAAAGGGCACGGCCACCTCTATTTGAACAGCATTGGACTCGCCTTGGATGAGGTCCAGGTCTACGATACGGGAACAGGAGAGTATCGGAACCCGACCCCAAAGGAAAAGGTGAAGATACTCATCGCAGAGCAATTTCGTCATGGCGTGAGCCTGTCGGATGGTCTGCGTCGCATGGTATCGGATGCGCGGAAGGCTAATCCAGGCAAACCTATTGTCGTTATCGATAAGGGGCCAACGAATATCCACGCAAGAACCAACCTTCTCCATATTATCGGAGATGCCGCAACCTTGGTTACGGTTGGTGTGGACGAAGGCGCAGATGGCCTTTTTGGATTCAAGAAATTTTCATCTCCCACCCATGCCGTTGATTTAGTGTCGGGCAGCTTCGATGTCAGTGACACGCGTCCCGTCGAAGCACAAACCGGAGAAGGCAGCTTACCACGCTATCAAGACGCTCAGGGGAACCTGCG
>CAZXZM010000022.1:0-17728 GCA_964645365.1 uncultured Pseudomonadota bacterium | reverse complement strand
GAATCTGGAAACTCAATATAAAAATTATCGGGGAAATAAAAACGATCATAGGGACTGCCCAATGACTGCATCTTGACCTGATTATTGGTTAGCCACCGAAGCAAGCGACCCGGAACATCTTCGGCCCGCATCTCCCCCATCGCATGCACCCCAACATCCCAATGATACCCCTTTCGGGAAAACATGTGAGTGAAACCACCGGGAATGTAATGTTGCTCTAAGACAAGGACGCGCCGACCATACTTGGCGAGTGCCGCCGCACAGGCCATCCCCCCCATCCCGGAACCGATAACGATGACATCCCACGGCCCGGAACCCGCGTCGCGGGCGACCTTGTAGGGACGAGAACTTGCGTTGCTAGAGGGGGCAGCTTCGTCCATAGCCACCCTGGGTCATAGGCAGTCCCAACCCCGACTGACAAGCAAAACTAATTTCTCAAAATGATAATTTTATCACTTTAATAATGAGGCACTATACAGACAATTAAAATAATTCATTAAAAACAATAGGTTATAACTAGCTTTGGGCGTGGCCATTGGCACAAAGATTGCTTAAAATAGGGGGAATGAAACGAACTGGTCTCTCTTTTTCCCTCCTCGGGCTACTGGCCTTCACCCTGGTCGCTCCGGCTGTTCAGGCGGACTCCTTTTTTTCGCGCTTTAAATTCTTTAACGCTCCGAAAAAGCAGGTACTGGAACCGAAAAAAAAGGAGAGGAAAGCAAAACCCCAAAAAATAAAACCCGAAGAGAAAAAAGAAAAAGCGGTGGAAAAGGAAAATGAACCACAGAGAGGATTGCAAGTCCGCGCCGCCCTGCGGCTCCGCACTGTTACCCCGGACGAATTCAATCAACTCTTCCCCGATCCTCCGGAAGAGAATTCACCCTATGACATTGTCGGGACCTGTCGGCAGAATATTTCCTACCGCGAAGGGGAGGAAAATTTTCCAGGCCCGGAAGGCCAAACCTTTCAAGTTTCTTATCAGGAGTGTCTCGATAGAATGGGGGCGGACCGGCATGGTCACCTTTCCTGTCCACACCGTGCCTCTGTCTATCAATTCGTCTTTCATGCAGAAGATTACCCGACACCACCGGGACGAGAGCACGATCGGATCTGGCGAGTGAATCTCGGTGAAAAAGTCTGTGAATACCGTCCCTTCTTAGAGTCTCCTGAACAACAAAACTTGCGCTATTTTAGTTTTTGGGAACTCGACCCAGCGATCGACCACCCCCGTCACCGGTACGGCGATTCACACACGCTCACCGAAGAAGAAAAGCTGGCGGTCTATAATTTCATCCGCCGAATGTACGTCCTGGATCGCGCGTTGGATCGTTTCAGAACCAACCCTGAGGATGAAGAGGCGGCGATCCTTTTACGAGAAGGGCTCGGCTTTCGTAAGCCGTGGGAGGGAGATGACCAGCCACTCGGTGAAAACTGTCAACACCCACGCCGCGCCGTCTATCGCCTGCCAGGACAGGGAATCTGTTATCGAGACCCTGTTCCACTGGAACAGGTCAACCCCCCTCTGTGTGCCGATTGGCCTGAAGAAGAATACAATGACAACGAACGGCGGCTAGCCTGGGTCGCTCACCTGGCAACCGTCTTGTGGTTGGAATTCCAAGGACGGGAAGCGGGACTCATTCCCGTCAGCATCACGGAATACAACCCCGAACACTTAAAGAATCTCTTTCCGGAATCGGCCTGGACCGGACGCTCCCTGCCGGAAGGTTATCGCCTGGCCCTCCCCTACATTGACCCTTTTAATGTCTATCTATTTGCCAAGCAGCGCGGCCTGCTCCGTCCGGGACTCCGGCAGATCGATATCGTGCACAACTATATCTGGCACGCCAAAAAGGGGGACCCCAATTTCAACCAACAACCGTTTCGGCACTTTGCACATCTCTGCCTCTATATTCCGGAGGACATTATTGAACAAACAGGAGGCAATGTTACCACAGCCGATATCACGGAAGTTTACAATCAGCATGGTCACTGCCGCTTGTCGATTCCTTACGAAACAGCCGACTGTGCGCCATACCGCCGAATTCCGACACCGGCCTCAGTGGATTATTTTGAATTTTGGAAACGCGGAGCGGGAGATTGTGGCACCTTAGGACAAAAAACTTTTCTGTCGCTTATTCATCTCAATGTGCCCGCGGAGTACCATCATTATTGCACGAGTGGCGGTCGCGAAGATGATGTTCATTGTTCCATGCATGCTTATGCGATGTTTAATTTTTATTTTCCAAGCGAAAACGGCTTTGAAGTACGCCGCTACAGTACGGTACACAATGACGACATCTTTACAGGGGGGCTTCAAGACGTGGCAATCTTGATTCCGGAAACCTATCACGAAAAACTCTATGCCATCCAGGAAACCGCCGACGACAGTGGAGCCAACATGGAATACGGTCGTTGTGCGATTTTATTGGAACATATCGCCAACCGCTGCCGTCACAACCGTAGCCTCGACAGTTTCCAGATTTCGGAAAATATCGATCCGGCCAATTACTGTCGTAACTACACCTACACAAACCGTGTCTATGCTCCGAACCCGGAGACCGGTCGTGTTGAATTTTCGCATTCCGAAGAAAAGACCATTGAATTGCTTAGCGAGGAACAGCACGCACGCCTTCTCCGCAACATTCGCGCGGACAGCCACTGCTGTCGCGATACGAACGGAGACCCCCAAATGGGCGAATGCCAACCGAGACCTTGGTTTGAATAGTTGAAAAGTTAGAGACTGATCCGCTTGCCAAAGATGGCCCAGCTACGCAGGTAGTCGACAGCGGCCTGTTTTTGGGGATCCCCTTCAAACTCGATCGTTATTTCATTGGAATCGGACTCAGCTCCTTCAGACTTGAGATGCCGCTTCAGATCCTTTTCACGAATGGCGCCCGGCCGACGAACCGTCGCCTCTTTCGGGTCTGAGCCAATCAGGATATCCGGCTGAATCCCTTCTGCCTGAATCGAACGCCCGCTCGGCGTGTAGTAACGGGCCACGGTCAACTTGAGCGCCGCTCCCCGGCCTAACTCGAAAATGGTTTGAACCGAACCCTTCCCGAAGGTCGGCATTCCTAAGATGACGGCCCGCCCATGATCTTGCAGCGCCCCCGCCACGATCTCCGCCGCCGAAGCACTCCCCTCATTGACGAGGATAATCATCGGGAAGGAGGGATGGGTTCCCTCGGATCGGGCCTCCTGCTCGTGGGCCGGTTGGTTGCGCCCCTTGGTACTGACAATCACCCCTTTTTCCAAAAACTGATCGGCCATTGCAATCGCTTCTTGCAGCAACCCCCCCGGATTGTTGCGCAGATCAATTACCAAACCCCGGAGCTGTTCTCGATTCTTTCCCTCTAGTTTACGCAGAGACCGATCGAGTTCCTTGGCGGTGTTTTGCTGGAAGGAACTTACTCGGACATAGGCCAATCCTTCTCCCAAATCTTCCAGGCCGCGAACGCTGAGAATCCGAATGATGTCGCGCCGTAAGCTAACAGTAAAATTTTTGCCTGTTTTTTTACGGCGGATCAGAAGCCTCACCTTAGAGCCTTGTCTCCCCCGCATCAATTTGACCGCCTCCCCCAGCAACATCCCCCGAGTAGAAATCGCACCGATTCTAAGGATCTGATCGCCGGCCCGAATCCCAGCCCGAGAGGCGGGTGTCCCTTCGATCGGCGTAATCACGGTCAAAACATCGTCCCGGACGGTCACCTCAATCCCGATCCCCCCAAACCGTCCCTTGGTATCGAGTTGTAGCTCCTTATAATCGGCGGGGGGCATGAAAACCGTATGGGGATCCAGCGTGGAAAGCATGCCGCGGATTGCTCCATGCAACAGTTTTTGATCGTCCGGATCTTCAATATAGTGCTCACGCACATAATGAAGAGCCTTACTGAGCAAATCGAGGTTCTTGTAGAGATCTTTTCCTATTTCCTGGCGGGCCGCCTGGGCCGGAAGGGCTCCGGCAACGAGTACGAGAAAAAGAGTGCCAAACCAAAGAGCGCGGTATTTCATCCAATAATCCTCTTTTTTCCTTTTCTCATAATTGTGTCCAAAAGTACAGTTGACGAACGGTTGGCCCCGCTTCTAGTATCCCCTCCTTAAAGGTTTTCGAATGGCATCGACTGAAGAACTTCAACAACTCGCTACCCTCGTTCGTCACCATATCTTGACCTCAACGAGTGAAGCCGGATCGGGACACCCGACATCATCACTGTCGGCCACCGACCTGATGACGACCCTCTTTTTTAAATACCTGCACGCCGATACCTCGAATCCTCAAAAACCAAATAACGATCGGGTGATCTTTTCAAAAGGACATGCCGCTCCGCTGCTGTACGCACTTTACGCCGCCGCCGGCCGTGTCAGTGAGGAGGAACTAAAAACACTCCGCAAATTGGGAAGCCCTCTCCAGGGACACCCAATGCCACAATTTCCTTATACGGAAGCGGCGACTGGCAGCCTGGGGCAGGGATTGTCGATTGGAGTCGGCATTGCGCTGGCTGCTAAGTACCTCGATCACCTCCCTTATCAAACCTACGTACTGCTTGGCGACGGTGAGGTAGCGGAGGGATCGGTTTGGGAAGCCATTCAACTCGCCACTTATTATAAGCTCGATAATCTGACCGGAATTATTGACGTCAATCGACTCGGCCAAAGCCAGGAAACGATGTACGGCCATGATGTCGATGCCTACGCGAAGCGAATCGCCTCCTTTGGTTGGCACACCGAAGTGATCGATGGTCATTCCTTAAAGGAAATCGATCACGCCTTCACTAAAGCTCTCAAAACCGAAGGAAAGCCGACCATGATCATCGCCAAGACTCAAAAAGGGAAAGGGATCTCCTTTTTAGAGGGGAAAGATGGATGGCACGGTAAGGCACTCCCAGCCGATAAGCTGGAGGTGGCCCTGCAAGAACTCGGACCGGCCCCGAAGATAACCGGGATGGTTCAAAAACCGGAAGATCGCAAACCGGCTGTCCAGACACCGGAAGAAGCCGCTCCTCCCTCTTTCCAATTGGGTGAAAAGATTGCCACCCGCAAGGCCTTTGGGCTGGCCCTGGCCAAGCTCGTCAAAAAATACCCGCAGGTGGTCTCCGTCGATGGGGACGTCAAGAACTCCACCTTTGCGGAAATCATCGCGCAGGAAAGCCCCGACCACTACTTTGAAATGTTCATCGCCGAGCAAAATATGATTGGGGTGGCAACGGGACTTGCCAACCGAGGCAAGATCCCATTCGCTTCTTCTTTTTCCGCCTTCTTGACGCGTGGCTTTGATCAGATTCGGATGGCCGCCGTTTCGAAGGCCAACATCAAGATTGCCGGTTCCCACGTCGGCTGTTCGATCGGCCAAGACGGAGCCTCACAAATGGGTCTGGAAGATATCGCGATGATGCGGTCGATCCAGGGGAGTACGGTCCTGTACCCCGCCGATGGAGCGGCTGCCGAACGATTGGTCGAGGTAGCAATCAACACCCCCGGAATCGTCTACCTCCGCTTGAGCCGCCCCGCTGCCCACGTCCTGTACGATGCCCATGAAGAATTTGTCGTTGGAGGCTCCAAGGTGTTGCGCCGCTCCAAAGAAGATGCCGTCACCCTGATCGGCGGAGGGGTCACACTCTATGAGGCCCTCAAGGCCCATAAACAGTTGATGGACGAGGGAATCTCCACCCGCGTGATCGACCTCTACTCGATCAAGCCGATCGATGAAGCAACTCTAAGGAAAGCGGCCCAAGAAACGCAGGCACTGATTGTCGTCGAGGATCACTGGTACGATGGTGGGATGGGGGACGCCGTCCTGAATGTCTTTGCTGCCAGCCCGGCCGTGCCGATCATCAAGATGGCGGTAACGGAGCTCCCTGACTCAGGGGCACCGGAGGAACTGATGGCGGCAGCCGGGATTACTGCCGAACAAATCGTCGCCCGCGTCAAAGGGATCACCGGCGACAAAAAAGAGAGCGCCGCTTAAACTTCTAAGCGATCGTTACCTCTTCAACGGCGGCCAGTGGCCGTCCCAAAAAGATCTCCCCTACCTTTCGAAAACGCTCTGCCGAATCGGTCACAAAAAAACGATCACTCCCTGTCGAATCAGCCGGCGCCAATAAATCTTTCTCCCGCAATTGCTTCTCCAGTGCCTCGGCCACTGCATGCGCCGAGTCGACCAGCTGTACCGACAGCCCCATCACCTTTTGAATGACGGGGGTCAACATCGGATAATGCGTGCACCCCAGAATCATGGTATCGACTTCGGCCTGTTGGAGGGGAGTCAGGTAGTCGGCTGCTACTTGATGGGTCACTTCGTGTTCCAGCCACCCCTCTTCCACCAACGGAACAAACAAAGGGCAGGCCTGACTCACGATATGGGCCTCGGGGCACTGGTTGCGAATTACGTTGGCGTAGGCTTGGCTGCTGATCGTTCCTGTCGTCCCGATAATACCGATCCGAGCGGTCCGACTCACTTTGATCGCCTTGAGCGCCCCCGGTTCCAACACCCCCACGAGCGGAACAGGAAAATCATCCTGCAGAGTCGGGACTGCAAAGGCCGAAGCAGTATTGCAAGCAACCACTACCGCTTTGACCTGATGGCCTAAAAGAAATTGAGTATTTTGCCGACTGTAGTCGGTCACAGTGGGGGCCGACTTGGTCCCATAAGGAACCCGAGCGGTATCCCCCAGGTAAAGAAGGGATTCATGGGGAAAGTGTTCCCGCAAGGCGCGAAAGACTGTCAATCCCCCCAGGCCGGAGTCGAAAATCCCAATAGGTCGATTCAAAATAAGAAAGGTGTCTACGAAGAGACAGTTTTGCGAGCCGCGGCTTTGCGTTGAGGCCGCGCCTTGGAGTTCGATTTGGTTGTCTTGGTCCGCTGCTGAATCATCCTGCGCCCAACGGAATCAAGATTCTTTTCGAGACGCGTCACCCGTTTTTCAAAGTCCTTCACTTGCTGACGGGTGAGGATATTCATCGCCCCTAAAATTTCTTTGACCCGCTTTTGAACCGACGTTCCCACTTCTTCGCGAGAACGAATGACGCGCGCCACCGCATTTACAAAACGGGGATTGTTGGCCAGGTCGGTAAAGATCTGCGAGTTTAAAATTTCTTTGGTGATGTCCCGCCGCAGCTTCTCACCGCGGGCCAGGGCATCTTCGAGAGCTTCTCGTAACACAACCGTGAACCATAGGCGTTCCCCCTCGAAGGTGTCAACCCAAAAGCCGGGGCCTTGCGGGCGCGTCAAAAAGGGGCACTATCGGTTTGACTTTTCCGACCCGCCCGTTAACATACGGCCGCTAACAGTCCATGACGCACCGAAAACCCCCTATTTTCCTTATCCTTTTCACCCTCTTGGGGCTCGCCCCTCTGCAGGCGTGGGGAGAGGTCGAAGCCAAGGTCACCGACGAGGGGGGTCATATCTTTCGGATCATCCTGGGGGCCGATCCGGTCGTCAAGCTGGTCCTGGTCATCCTGCTCGCCATGTCGGTGGTCAGCTGGGCCATCATCGTCTATAAATACCGTTACCTGAAGCAGTGGCGCCAGGCCTCACGTCGCTTCCTCGACCTCTTCTGGAAGAGTCGCAGCCTCGACGACCTCATTACGAAAGCCTCCCTCCCCTCAAACCCGGTCCAAAATATCTTCAAGAAGGGGGTGGCCGATCTGGTTCGAAAACGCCGGAAGGCCAACTTGGGGGATGCCCCCGACCTGGAGGTTATTCAAAGGACAGTCGAACGAGCGACCGACGATGAGCTCGAACGAGCCGAACGCTATATCCCCTTTCTCGCAACAACCGGCACATCCGCCCCCTACATCGGATTATTTGGAACGGTCTGGGGAATTCTGGCCGCTTTTTGGGAGATCGGCAAAGCGGGGACTTCCAGCCTGGCAGTCGTCGGCCCCTACATTGCGGAGGCGCTGATCGCAACCGCCCTTGGATTGGCTACAGCGATCCCGGCGGTCATCTTCTACAACTTCTTTGTCACTCGGATCCGCACCTTCTCGCGCACAGTCACCCTGTTTCGTGAAGACTTATTAGCGCGAGTCGCTAAGGATTACTTTGAATAGGGCGCCAGAGAAAACAGTCCTCTCCGAAATCAACGTCGTCCCCTTGGTCGATGTCATCCTGGTCCTGCTCATTATCTTTATGGTAACCGCCCCGCTCTTGCAGCAAGGACTCGATATCGAACTTCCCCAAGCAGAGGCCCCCGCTATTGAGCGTACCGAAGAAGATGTTGTGCTAACGATCGGTCAGGATGGACGCCTCTACCTGATGGAGGAAGAAACTCCCTACACCCTGAAAAGTCTCGAAAAGAAGCTGGCCCAGGCCTTTAAGAACCGCGACAAAAAAGAGATCTTCATCCGCGCCGACAAAAAGGTCGCCTATGGAAAGGTCGCCGAAACGATGGCGATTCTTAAAAAAATAGGCATCGATCGCATCGGAATGATTACGGAAGAACCATCGAGCAAGGGCAAAGGCTAACACTGGGCGAGCCTTGAATGACAACCTCACCAAATACCTTATCTGGTCTCTGGGCATTCACACCGTCCTCTTTCTCTTGCTAAGCATCTCTCCCTACCTCCCCTTTCAAGAAAAAGCGCTCCGCAGAGAAAAAATCGTTTGGGTTTCGCTGCCGAAAGGGGTCGGCAATAAGATCGGCATCGGCCTCAAAAAAGCGAAGGGAATGCCCCAGACCACAATTGCGGAATCGAAAAAGCCCCCCGGCAAGCGTCCAGAACCGGCCAAGAAAAAGGGGGCGATGGCCTACACCCCCCAGGAAAAAAAGAAAAAGACCCCCTTGAGGTCAGCGAATAAACCGATCGCCCCAAAACCGAAGAAGAAGGCCGACCGCACGATTGAAAAGGCGCTCGCCCGTATCGAACGGGAGACGACGGCACGCCTGCCAGAGGCGGCCCAACTCCCGAAGGAGTTTGAAGAGGGAGGGGTCCCCTTTGGCACCAGCGATGTCCCCTACGTCTCCCCGGATGATCCAATCTATGTTCTCTATCAGGCTAAGATCCGTTATCAGATCATGGAGGCCTGGGTCCTTCCCTTAAGCTTTATAGGTAAGGACATTTCTTATTCCTGCAAAATTCAAGTGAAGATAGACCAGAATGGACGAGTGATCCGTAGTAAGGTAGAAGATAGCTCCGGGCACGAGGCCTTTGATCAGTCGGCCGTTCGAGCGGTTCAGCAAGCCTCCCCGCTTGACAGACCCCCGGAAAAGCTGAAAATGGAGGCGGTTAAAGAGGGGTTTTTGGTCGAATTCGATCCCGAAGTTAAAATGCGATGAAAAAAATCATCTTCATAGTTCTTCTGTTTGCTGTCAGCGCTCTCAGCCTCCCCGCCGAAGCGCGGATCTACATCCGTATCGATGAAATTGCTGAACGGAAGTTTCCGATCGCGATCCCGCCGCTCACCAACTACGGCGAAAAACGGGATCGCAAAGATTGGGCCCACCAAATCCCCGAAATTATTGAGAACGACCTTCGCCTCTCGGGGCTCTTTGAATTTATTCCTGCGGACCTCTTTCCACAAAAGGACACAGACTTCTTGCCTCATAAAATCAATTTTGCCGGTTGGAAGTTGGTTGGCATCCAGGGGTTGATCAAGGGAGGGATCCAGTACGCCGGAGGAAAGGTCCAAGCGAAACTTTATCTCTATGATCCGTTGATCGGACAGAAGTTGGTCGGCCATGAATATACGGCCAGCGCCAATGAGTACCGCACCATCGCCCACCACTTTGCCGACCAGGTGATCGAAGCACTGACCGGCTTCAAGGGAATCTTTCGTACCAAGATCGCCTTTGTCTCACGGGCCTCGAAACATAAAGAAATTTACATGACGGGGATCGATGGCCATGGGCTGGCCAAGCTGACGAACGACCGAAACATCAATATCAGCCCCGCCTGGTCCCCCGGTGGGGGCAAGATCGCCTACACCTCCTATACGGATGATGGGGACGCGGAGATCAAGTATTACGACTTAGGCGCGCGCAAATCACGTCAAGTCACACGCAATCAAGGGATCAACCTCTCCCCTACTTGGACCCCTAATGGTCGCTACATCACCGCGATGATGGCGAACTCTGATGCCAATATCTTTAACATCTCCCTGAGGGGGAAACGCGGCAAACGTCTCACGAGTGGTTGGGGGATCGACATCGCCCCCTCTTGGGCCCCCGGTGGAGGGTCGTTCGTCTTTGCCTCAGAACGGGCGGGGGGATTGCACCTGTTTCGTTCTGGTGGAGGCGGAACCCAACGGCTCACCTTTGTCGGCTACCAAAACGACAATCCCGACTGGTCCCCCGATGGAGAAAAGATTGTCTTCCAGGGGCGCGATCAAGGCGTGTGGGATCTCTTTATCATGAATCCGGATGGCTCGCTCCTGCAGCGACTCACCGCCGGCACGGGAAACAACCAAGAACCGACCTGGGCCCCGAACAGCCAGTACATCGCCTTCTCTTCGAGTCGGACCGGGGCCTACCAAATCCACATGATGACAAACCAGGGGGAAAATCAGGTCCGCGTCTCAAAGGCCAGCGGCACTCAGCCCTCCTGGGGTCCCTTCGTCGATTAAAATCAATTAGGACAGGGCTTGGTCGATACGAGCCATCAATGCATTACGGCGCGTCGAGGGGAGGGGACCGTAGCGATCCTCGAAGACGGTACTGAAAACCTCGGCGACATAGGCCCGTTCGAGGGCCTCTCCGGTCCATTCCGGTTGGGCCGCTTCGAGTTGGGCCCGTAGGCGCTGAGACCGGCGAGTCCCGAGTTCGCGAACTAGATCCCCCAAGCTCCGAACACTCGCCTCTAAAGCACTGTTGGAGGGAAAGAGCTCTTCACCTAAGAAGGCACGGACGGCGGCCCAGGGAACCGCTTGTACAAGAGAGAGTGGTTCCGGTGTCGGAGCCACCAAGAGATCCTCTCGTCCCACCGCACGGAAGAGCTCCGCAATAAATTGTTCTGGATCGACACGATTGAGAATCCGGAGGGCACGCCGGGTACCGATCTCCTGGATCAAGTCGCCGATCGTTGCCGGACGTCCCAAGACCTCAGGCAGAATCGAACGACCGATCTGGATCGGGGCAAACTGAGCCGCCAATCGCTGGGCCCGTTCGGCCGGAGGAAAAGGGCTCCCCGCAACCGGGGTGAGTCGACGCGGATGCAAGAGGTCGGTCCCTAAAATCGCCTCGACCAACCATTCCGTCTGACCAAATTCAAATTCCCCTTCTTCGTGAAGCGCTACCCGCATGTCGTAGTAACGCTCTAAAAAGAATTCCGGGAGCAATCCATCGGGGAACGTTCCTTCCCGCCCCCAAAGAAGAGTGCGAACTTCATCACTGATTTGCCGATACACTTCGAGCGCGGCACGCTGTTCGCCCAATCGTTGGTCTTGATTCAATTTTTCATACGGCTGGTTAAAGGTAAGCTCTCCGCCAGTATCGGTCATCAACCAGAGTCGATTGTGGGTCTGTTCACGACGCAAAGTTTCAATCTGCTCCCAACGAATCGATCCATGCTCGATTTGCAATTTCTCGCTCCGCTGTTCCAAGAGATTATCTTCGACCTGTTCGGGATCGACCCCTTCAGCACGAAGATTTTGTTCGGCCCGTGCGGTCAGCCCTGTTGCATGATCAAATACGACGGTCATCGCCCGCTCTTGCGCAAAAGGGGTTTGGTCATCGTGATACATCTCCGCTTCCGGATTGACTCCCACTTCCAAGGCACGTGAACGTTGTGGATCAAGAATCAGCCGCACGCGCGGTCCACCATCTCTTTGATCGACATAGGCACGCGTCCAGGCATGACGCCCGCCGGGGACCGGCCCTTTTTCCATCCGTGACCGTATTCCAACATACTGCAATGAAACCTGAAGCAACATCCCCCGTTCGTTACAGACCCCTTGTTCAATAAAATCTCCGAGTCGATACATTTGATAGGGCATATCAACCGCCAAACGATCGTAATCATAGGGAACGTAATCACGCACAACACGCCAAGCCATAACAGCCGCTTCCCGTTCCGTAATGTCGCCCGCATCCAATTCTTGTCGAATCGGCTGCATGTGAATTTCTAAAAACCGAGTGAGACGCGGATCTTCAAAGTCGACCAAAACCACCTGACGTGTTCCACTGCCAGAGACATTGATCGAGCGATCGCGGAACTGGGGTATCGTAAGACGGTGGTGGACATAGCGATTGGTCAGATCGATGTTGCGATTTCGGACCGTAAGGATTTCACCAAGGGTATACCGATTACGAGAATCTTCTTCTTGAAAATGGACAACGGCACTTTCACCAGTCCCTTCAACCCTTAAAATGCGTCCGACATGTTTTTCTTTTGAGTCCGCGACGAATAATTCTACTTCACGACGTTGTCGCTGGGCTTCTTGCAATCGATCCATCAAGGGTCTTTCCACAACTTGAGGGCGAGAAACCGCCGAAACATCTCGAGCCAATTGCTGTAACATTTCAGGGTCGCTTGGAACCAACCGAACACGATCCCCTTCTTGCCGCCACTCATAATGAATCGAACCAAACCTAACGAAATCCCCTGGCTCTACAGTCACCCAATCACCATTGACATGAATCTCTTCGCGCGTCGCGCGCAGGGGATCTTCGCGGTAGATCATTGTTCCATTCAGGCTCCTTGAATCACGCAGTTCATATTCGCCCCAGGTCGTGATCCGAAGTTCGGCATGTTGCTTGGAAACTTTAAGTCCGGTCTCTACATTCCATCCATCGACGATCCGGATAATGCCGGGACCATGATCCCGCCCCAGAATATAACATTGTGCAACGGCTGCCGGTTCGGGAAGGAGGATCTCGTTTCCGTGGGCACTGGTCTGGGCCACGATTGGAAGGGACATCGTTGCCGGTGCACCGGTCGTAATGGGCATTCCCTCACCAGGGGAAAGGTAGGCGTCTCCGGCACTTACAGTCGCCTCACCCGCGACGAGGCCCGATTGGCTGGCCGAAGCGGCCAGGAGGGGAGCCATCGCAGAAGTCGAAATCGCTGTTAAAAAGAAGGCGGACATCAATCAATTATCGGCAGGATTCTCAGGGTGTTTTGTGGAAAAGCTGTTGAAATTATTCGAAAATTAGCGCACGCGGGGGCGTCCTCGACGACCACGCTCTCTGGACCCCTCTCGCTCCCCTTCATGGGGCTGACGAGCTGCGTCATGATCGGACGGCCGAACCCGTTCGGCCAAGGCCTGATCGACACGGGTCACGAGCTCTCCTCGGCGTCCAGAATCGAGGTAACCATGGCGCGCTTCAAGGACAGTCGCCACAAGCTCTCCGACATAGACCCGTTCAAAGGCGGCCCCGGTCAACTGCGGGTGGGCCGCTTCAACCTCATTGTAGAGACGCATCGCCCGGCGAGTCCCCAGCTCACGGATCAATTCTCCCAAAGTGCGAACGTTCGTTTCCAGGACCCCATCACGAGGAAAGGTCTCTTCACCCAGCGCATCACGGACGGAATCCCAGGGGACCTCTCGTTCCGGAGAGAGTTCTTCAAGGCCCGTACGAACGGGAGAGCGAACCGGTTCCGGCCTCGCTTCCGCTGCGACCTGGTCACGAAGTGCTGCATCGACTGCCTCTTCGCCAACGTGTTCCGCCTCTTCCGAAGCCACAACATCTCCCGGTATCGGTCCCCGCATGACCTCGCTACGCATCTCGTTAACGAGTCCACCTGAGCTCTCCGCTCCTACTTCATCGACGGGATAAGCTGCCTGAATCGATAGGTCATGGCGACGCGAATAATAAGTCTGTAAATAACTCCCCGGAAGGCGTGCTCCTCGTTCAGTAGGGGGAGTTTTGTCAATCCGCCAAAATCCTTCACGGCGCTCCGGCGTCAGTTCTTCCCAGACCCGCAGAACTGCATCGCGTTCTTCGGGGGTGGTCAAGCTCGGGACCTCTTCTGGGCGTTCGATCGATACCATAAAGTCAGCCAGTTGTTGTATTCGATAGGCATCGATCTGTTCCACCGTGACACGTTCCGCCGGATCGCTACGGACCGCGGGGTCACTACTCAGCTCTTCGAGGAGGAGGCCAATCTGCAGCCCTTCACGCACCACCTGGCTTTGTGCCTCGACCGTCAAGCGGACCGGCTCATCGCCAGCATCGATTGCAATCGTCACCGGAAAGTTGCTAATCCCTTTCAATGCACGCGCCATAGATTCGGAACGGGCCCCATCGTTTTCTTGCATAAAAACCAAGCGGCCGGTCCCATCAACATTCCGCTCAAACTGGTAGACGACCGAACCAAATTCTAAAATGTCTCCATGTCGCAGTTCGACCCACCCTTCACGCGGTACGATATGAACCTCACCATCCCGATTGAGATAGGCGGGCTGTGCCATCGTTCCTACCTCACCGGTCTGGATCAGGTAGCGCCCATCGCGCGTCGCCCCAATCTCTGCCTGGCGGCGGCTGACATCGCGTGTCGCATTCCAGAGACGTACCCTCCCCTCCCCATCGTCACGCCCGACATAGACCGAACCGGGCCGTTCGGGTGAGACCGGGAGGCGTGCTAGACTGATCTCGACATCGAGATGCTGTTGGGCTTCCTGGGCGACGTGGACAAAGGCAACTTGGTAGGGACCCACCTCGACCTGGTACCAAAAGAGTCCAAGGCGTACTTGATCCCCAGCGCGAAGTTCGGTCGCAAGCGTGGAAGAAACATGCATAAAGCGTTGTTCACCAGTCACTGGATGATTGCTCGCAACAACGGTTCCAAAAGAACTGCTGAGATCACGTATATAAACCTGGTCAAAAGAATTGATCGTTACCTCTGCATGATCACGTGAAATAGAATTATAGCGCCGGACCCCTTCGTCGCTCTCCCCTTCTAATCGTGGCAACTGGACCCGCTGATCGGTATGGATTCCCCGACCGATTCGGTAACTGCGAGAAGCATCTTCCGCATCCGACTGCGGGGGACGGTAAAGAACACCGTCGGCACGGGGACGCTCCGGAACGATTGCGAGGGAATCAACCGGTTCAATAATAAAGGCGGGCTCGCCAGTCCGTTCGACTGGTTCCGGGGAACGCCAACCGAGTCTCCGTGCAAGCAACAATCCAGCGCCTGTACCGAGTAAAAGAGCCACTCCGCCAATCACCCAATCGCGCCAACTCTCCCCCTCGTCACTATCATCGGAAGCAGAGACAATCGAAAGATCACTATGATGAGGAGCCACAAATTCGGTGGCAAAGGCCTGGATCCCACGCATGTTTTCGGAGAGACGTTCTTCGGCCCAGCTCTCAACGGCCGCCTGATAAGAACGGCAGACGAGTGGCAATGAATGGAGTCCTTCCGGTTGACGACAGATTGCCTCCGCCTGATAAACGAGTACCTGCCCTTCACCGTTCGGATTGTCCTCGACCTGGAAGCGAAGTTCTTCGATTAAATAACCGTCGCGCGGATTGGTGACGAGATCATCACTCGTCACTGAAAGGTCGCCATCGACATCGTCTAAAGGACGTTGGACCACCCACTCATCCGGGACACCATCTCCGGTTCGGTCGTTTTGCGAAACGCGCACTTCAGGGTAACCAAACCCTTCGACCGGGATGAGAGTCACCCCGCTACTCAAAGTCTCAAAGGGGGCATTGAGCAGGCGATCGATCAGTGCGCGCTGCTGTGGATTGAGTGATAATAGTTCTGGCATAAAACCCCTAGTCGGTCATTTATCGGTCTCGACCGATGAACGTTGCCTACAAAAAACCCCCTCTTCCGAAGGGAAAAGGGGGTTTTCCAAGATCTTGCGAAACTTGTTTATTTGCCGACGCGGCTACGGACACGACCGAAGTGTTCCTGCGCCCGGGCGATATCGCTGCTCTCCCGGCTGCTTCGACTGCGGAAGGCTTCCCTGCTTTCGCCTTCAAATTGGGAGTTACCAGGTCCGCGGACCGAGCGGGTCAAGCTCACGAAGAGGCCACCACGCGCCATCTGGGCATCGCCCGCCTCGGCATGAACCGTGACCGCACTGATGTCAGCTTCCAGTGAGGCCATTTCACCGCCCAGACGTTCGACGGTACGCACATCCTCGATACGACCTCTGTAGCGCTTGGAGGCATCGATCCGAGCCTGGGCTTCAGCCCTCTGACCTTCGAGTCGACCACGCTCACTTCTCAACTCACCCTCGAGATCGGCCAACACGAGTTCTGTCACCAATTCAGGAGCATGCGTTGTAGGATTAAACTGTGCTTCATAGCGAGCTTCGACACGACTATAGACTGTGGAACGAACCTCTGCATTATTGGTCAGGGCATCGGCCAGTTCGCCCAGCGTTCGGGCTTCCATACCATCGAGGCGATCGGCAAGGCCATCGAGACCCATGTCACTGAAGGCGTTACGCATGCCGTCCATATTTACCGAACGCTCGAGGCTGCGAGCATCTAAATCTTCCCAACCGGTACGGACCGGATCAGGACGTGCAGCCTCTTCGGTGCCATCGGCGCGAGAAACTTCTTCGGCCAGCGACTCGACGGGACGTTCACCCTCACGGACAGGTGGTTCCTCGACCGGCTCAACTGGTTCAGCAGCTTCAGCTGGATTCTCAGCAGGACGTGCAACCTCTTCGGCACCATCGGCGCGAGAAACTTCTTCAGGGGCCGGTTCGCCATCAACAAGAGGATCAACGGCAGGGCCTTCAGGGACCACGGCCGGCTCAGCGCGCTGGGCGGGAGCTTCATCGGAAGAAAGTAATCCAAGAAGGCCACGACCGAGGTCGAGAGCTCTCTCACCAAGGACTCGTCTTTCGGGACGAGACTGTGATTCGACGGGACGTTCACCATCAAGGACAGGTTCCTCAGCACGCACTGGCTCTTCAGCGCGAGCTTCATCACGAACCGGCTCCTCGACACGTGCGGGTTCTTCAGCACGGGCCTCATCGACCGACTCAACGGGTTCAGCAACTTCAGCTGGGTTCTCAGCAGAACGCGCTTCGGCGTCACGACGGGCGATCTCGGCATCGAGGTCACCCTTACGTTGTTCCAACCCTTCAATCTCTCTGTGTAGCTCCTCAAGCTGACCATTACGTTGACCTGCTTCTTCACGCTTCTGTAACTCGGCACGCAGACCACTCAGTTCGCCTTCTACTCTTTGGAGTTGGCGTTCCGGATCGTTACCACGGCTCCTCGCCCACGCAATTAAGGCTCCACCGGCGGCAAGGATACTGGCAACAGCACCACCAACACCAACTTGTCCTTCAGTGCTTAAGTCGTTCCACCAAGTAATAAGATCAAAACCTTCGGATTCGTCGCTGTCATCACAGGCGGCATCAATACCATCGCTATCTTCGTCGACGCCGGTTCTAAGATGGGCCGTTCCGGCACCATCAATACAATAAGTATCGGGGCAACCACCGTTGCCGGTATCCCCTTCATCGTCACGGCACTGATCCTGGTCATTCATCAGTCCGTCATTATCGGTATCGACCCAACTGTCGGACCGGAGGATACGGAGAATTCCGACCACTGACTGAATACCAGCGGCCACGCGCTGCCGGGCTCCACGATCACGAATACCGTCGAGTCGGGTCTGCGTGATGACACCTTCGTCATTGCGTAGTTGTGTAATGACACCACGCACTGCATGCCAATTCGCTTTCAACATGTTACCGGGGTTGTCTGAATCGAAATTACCCGGGTTATAACCGAGAAATTCGTCCATCGCGACCAAGTGACTATCGGTGAAGGTAACCGGTTCTGCTAAGGTACCATCGGGGAGACCACCGTCA
>CAZXZM010000021.1:10830-17983 GCA_964645365.1 uncultured Pseudomonadota bacterium | reverse complement strand
GGGAGCTCGCTATGGTCCCGATCTGCTCGGCCAGAACGGAGGATCGAAAACCGCTTCCTTGACTGAACTTTCTTCCGAAGAAAGCGTTGAATTTCCGACCGGAGCGGTCGAAGAAGAAGTCGAGTACACTTACCCTGAGACGCTGACGCGGAAAAAAGAAGAAAAGCCGGTTTCCGCTGAGCCAGAGAAAAAGGCATTCCCCCCCAAAGAGGTCCAGCCAGCCGCCACCGCCATTCCGCAACAACCGGCTAGTGGGAAGCCCGGGAAGTTTTCGATCCAGGTTGGTTCCTATAGCAAGGCGAGTGGGGCGGCCGAAAAGATCAATCGTTGGCAAGGGAAGGGCTACGATGCCTTTATGTCGATCGGTGATGTTCCAAATAAGGGAACTTGGTACCGCGTTCGGATCGGTAATTTTGCAACGCGTGAAAGTGCTAAGAAGTTTTTGGATAAATTGACCGGACGAGAAAAAGTTTCTGCCATTATAGTACGCAACAAAAGCTAGGGATTTTATGCCTCGCAAAAAGATTCCGACCACTGTCTATATTACGCCGGAACAGGATCAGGAGCTGAAGGCCTTGCATGACAAGACCAAGGTTCCGGTCGCTGAATATATTCGCCAAGGAATCGATTGGGTTCTCCAGGAAAATCGCTACCACCTTCCCGGCCAACTCGATCTCTATGGGGATGCTGTCGAGATCACCTCGGTCGCCTGGGGGGGCTTAAGGAAGGCCGCCAAGAAGTCGCCTTAAAGCCTTTCATTCGTGCCTCAAAATATACGTAACTTCTGTATCATTGCCCATATCGATCACGGGAAATCGACGCTGGCCGATCGTCTCCTAGAGATTACCGGCACGCTGAGCGACCGGGAAAGGAAGGATCAATTCCTCGACAAGATGGAGCTGGAGCGGGAGCGAGGGATTACGATCAAGGCCCAGAGCGTGCGGATAAAATACCGGGCTGCCGACGGAAAAGACTACTTATTGAATCTCATTGATACTCCCGGCCATGTCGACTTCAGCTATGAAGTCTCCCGCAGTCTGGCCGCCTGTGAAGGGGCGCTGCTCGTTGTCGATGCGAGTCAGGGGGTCCAGGCCCAGACAGTAGCCAATACCTACCTAGCGGTCGATCACGAGCTCGAAATCATTCCGGTCATTAATAAGATCGATCTCCCTGCCGCGCGCGTCGAGGAGGTGCGGGACGAGATCGAAGAGGTGCTCGATATTCCCGCTGACGAGGCCTGTGCCGTGTCGGCCAAAAGTGGGGAAGGGGTGGCTGGTATCTTAGAGGCGATCATACAGAAGATTCCTCCACCGCAAGGGGATCCCGCGGCCCCGGTCAAGGCTCTTATCTTTGATAGCTGGTTTGACAATTACCTGGGGGCGGTCGCCCTGGTCCGTGTTTTGGAGGGGACTCTCGAGACAGGCATGCGGGTTCGCCTGATGTCGTCCGGAAATGAATACGATATCATGACTCTTGGCGTACACGCCCCCCACCCGACCGCCGTGAAGAGTCTGGCAACAGGAGAGGTTGGTTTTGTTAGTGCGGCGATTAAGGATGTCCGTTCCATTCAGATCGGGGATACCATTACGGAGGCGGAGCGGCCGACCGCCGATTCCTTTCCCGGTTTTCGGGAGATCAAGCCAATGGTCTTTGCTGGGCTCTACCCGACGCAATCGGACCAATACGAAGGGCTCAAGGCGGCTCTTGAGCGACTACAACTCAACGACGCTTCGTTTCATTATGAACCGGAAACTTCGGCGGCCTTAGGTTTTGGCTTCCGGTGCGGGTTTTTAGGCTTACTTCATTTAGAAATTATTCGCGAACGGCTCGAGCGTGAGTATGACCTCGATCTGATTGTGACCGCCCCGACGGTTCGTTATCGCGTTCAAACCAGTGCGGGATGGCAGATCATTGAAAACCCAGCCCATTGGCCAGAGTCTCAAGAGGTTGAGGCAATGGAGGAGCCCTATATCCGGGCACAGATCCACGTTCCGGCCGATAAGGTGGGAGGGATTCTAAAATTGTGTGCCGAACAACGGGGGGAACAGACCGGAATGCATTATCCCGCTACTCATCGTGTTGTCTTGGACTATGACCTCCCTTTTGCTGAGATTATGTACGATTTTTATGATCGCCTTAAGTCGGTGTCACAGGGGTACGCCAGTTTTGAGTATGACTTTGCCGACTGGCGACCAGCCAATTTAGTGAAACTCAATATTTTGATTAATGGGGACCCGGTTGACGCCCTCAGCGTGATCTTGCATCGTGAGCGGGCCGAATTCCGTGGGCGTGAGATCGTGACGGAATTGCGCAAGGTCATTCCCCGACAACTCTTCGATGTAGCGTTGCAAGCGGCGATCGGTAGTCGGATCATCGCTCGGGAAACGGTGAAGGCGTTGCGTAAAAATGTTACGGCAAAATGTTACGGCGGGGACATTACCCGTAAGCGCAAACTGCTTGAAAAGCAGAAAGCGGGAAAGAAACGGATGAAACAAGTGGGCAATGTTGAAATTCCTCAGGAAGCTTTTTTGGCTGTTTTAAAGGTAGATTAGCCGATGATGATGGAAGGAAAAAAGAAAAAGGGAGCCATACGCGAGTACGCCGAGGCACTGATTACTGCACTCTTGGTAGCACTTTTTCTGCGCGCCTTTGTCGTCGAGGCTTTTAAGGTTCCTTCGGGTTCGATGCTCCCCTCTATCCTGATTGGGGACCATCTCTTCGTGAACAAATTTCTTTATGGCATTCGCGTTCCATTCACCAAGCACTGGCTTTATCACCTTCAGGAACCAGAACGGGGAGAGACGGTGGTTTTTATCTACCCGGTCGACGAACGGAAAGACTTTATCAAGCGGGTGGTAGGGCTTCCAGGGGATCATATTGTCCTCGAGGGGACTGAAGTGAGGATTAATGGGGAACCGGCCAAACGGATTCCGTTGCAGGTAACCTCCGTAGCGAATAGCTCCCGCTTGTTACTGAAGCCACAAAGCCAGCCCAAGGGGGGTTGGGAGATGGATGTCTTCCCCCACTGGGAGGAATTTGATTTTTACCATGAATATCTGGGGGAAGAACCCCACCTCGCTCTTTACAATCGCGGGTTGATGCGCCGCCACCGTGAGTTTATCGTTCCCGAAGGACATCTCTTTGTGATGGGGGATAACCGAGACCATTCGTCTGATAGTCGTGACTGGGGCTTTGTTCCCCTCGAGAATCTCAAGGGGAAGGCGATGTTTGTCTGGCTGTCGCTTGATTACAAGAATATCGGCGTGCGTTGGAGGCGATTCGGGCACTGGATAGAATAATCTCTCGTAATTGTTGACATTGTTGCAGGCCACCGATACTGAGTGGCTTTAATGCATCGATCGAGCAGTTTTCGCGTGGCCTTCCAGGGAATCTCCCGGGAGGCCTTTTTTTATATCTATGGAAACATTGTTAGATAATAGGGAGTTGCAGGAAAAGATCGAGGGGATGGCTCAAGAAATCGCCATTGATCTCAATCGTCCTCCGAAATCGGCGGCAGCCCTGGTGGGAATCCGACGACGGGGGGTTCCCCTGGCCGAGCGGATTGCCAAGGTTCTCCAGGAAAAGCAGGGTCAAAGCCTTCCGCTCGGAACGCTCGATATTACCTTCTATCGCGATGACCTCTCTCATGTAGCCCAGCAGCCGGTTGTCGGAGTGACAGAGCTTCCTTTCGATGTCACCGACCGCAAGATCTACTTGGTCGATGATGTTCTCTATACCGGCCGAACAATTCGGGCGGCGATGGATTCCCTGATGGAATTTGGACGCCCCAGTGCCATCCGCCTGGTGGTTCTGGTCGATCGGGGACATCGGGAGCTACCGATTCAGTCAGATATCGTTGGAGTGACCCTTGAATCCGAGCCACACGATAACGTCGAAGTAAAACTAACAGAAATAGATGGAATCGACGGGATTGTTTTCGAAACAGGGAAGGGAACTCCCGGTGTCTGAGGCTCCCTCCTTTCAACGCAAACACCTGCTGGGGTTGCGCGACATGAGTGCAGCGGAAATCAATGTCATCCTGGATACCGCACGGGCCTTTAAGGAAGTATTGGGCCGCCCCATTAAAAAGGTCCCAACGCTACGCGGTCGAACGATCATGAATCTCTTTTTCGAATCATCGACCCGCACCCGGACCTCTTTCGAATTAGCTGCCAAGCGTCTTTCCGCCGATCTCTTGAACGTCAATCCAGCCTCTTCTTCCTTAAGTAAGGGGGAGAGCCTGAAAGATATGGCGTTGACACTCAACGCGATGCGCCCCGATATACTGATCGTTCGTCACAAAGAAAGCGGGGTTCCCGCCCTGATCAGTCGCTATACCGATGCTGTTGTGGTGAGTGCCGGAGATGGAGCGCATGAACACCCGACTCAAGGGTTGATTGATCTTTTTACAGCGAGAGAGGCGCTGGGGGAGATCGAAGGAAAGTCGGTCGTGATTATCGGCGATGTGCGTTACAGCCGGGTCGCTCGTTCTGATATCTACGGTTTTCGAAAACTGGGTGCGCGCGTCGCGGTTGTGAGCCCCGCCACTTTGTTGCCAGTCGAACTCGATCATCTCGGGGTGGAGACCTATTACCGTTTGCGTGAAGTTCTGCCACAGGCCGATGTCGTCATCTTGTTACGCATTCAACGGGAGCGCCAAGACCAATTTAATTTCCCTAATTTAAGAGAATATGCCCGCTTCTTTGGACTCGGAGAAGAGGGGGCCGATCTCTTAAAGCCTGAAGCGCTGGTGATGCATCCCGGCCCGATCAATCGTGGCGTTGAAATTGCTTCCAAGGTTGCCGATGCCACTCAAAAACCACGAACGCTTATTCTCGATCAGGTCACACACGGTATCGCGGTGCGGATGGCGGTTCTTTATCTTTTGGTTAACAAGGTGGGTTGGCAGGTGGAAGAGAATGAGTAGCCTACTGATTAAAGGGGGACGGGTCCTTGATCCCAGTTCCGGTTTAGATAAAGAGGCCGATGTCCTTATCGATGACGGAACGATCCGGGAAGTTCGTCCCCATATCCGTCGTCGTAGTGGAATGGAACAGGTTACGGCACAAGGTTGCTTTGTTTTGCCGGGACTCATCGATATGCACACCCATCTCCGTGAGCCGGGGGAAGAATCGAAAGAGACGATCCGGACCGGTACCGAGGCGGCTGCCGCTGGCGGCTTTACGACCATTGTTGCGATGGCCAATACACAACCGGTTAATGATTCGGCTATCGTGACTCAGTTCTTGCGCGCCAAGATCAAACAGGACGCATTAGTTCACGTCCTGCTGGTCGGTGCCGTCACTCAAGGGTTGAAGGGGGAGCGGTTGGCCAATATTGGAGAGATGCAGCAATATGGCATTGTTGCCGTTTCCGATGATGGAAAGTGCATTACCCGTTCTCCTGTAATGCGGAAGGCCCTGGAGTATGCCAAGACATTTGGTCTGCCGTTGATTTCCCATGCCGAAGACCCGGAACTTGGAGAACAGCTCGGCATCAACGAAGGGTTGGTGGCGACTGAACTAGGACTAGTGGGAACCCCGAATGCCGCTGAGGAGACGATGGTGGCGCGTGACTGCGCGTTGGCGCAACTCACAAGGGCTCGCCTTCACATTGCGCATGTTTCGACCGCCGAAGCCTTGGAATCGATCCGTCGCGTCAAAGAGGGAGGGGGAATGGTCACCTGTGAAGTGACGCCACACCATCTCGCTTTAACGGATGAGGCATTGCTCGGTTTTCGGACAGAAGCAAAGGTCAATCCCCCTTTGCGCACGGAACTAGATCGCCGGGCCCTGTGGCAGGCATTACGACAAGGGGTGATCGATGTCATTGCGACAGATCATGCCCCTCATTCTTCCATTGAAAAGGAGACGTCGCTTCAGAGCGCCGCCTCTGGAATCGTGGGGCTGGAAACAGCGGTGAGTGTCGTCTGGACCGAGGCGGAGCGGCTTAAGTTTCCCCCGCTCGAACTCTTTGCAAAATTGACCTGCAATCCTGCCAAGATATTGGGGTTGGAGAAGAAGGGCCGACTCGAGCCAGGCGCCGATGCGGACGTTACGGTCTTTGACCCCACGAAGTCGTGGGCTGTTAATCCAGAAACATTCCGCTCTAAAGGACGCAATACCCCCTTTGCCGGAACAGAGCTACGGGGGAGGGTGGTGATGACTATTGTCGACGGGGAGATCGTCTATGAAGGAGAGTAAGGCGATCCTGGTTTTAGAAGATGGAACCTTTTTTGAAGGTCGCTCCTTTGGTGCGGAAGGGGAGGCGATCGGTGAAGTCGTTTTTAATACCAGCATGACTGGTTACCAAGAGATCCTGACCGACCCTTCCTATAAAGGGCAGATGGTGACGATGACTTATCCGGAAATCGGGAATTACGGTGTGAATCCAGAAGATGTCGAGTCGCGCCGCCCCTTTTTAGAAGGTTTCATTGTCAAAGAGTATCATTCGGTTCCCAGTAATTTCCGCAGCCGAGGAAGCCTCGGGGCCTATCTGAAAAAATACGACATCGTTGGCATTGAAGGGATCGATACCCGGGCCCTGACCCGTCATTTGCGAGAAGAGGGGGCGAAGATGGGGATTATCTCTACCGTTGACTTCGATCGGCGGCGCCTACGACGCAAGGTGAAGCAGGCGCCTGGGCTGGTGGGACAAGATCTCGTCAAAGAAGTGACCTGCAAAAAACCGTACGTATGGAAGGGAGGAGGTATCGCTAGCTTCTGTCATTCTGAGCGTAGCGAAGAATCTTCCCTCTCGACCGGGAGATCCTTCGGGCTTTGCCCTCAGGATGACACTCGCCGCGACAGGACCCGCCGTTTTCGCGTTGTAGCCTACGATTTTGGTATAAAATTCAATATCTTAAGAAGTTTATCTCAAGCCGGTTGTGACGTTAAAGTAGTCCCAGCCAGCACTCCGGCCAAGGATATCCTGGCGGTCGAGCCGGATGGGGTCTTTTTGTCCAATGGTCCCGGCGATCCGGAGCCGGTTGGTTATGCCAGCGAGGCGATTGCCCAACTGGTCGGGAAGGTTCCGATCTTTGGGATCTGCCTGGGCCATCAATTGTTGGCCCGCGCCCTGGGAGGGAAGACCTACAAGCTAAAATTCGGTCACCATGGGGGAAATCATCCCGTTATGGATCTTGCCACGCGCA
>CAZXZM010000021.1:623-10820 GCA_964645365.1 uncultured Pseudomonadota bacterium | reverse complement strand
GTTGAGATCACTGCCCAAAATCATGGCTTTGCGGTCGATGTTGACTCCTTAAAGAAGAGGGCGGAGCTCACCCACATCAACCTCTACGATAAAACGGTCGAAGGTCTGCGTCTCAAGAAACAACCGGTCTTTTCGGTTCAGTACCACCCGGAGGCATCACCCGGTCCACACGATTCTCACTACCTTTTTCAGCGCTTTATCGAAACGATGCAATAATGCCCAAACGAACCGATCTGAAAAAGATACTGATCATTGGTTCCGGCCCGATTGTAATCGGTCAGGCCTGCGAATTCGATTACTCGGGTACTCAGGCCTGCAAGGCGCTCCAAGAAGAGGGCTACAAGGTTATTTTGGTCAATTCGAATCCGGCGACGGTGATGACCGATCCGGAATTAAGTTCGAAAACCTATATTGAGCCAATTACCCCCGAGATCGTCGAGAAAGTAATCGCCAAAGAAAAACCGGATGCTCTTTTGCCGACGCTGGGGGGGCAGACCGCACTGAATACGGCGGTTTCACTCGCCAAGAGTGGGGTCCTGAAACGGTACGGCGTTGAGCTGATTGGAGCGAAATTACCGGCCATTGAAAAGGCGGAGGATCGCAATCTCTTTAAGAAGGCGATGGAAAAGATCGGGCTCAATTTACCCCCGAGTGGCCTTGCATCCAGCTGGCGGGAGGCGCAGCGGATCGTCAAAAAGACCGGCTACCCAGCCATTATCCGCCCTGCCTTTACACTCGGTGGAACGGGGGGGAATATTGCGCACACTCCAAAAGAGTTTGAGGAATACGTCAAATGGGGGCTCGACGCTTCTCCGATCCGACAAGTCTTAATCGAGGAATCGATTATTGGCTGGAAAGAATTCGAACTGGAGGTGATGCGCGATACTAAAGACAACGTCGTTATTGTTTGTTCGATTGAAAACTTCGATCCGATGGGGATCCACACCGGCGATTCGATTACGGTGGCTCCGATCCAGACGCTGACCGACAAGGAATATCAGATGATGCGCGACGCAGCGATTCGGATCATTCGGGAGATTGGAGTCGATACCGGCGGGTCGAACATTCAGTTTGGGACCAATCCGAAAGATGGTCGAATGGTGGTGATTGAAATGAACCCACGCGTGTCGCGCAGTTCGGCGCTTGCTTCGAAAGCAACTGGGTTTCCGATTGCCAAGATCGCAGCCAAATTGGCGGTTGGCTACACCCTCGATGAGATCACCAACGATATTACCGGTTGTACTCCCGCCTCCTTTGAGCCGACGATCGATTATGTTGTCACCAAGATCCCTCGTTTTACCTTTGAGAAATTTCCCGATACCGAAGACCGTTTGACGACACAGATGCGGTCGGTGGGGGAGGTCATGGCGATCGGTCGGACCTTTAAGGAAAGTCTCCAGAAGGCGATGCGGTCACTGGAGATCGGGCGCTACGGGTTTGATGAAGTACTCAAAAAGGGACTTTCTGCTCCCCAGAAAAAGAAGCTCATTCGTAAAAAACTAAGAATACCGAGCTCAGAACGGCTTTGGTATATCGGCGAGGCCTTCCGACACGGTTTTTCCATCAAGCAGATCCAGAAACTAACCGGGATCGATCCCTGGTTTCTCTATCCCATCGAAGAGATTATCCATTTTGAGAAGGGTGTTCGTCGCAAGAAGTCGGTTCCCTCCCTCCGGCGCGCCAAGGAACTTGGCTTTTCCGATCGCCGGCTGGCCCAACTGACTGGTCAGTCCGAGGCAGCGGTCTGTCGGCAACGCAAGCGTTCTAACATTAAACCGGTCTATAAGATTGTCGATACCTGTGCGGCAGAGTTTCGTGCCCAGACCCCTTATTTTTATTCCACCTACGAACAGGAAGATGAAGCGAATCCAACCCGACGGAAGAAGGTGATGATCCTCGGCGGGGGGCCGAACCGAATCGGTCAGGGGATTGAATTTGATTATTGTGCGGTTCACGCCAGCTTTGCCCTCAAGGAGGAGGGGTATGAGACGATCATGGTCAACTGCAACCCGGAGACGGTGAGTACCGATTATGATACCTCCGATCGTCTCTATTTTGAGCCACTTACCTTTGAAGATGTCATGCATATCGTCGAAACAGAGAAACCGGATGGGGTGGTCGTTCAGTTTGGGGGACAGACTCCGCTTCGGCTCTCCATTCCGCTCCAGAAGGCGGGAGTTCCTATTATCGGGACTTCACCCGCCAATATCGATCGCGCCGAAGATCGTAAACAGTTCGCCCAGATGATTCGTAAATTAAAACTGAGACAGCCAAACAATGGGACCGCTCGTTCCGTCAAGGAAGCGGTGCGCATTGCCCGAAGGATTGGTTTTCCGATTGTGGTTCGCCCCTCTTATGTTCTCGGGGGGAGGGCGATGGAGATCGTTTTCGATGAGCCTCGCCTGATGCGTTACGTGAAGAAGGCGGTCGTGGTTTCGCCGGAGCATCCCATCCTGATTGATCAATTTTTACAGGTGGCCATTGAAGTGGATGTCGATGCGGTTTCCGACGGACGCGATGTAGTGATCGGGGGGGTGATGGAACATATTGAGGAGGCGGGGATCCATTCCGGGGATAGCGCGATGGGGCTCCCCCCACACTCACTTTCTAAAGAAATTATTGCCGAGATCGAGCGACAGACCAAGCTAATGGCTCGGGAACTTGATGTAATCGGCTTGATGAATGTCCAATTTGCGATCAAGAAAGAGGAGATCTATGTCATCGAGGTCAATCCGCGTGCCTCACGAACCGCCCCGTTTATTTCCAAGGCGACCGGAATTCCGTTGGCCAAGGTGGCGGCAAAAACGATGGTGGGGCGCTCACTCCGTTCGCAAGGGATCACCAAGCAGATTATTCCAAAACACTATTCGGTCAAAGAATCGATCTTTCCCTTTACGAAATTTCCCGGAGTCGATCCCTTGCTGGGTCCGGAGATGAAATCGACCGGAGAGGCGATGGGGATCGATAAATCATTTGGTCGGGCCTTTGCTAAAGCGCAGATTGCCGTGGGCAATCCCTTTCCTCTCAAGGGGACCATTTTCTTGAGCATCCGGGATGAAGACAAAGAGGCGATTGGTCCGATGGCCAAAAAACTCGCCTTGCTCGGCTTCAAACTGATTGCGACACAAGGGACCTGCCGCTTTTTGCGTGAACGAGGGATTTCGGTCAGGCCGATCAATAAAGTGGCGGAGGGCTCTCCTCATATTGTCGATCGAATGAAAGAAGGAAAGATCGATGCGGTGATCAATACGCCTGAAGGGAGGCGCTCAGCGCTTGACTCCTTCTCGATTCGCCGAACTGCCCTGATGTGTACGATCCCCTATTTTACAACGGTAGCGGCGGCTGAGGCGGCTGTGAGCGGCATTCATGAAATTCGCACTGAAGGACTTTCGGTGATTCCGTTGCAACGCTATCATCGCAACGCGTCATTTTTAAAATAATCAAAAGAGGCATAGTGCTTGCAGCATGGCGGCGAGTTTTGTAATCTGAAAATTAACGAAAGGGGGCATTTATGGCCGATACAGAAGGCTACTGCGTAAAATGTAAAAGTAAGAGAAATATGGTGAATGCAGAAGAGGTGACGATGAAGAATGGCCGCAAGGCGATGAAGGGGAAGTGCGAGACCTGCGGCACCGGGATGTACAAGATCTTAGGCAATAAGAAGAAATGAGCCAAATTGACGGCCATAAAAAACCCGGTTCACTGTACGGTGAACCGGGTTTTTTTATTACCTAATGAATAATCGTACTCAGATCGTCTCTGTACCGGAAACGCTGAAGCATTCATCGCAGAGACAGGCACAACCGGTAACCGTCAGGGTCGTTGCCGTCCAGTCGCCGCCGATATTGACAACAAGGCTGCAGGTGCCGGCCGCGAAGGTGACCTGGCCATCCTTGGTCTCGATGTCGACCGAACCGGAGTTTCCATCATTAGACCACGATCCTTCGACATCCATATCCCCGTTAATGGTGATACCTGCCGTCTCAATGTAGTTGGTACAGGTTCCGACGGCATCGAAGCTTCCTGAACTGTCTCCGGAAGCACAGACATCTACAGAACAGGAACCGCTAACAGCACCGGTGTCCGTTCCCGAGAAGATGTGGTCTGAATCCCCGGAGTCACAGCTGGTACCGCCCCCTTCGCTACAGCTGCTCGCCGTCGAAATCGTTATTGCCCGCTTCATTAGCTGTAGAGCTCGGCGGTGTGGTGGTCATAGGTTGGGGCCTTTTTAGGGATGGGAAGGTCCCGGTGAATCGCCTTACAGCGGTAGCAGACCCACTGACGTGGGACAAATTTATAGATCAGGCCGTCGATGATGGCCGCCACAATCAGGGATAGATGATAGGTCCAAAAGCTGAGGACTGCGGCAACAAGAACAATCCCCAGGCCAATCTTTCGAGGGAATCGCTTCTCCGTATAGAGATTGGGGCAATTACAAGAGGGGCAGGAGGGAGAAGAGGGGCTCTCGGGTTCAGGCGGAGACATATCTGTAACGTCGCATAAGATATATTATGTCAAGTCGTGAGTGGGTTCAAGGTACGAGGACACCTGCTGCGATGACGGTCGTCCACAGTCCATCCTTCTGCCCAATGGCTGTCTGGGTTACATTGCGGGTGTGGACGATCTCACCGCTGATCCGCCACTGCTCTTTTTTCTCGTTCCAACTCTTATTGGGATCAAAGGGAACCCCCAGGATGGTAGCGAGCATCGAGGCGGCGAGGTCTTCGGCATAATCTCCTGCCTTCTGTTCCTTTTCCCCATAACTATGGTGTTCTGAGAGATAGCCGTATTGACTTCGATCCGTTGGGATCGCCACCCCGACGGAGGCAGCAATCAGGCGATGGGGTTCCTTGGTTTCGGCCTGGCTCATGACGACATGGACGACCTGGCCTGGGGTCAGTTGGTTCCGTCCTACCTGGCGTGAGACGATCTTGCAGCGAGGGGGAAAAATGCTAGAGACGCGGACCAAGTTATATTCGGCGATCCCAGCATGCCGTAGCGCCATTTCAAAGCTGGTCAGTTTTTCTTTGTGGCGTCCGACCCCCTTGGTCAAAAACATCCGGGACGCGATGAATGGTTTGGTCATGACGCGCCTCAGCTATCACGGGGATACAGGTCTTACAAGATAAAAAAAGACCGGGACCCCCGAAGGGATCCCGGTCACAAATCTATGAAGGGCTAAAGCAACCCGACTACTTTTTCTTTTTGCGACGCGTTTTGCGCTTCTTAGTCGCTTTTTTCTTAGTTGCCTTACGGCGAGTCTTGCGACGCGTTTTGCGCTTCTTAGTCGCTTTTTTCTTAGTTGCCTTACGGCGAGTCTTGCGACGCGTTTTGCGCTTCTTAGTCGCTTTTTTCTTAGTTGCCTTCCGCCGGGTCTTGCGGCGTGTGGCTTTTTTCTTCGTCGTCTTTCTCTTGCGCGTGGTCTTTCTTCTTACTTTTTTACGCGCGGCAGAGGCCTTTTTCTTCGGGGCCTTCTTACGACGACGTTTTGGGGCCACCTTCTTCTTGGCAGCCTTTTTACGCCTTTTCTTAGCCATGTTACCTCCTCGTTGGCAGGTTAACGTTCAGTCAACTGAACCTAATTACCATACAATTAATATAAATTATATTTAAATATGGTAATTTGGTCAATACAAATTCAGATAAAAAGAAGCATTGACAATAAATAGAAACTCTTTATTAAGAGGTCAATCATTGCGGGGTGGAGCAGTCCGGTAGCTCGCCGGGCTCATAACCCGGAGGTCGTGGGTTCAAATCCTGCCCCCGCTACATTAGAAGACGAACTACCGGCCGTCCGCCAAATTTTTGGCGGGCGGTTTTCTTTTGTAGGGAATCAGACTTCTGAACGTTCTTCGGTATCAGTTTCTTCGGAGGGTTCTTCGGGCGGGGCAATAATCTCTTTGGTTTTTTGGTCCGATTCTTTGAGTTCGGAAAGGCGTTTTTCTAGTTCGCCAAAGGCCTCTCTTTCCTGTTGATCCAGGGCCTCCAGCGCTTCCGGGGCAATGTGCAATCCCGCTAGCCCTTCTTCCATCGGGGTTGCCTCCCCTTCTTCCTGGAGGGTCGTTCGCGCCTTTTCCTCTAGCTCTTTTAAGGGGGGGAGTTCCTTAAGGTCCTTCAGGCCAAAGAGCTCCAAAAACTCGCTGGCAGTACCATAGAGCAAGGGACGTCCCGGTTCCTCTTTACGCCCCAAGATTTTAATGAGCCGGCGCTCGAGAAGATTTTTGAGTACCCCTCCAGAATCAACCCCACGAATCGCTTCTATCTCTGGACGGGTGATCGGTTGGCGGTAGGCGATAATCGCGAGGCTTTCAACGGCGGGAGTCGAAAGGCGTGTCGGTTTTGATTCATTCAATCGCTGGACCCAGGAGGCCAGTTCCGGTTTGGTTCGTAATTGGAAACCCCCATTGATTTCGACCAATTCAATTCCTCGTTCACCGGTCTGCAGCTCTTCCTGGAGTGCGGCCAAGCCCTGCTCGATCTCTTTTTTTGAGGGGACCCCCTCCCCTGTCTCGTTGGTCTCAAAAAGGCCGATGAGCTCTTTGACTGACAAAGGGTGATCGGTCGCAAAGAGCAGGACTTCGAGGATGGCTTTAAGATTCATTAAATTCCATTTCACCCACTTCGGTGACCTTTGAGACGATAAATATCTCGTCAAAACTTTCCCCTTGTTGGACTGCGATCATACGCATCTTCGCCATCTCCAGCAAGGCGAGAAAGGTGACGACAACGGCGGGTTTCCCCCCGGCTAGATCAAACAGTTCCTGAAATTTAACCCGTTCGACCCCTCGTAATTGCTCGGTCAAGGCGACGATCTTTTCAGAGACGCTGACGCGGTCGACCTGGATCTCATAGACCTTGTCCTTCGGGATCTTTTGCAGGACCTTTTGAAAAGCAACCAACAGTGAGGTCATATCGGCGGAGAGAGTCTCCTCTCCTTCGGGGGCCTCCTCAACAGCCGTTCGGGTGAATACCTCCCGGCCTAGCCAGGGGCGTTCGGCCAGGTTTTTGGCCGCCTCTTTGTAGCGTTGGTATTCGAGGAGGCGGCGGACCAATTCTTCCCGTGGGTCAGGTCCCTCCTCTTCCCCCTCCCCTCCTTCGTCTGGCATCAATAGTTTCGATTTAATGTGGGCGAGCTCGGCCGCCGTCAGTAGAAAATCTCCCGCAAGATCGATATCGAACTTTTCGGCTTGGTCCAGGTATTCCATGTACTGTTCGAGGACGAAGGTGATTGGGATATCATAGATGTCGAGGTCGTCCTTCCGGATCAGATGCAACAATAGATCCAGGGGCCCTTCAAACTGGTCCAGGGCCACACGGTATTCTTCGATCAACGTTTCGGTCATCAATGCACCTTCATGGCCTTGCGGATGCGAGTGATTGTTTGACGGGCAATGCCGCGTGCCTTTTCCGCCCCGGCAGCTAGGATTTGTTCGAGTTGATCGGGGTCGTTCAGATAACCCTGCCGTTTTTCCTGGAGTGGTTTCAAGAATTCAACCAGAGTTTCTGCTATCATTTTCTTGTCTTCGACGCAGCCGATTTTGGCGGTCCGGCATTCTTTTTCGACTCGCTGGCAGGTCGCGGTGTCGCTGTGTAGCTTGTGGTAATCATAGATCAAACAGACATCGGGGTCACCAGGGTCTTCACGCCGCTTTCGGGCCGGGTCAGTGACGGCGCTCATCACCTTTTTTCGAATCGTGTCAGGGGGATCGGAGAGATAGAGACAGTTGTTGTAGCTCTTGCTCATTTTCTGACGATCAGGGCCGAGTAGCTTGGGGCTCTCAGTCATTAAAGGTTGAGGTTCGGTTAAGAGGTCTTTACCGCCGGTTGCCTTGCGATAGATATGGTTGAAGCGTCGAACAATTTCCCGTGATAGTTCGATATGGGGGACCTGATCGTTACCGACCGGGACGCGATGGGCATCATACAGGACAACATCAGCGGTCTGCAGGAGCGGATAGCCCAAAAATCCATGGGTCGATAACTCCCGTCCCGTCAGGGTTTGCTGGAGTTCCTTATAGGAAGGGACACGCTCCAGCCAACCAAGGGGGGTCAGCATACCGAGGAGTAGGTAAAGTTCCGCATGTTCTTTAATGTCCGACTGCCGGAAGATGGTGCTTTTTTTGGGATCGATTCCCGCAGCCAGCCAATCGGCGACAATTTCGTGGGTAGAGTCGGCGATGACGTCCGGCTTTTCATATTCAGTTGTTAGCCCATGCCAGTCAGCGACGAAGAAAAAGCAGTCATAGTCGGCCTGTAATTTAAGCCAGTTGGTGAGGATGCCGTGATAGTGACCGAGATGAAGGGGGCCGGTCGGCCGAACGCCGCTAACGACGCGTTCTTTCGGGGACATTATCCACTCTATACCGGCCTCCTAGTTGAGTGTCAATCGAGGGTCAAAGCTCCAGCGTTTCACCCCATCCTCACATCCTTCCCCCCAACGTTATCTCTCTCGCCCCTCACCCGGTTCCTTCTTCAGGACCTAGCGCCTCCCGCGGCGACCATGCATGGACTTGCGGGAGCCGAACCTTCCGACCGAGGAAACAGTCGGCATTCACTCCCGCAAGTCTCATGCGGTAATCCCGCCGCTCCGGCGGCGGTCCTTGCGAAGAAATCCGGTCTCTTGGCCAGAAGACAACAGACCAGGTTTCCTTTGCACCTCCGGCTCTCGCCTGCGGCATTCCCTCGGCCACCATCCGCCAAAGGCGGACGGTGCCGGCCTCGGTTGGCGGGGGTATTCCGAAACTCTTTGTCATCCTGAGCGAAGCGAAGGATCTCTCATCTGATGGTGAGATTCTTCGGTCGTTTCACTCCCTCAGAATGACAAATGGGAAGAAGGCTTGTTGCCCGGTACGGAGCTAAAGAAAAGGACTAGGGTCGCGGGTGGAATTTTTGATGGATTTCGCGAAGGCGTTTGCCGGTGACGTGCGTGTAAATCTGGGTTGTTGCAATATCGGCATGTCCAAGCATTGCCTGAACGCTGCGCAAATCAGCCCCCCCTTCCAGCAGATGCGTTGCAAAGGAGTGGCGCAAGGTATGGGGAGAAATCGTTTGTCGGATCCCAGCCGCCCGGGCTCGTTTTTTGAGAAGGGTCCAAAAGGCCTGTCGGGTGAGTCGCCCTCCTCGTCGCGTGAGAAAGATAAAGCCGCCGTCGCGCGCCTTCACCAACTGGGGCCTCCCCTCTTCCAGATAACGACGGTAAAATGTCAGACAGCTTTTTCCGAGCGGAACAACGCGGTCCTTCGATCCTTTTCCGGTGGTGCGCAGGTAACCCTGTTGGAGGTGGATCTGTTCGGGACGCAATTGAATCAGCTCCGAAACGCGCAAACCAGTTGCATAGAGAAATTCCAACATTGTTCGATCACGCAACCCTTCTGGTGTCTTGAGATCGGGTTGCTGTAAAAGCTTTTCTAGATCGCTGCGACTCAAGACGTTGGGAAGTTTGAGCCCCTTTTGGGGAGTATCCAGAGAAGTGGTTGGATCTTCGGTGAGGTATTTTTCACGAAGGCAGAAGTTAAAAAATTGCCGCAGCGTGACGATTTTACGGGCCAGTGTCGTGGCCTTCAGTTGTCGCTTACTCAAAGAGATGACGTATTGTAATAGAAGCGGGGTATTCCAGGAAGTGAGTTGGGGCTTCTTCTTTGTGCCGGCAAAGCGAAACCAGGCGACGAGATCGGTACTGTAGGCGGATACCGTATTGGCTGCCAAGCCCTTTTCAATGCGAAGATAGATCAGGAAACGATCCAGAGCCTCATCGGCGGTAGGGACGACTGCCATTGACCTCAGTATAAGGAAGTGTTTTTTCTATGTCCAATTGCCGGCCGATTCGTTTTTTGTCATCCTGAGGAGCCTTGGCGACGAAGGATCTCACCTTAAGATGAGAGATTCTTCGGTCGTTTCACTCCCTCAGAATGACAAACGAGTTACAGGGTATTTATGAAACAGTTACGACAACTCTATCGCTACCATCCGACGATTCGCTGCTACCCGAATGCGGCCGCCGTATCGAACATTTCTATTTTAGAGGTGGGGCCGGGACGGGGAGATTTTCTCTTTGAGTTGGCACGTGCCCATCCTGACCAAACAATCGGGGCGATCGAAATCAAACGAAAACGTTTTGAAAAATTAATCCCACGCCTGAAACGCCAGCAAATCGAGAGCATAAGCCTCTTGCAGGGGGATGCCCGTGTCGTATTGCCG
>CAZXZM010000021.1:0-613 GCA_964645365.1 uncultured Pseudomonadota bacterium | reverse complement strand
TTCTGATCCCTGGCCAAAGCAACGCCACGACAAACACCGTCTTTTCCAATCCTTTTTTATTGATGAACTGTTTCGGATCCTGCAACCCGGGGGAACCGTTGTCGTGGCCCATGATGACCCCGTTTATTTACGAGCGACTGGAACCGAATTTAATGACCATGCTGGCTTTGTTTCGCTGCCGGTACCGGAGAAAAGGGAAGAACTTTTTCAGACCTTTTATGCCCAAAAATGGCGTGACGAAGGACGCACATTAGAAGCGCTTTCCTTTCAGAAGCAGTCGCTGTTGGGATGGGAGAGGTTTCGGTATCGGCTGCGCTACGCTTTACGAATCAGGTTCATGAATTCCTGGCGGGTCGACTGGCGTTCTCGAAAGGCCCCGAGCATCGATGACGTGACAACCGAGGAGCCTCGTTTCTGAACTCCCCGCATTTGCATGCAAAGGTGTTCTGCCTCAATGACAACCGCAACGCCGAGCGGATCAAGGACGTTACGAATGGTACTGGCGATCTGATTCGTCATCCGCTCTTGGACCTGCAGGCGGCGGGCGTAGATCTCGACCAACCGGACAATTTTGCTGATCCCGACGATCTTATTTTTAGGGAGGTAGGCAACA
>CAZXZM010000020.1:0-18031 GCA_964645365.1 uncultured Pseudomonadota bacterium | reverse complement strand
GGCTTTGGACAAACCACTGACATCGATTTCCCGGGCGAAAGCACGGGACAAATTTGTGACCCCAGCGACTGGCACGCTGTCGATTTGGCCACCATGGCTTTTGGGCAAGGGCTCAGTGTCACCGCCCTTCAAATGGCTTCCGCCTACGCGACCATTTCCAACCGAGGGCGACGCATGAAACCTTATCTGGTTCAAAAAATCGTTCGCGCCGATGGAGAACTGGTCCGCCAAACGAAACCGATTTCACTCGGACAGGTTATTCAACCAGAAACCGCCGAACAGACGCTCTCGCTTTTGGAAGGGGTGACACAAGAAGGAGGAACGGGAGTCAGGGCAGCCATTACCGGCTACCGAGTCGCCGGAAAAACCGGCACCGCCCAGCAATATGACTTAAAAAAGAAGGGCTATTCCGATAGCGAATACTACAGTTCGTTCGTCGGGGCCGCTCCTCTTCCTGATCCTCAATTGGTTGTTTTTGTCGGCCTGGATCGCCCTCAAAATCAGACCTATGGCGGAGTGGTCGCCGCACCGATCTTTCGGAATGTCATGAGCGCGGCCCTGCATCAACTGAGAATTCCCCCACAACAGGGCACCCTCCCCCTACTCATCGCCGAACAGGAAGCGAAGTCCGCACCGGATGCGCCCTCCATTCCAGTCAACGGGCACAAAATGATCCCCGATTTTTCCGGTCTTTCGATCCGGCAAGTCCTTTCACTGGGAGAGGGGCGCGAACTTTCGATCGACATCGAAGGGAGTGGTACCGCCTACCGGCAGGAACCCTCCCCCGGCAATGTTTTGAAAAAAGGAGAAATATGTCGCGTTTATTTCCGACAGGCATCGTAGCATGGCTGGATTAAAGAAGCTGATGGAAGGGCTTATCGATACAAATCAGATCCCCTCACTCGACATTACACAAATTGCGTACGACTCGCGCCAGGCTGTAAAGGGTTCCCTTTTTGTCGCCTTGGTCGGCGTTGAACATGATGGGCATGATTATATTCCCAATGCCATCCAGCAAGGAGCCGCAGTGATTCTCGGCCAACAAGAAAAATCCGAACGAGCGGTTCCCTATCTGCACGTTCCTAATACGCGTACGGCACTCGCAACAATCGCGGCTCGCTTTTACGGAGAACCAACCCGGCAAGTCCCACTCATCGGCGTCACAGGAACCAATGGCAAGACAACCTGCTGTTATCTCTTGGAGGCGATTCTAAAAGCGGCCGGTAAGAACCCGGCTGTCTTTGGCACGATCAACTACCGCTTTGGAGGAAAGACCTTTCCAGCCCCCCACACCACGCCAGAAGCACCTGAACTGCAACGGTGGGCCGCCGAAGCGGTAAGCGCAGGAGCTGACGTGATTGTCATGGAGGTCTCTTCTCATGGCCTGATGATGGAACGGGTACGCGATTGCCATTTTGATACTGTTCTTTTTACAAATTTAAGTCAGGACCATCTCGATTTTCATGGCACGATGGAAGAATATTATACTTCCAAACGAAAACTCTTTACAGAAATCTTACTCGCCAGCGACAAACCCAAAAAACAAGCCATCCTGAATGACGGTGACTCGTACGGCAAGCGACTCGCTGAAGAAGTAACGGCTCCGGTTATGCGTTGTGCATTGACCCATCCTGCAGACTATTCCGTCACGGAATCAAAGTTCACCTTCGAAGGCACTCAGGCAACCGTTGTCACGCCACACGGCACTTTGAATATTCTCAGCCCCCTACTCGGCTCCTTCAATCTGCAAAATATTTTACTCACGATTGCGGCCGCGCAATCACTGAAACTATCGGACGAGGCCATTTGTGAGGGAATCAACGCAATGGCGGGGGCCCCCGGTCGTCTAGAGCGGGTGACTCGAGAAGACGACCGAACGGTCTTCGTCGATTATGCCCACACGCCGGAAGCGCTTCGAGCGGTACTGACGGCCCTCAGAACTTATACCCGCCGTCGCTTGATTACCCTGTTTGGTTGCGGGGGAGATCGTGATCGGGAAAAACGACCTCTGATGGGCAATGTTGCCGCAAAGTTGAGTGACGTCGTGATCGTCACTTCGGACAATCCCCGCACCGAAGACCCTGAAGCAATCATCACCCAGATTCTCCCCGGCATTCAGGCGGAAAAATTTCCAACCTACCAGAAGAGCAAAAAGAAAGGTTACTGGGTCGAACTCGATCGACGGAAGGCAATTTGCCAAGCGATCTCACTCACGGAAAAAGGGGATATTGTTCTGATCGCCGGCAAAGGACACGAAGATTATCAGATCCTCGGCAAGGAAAAGATCCATTTTGACGACCGAGAAGAGGCGAAGGCGGCCTGTCGGGCTTAAAACATGAAGATGACTCCACAACAAGTGATGGACAGCTGCAACGCGACCCTGCGGCATCGTGGAAAAACGGAACATTTTAAAGCGCTCGCAACCGATTCTCGCCACCTACGAACCGGGGCGCTCTTTTTTGCACTGCAAGGACCTCATTTTGATGGACACAACTTTGTCGGTCCGGCCCTTCGAAGAGGAGCGACAGGAGCGATCATCCGAAAAGGGAAACGCTCTCCGCAGAAACGGAAGGGGTGGATTTTTTCTGTTGAAGATCCCCTGACCGCCCTTGGCGATGTTGCCGGCTACTGGCGGCGTCAATTCTCTCTTCCGGTCGTTGGCATCACTGGCAGCAATGGAAAAACGACAACCAAGGAATGGATCGCCGCGATTTTAGCCACCCGCTACCACGTCCTTAAAACCGAAGGGAACTTTAACAACTTGATCGGCCTTCCCCTCACTGTAGCGCGCTTGAATCGTCGCCACCAAATTGCTGTCCTTGAAATGGGAATGAACGTCCCGGGTGAAATTGATCGGCTAGCAGTTATCGCCGCTCCGGAAATTGGAATCATTACCAACATCGGACGGGCCCACTTGGAGGGACTCACCTCCCTGGCCGGTGTAGCGCGAGCCAAGGGAGAACTGATTCAACGGTTGCCCACTAACGGGCTGGCCGTCTTGAACGCTGATGACGAACGGACATTGAAACTCGCCCGACGCAGCCCGGCACCGGTACTCACCTTTGGTTTCTCATCACGCGCTCACATCAAGGGAAAAATTCTCACGAGTGATCCACTCAGTGGAACCCTGCTCCGTGTCAAAACCCCGAAAAAGGAATTTCGCGTTCGTCTCAATCTGCCGGGACGTCACAACGCCGCAAATGCCTTGGCAGCGATTGCCGTCGGTTATCATTTTCATATTTCCCCCACCGCAATGACGCGCGCACTACGTCAGACCAAGAGCCTGTGGGGACGAATGGAACGGATCAATCTTCCGAATGGCGCCATCGTTCTAAACGACTCCTATAACGCCAATCCCGATTCGATGCTCCGTGCCTTTGAAACCTTAAAGAAAATCAATCCCCGTTATCGCAAATTCCTCTTGCTGGGAGATATGCTAGAAATAGGCAAGCAGGATGCCGCTGTGCATCGTGAAATCGGTCGAGCGGCGGCACGCGCTGGCATTGCCGAGCTGGTGGTTCTTGGCAATCGCGCCACCGATATCTTGGCGGGAGCGGAACGGGCCGGTCTCCCCCGCAAACGACAACACCTCTGCACAACCCACCGTGAAGTCACGCGCACCCTACGAAGCCGGTTGAAGAAAAATGATCTGCTCCTCATCAAAGGGTCTCGCGGCATGAAACTTGAAACGATTATTCAAGATCTGAAAGGAATAAAGGCAGCCTAATGTTTTACGAATGGCTTTTTCCGCTTCACGAAGAACATATTTTCTTTAACGTCTTTCGTTACATCACGTTTCGTAGTTTCGGAGCGCTGATGACCTCTTTGATTATTTATCTACTCTGCGGAAAGTACTTTATCGCCCGCCTGCAGAGCTTGCAGTTTACTCAGTGGATCCGCGATGAGGGGCCGGAAAGCCATCAATCCAAAACAGGAACCCCAACAATGGGGGGCCTCCTCATCGTTGGCGCCATCGTTCTCTCCACTCTGTTGTGGGGGGACCTCCATAATTTTCAGGTCTGGGCCGTACTCTCGCTACTTGTTTTGTTTGGCCTCGTCGGACTGATCGATGATCTGAAAAAAGTCCGAAGCCGCACCAACCAAGGGCTCTCTGGAAAAATGAAACTCCTTCTGCAAGGCATTATCGCTGCCGGCTTTGCCGTCTGGATCTGGCAAGGGATGGAACTCGATACCCGCTTGGTTGTCCCCTTCTTCAAGTCGCTCCAGCCGGTACTCGACTATTGGTACGTCCCCTTTGCCGTACTCGTTATCGTCGGCGCTTCGAATGCGGTCAACTTGACCGATGGTCTTGACGGTTTGGCAACGATGCCCTCGATTGTCGCTTTTGCCACCTATGCAATCCTTGCTTACATCATCGGCCATGCTCAAATTGCCGAATACCTCCAGATTCCCCATCAGGCCGCAACCGGTGAGCTGGCAGTCTTTTGTGCCAGCGTTGTCGGGGCCGGCATCGGCTTCCTGTGGTACAACACTTACCCGGCTGAGATCTTCATGGGGGATGTCGGCTCACTCGCTCTAGGCGGGGCCCTAGGGCTAACCAGTCTTTTTACTAAAAATGAACTTTTATTGGTTATTGTCGGGGGAATTTTTGTCCTCGAAGCGCTGTCGGTCATTACTCAGGTTATTTCCTTTAAACTGACCGGAAAAAGAATCTTTCGAATGGCGCCCATTCACCACCATTTTGAAATCAAGGGCTGGAAAGAACCGAAGGTAATCGTCCGCTTTTGGATCATCTCATTTATTTTGGCAATGATCGCACTCAGTACATTGAAGTTGCGTTAATGGAGGTTCAGGGAAAAAAGATTGTGATTGTCGGAGCTGGAAAATCAGGTTTGGCTGCGGCCCGTTATTGCGCACAGAAAGGGGCCGATGTCGTGATCAACGACGCCCGAACCCGTGATGAATTGGCAGATATCGTCCTCGCCTTTGAAGAGCTCGGGGCTGAAATAAAACTGGGGGGACATACGGAAGAGGTCTTCCAGGGGGCCGATAACATTATTCTTTCCCCCGGAATCCCACCAAACCTCCCCGCACTACAAACAGCGCGCACTGCGGGAACCCCCATCCTCGGAGAAATAGAACTCGCCAGTCGTCTCACCCTTGTTCCCTTGGTCGGAGTCACCGGTACAAATGGTAAATCGACGACCGCCTCTTTACTGCACGAAATTTTGCTCAAGGGGGGGCGCCTTTCCGGTCTCGCAGGCAACATTGGCCTCCCCTTCCTGGAATTGGTAACAAATCAGGAGAGACGCAACATCTTCGTCTTGGAAATTAGCAGCTACCAACTCGAAACAATTGAAACCCTGCACCCCAAGCTCGCCATTCTTCTTAATATCAGTCCAGATCACTTGAGTCGTCATCCCACCCTCAAGGACTATGCCACTGCAAAGGGACGCCTCTTCTCCAATCAGGAAGCGAGCGATTGGGTGGTTTACAACGCGAACGATCCGCTCGTCACCGAACAAGCTCAAAAAAGCGCGGCACAGAAGATGCCTTTTCATCTCACGCAAACGTTCTCTCCCGGCATCTGCAGTCAGGGAGATGAAATTATTTACACCCCACCGGCCGGTCCTCAGGAGGCCTATGATCTCTCTCAATTTTCCCTGGCTGGGGACCACAATCGAGAGAATGCGATGGCAGCGATTGCGGCTGCTCGTCTGACCGGCGTTGATCAAGACAGTATCCGACGCACCCTCGATCACTTCCAGGGACTCCCCCATCGCTTCGAATTCCTGGGCGACCATCAAGGGGTTACCTACATCAACGATTCCAAGGCAACCAACGTTGGAGCCACCGTTCGTTCGATTGCAGGCATGCCGCAAGGACATCTCATCTTGCTCGCCGGAGGGGAAGATAAAGGAAGCTCCTATAAACCACTGGTCCAGGCCTTGATCGAACGGAAAGCAAAACAAATCTGTTTGTACGGTGAGGCAGCAGCAAAGCTCGCCGCGGCAATCGGTTCCGAACTTCCAACCGTTATCACCGAAACGCTAGACGACGCCTTTCAGGTAGCGACCCAAACAGCACGGGCAGGAGACTCGATCCTCTTGGCCCCCGCCTGTGCCAGCTTTGATCAATTCACCGACTTTGTTGTCCGGGGAAACCATTTCCGCGATCTTTTTGTGAAATTGGGGGAAGCGGCATGATAGCGCGACGTCATTTCGATTACACGCTGCTACTCACCACGCTCCTCCTTGTCGGAATCGGCCTGACGATGGTTTACTCTTCATCAGCCATACTGGCGCGGGAAAAATTCGGAGATGACTATTTCTTTTTGAAGCGAGAAATCATCAGCGTCCTGCTTGGTTTTGTGGCCCTGCTCATCGGCAAAAATACTCCTCTCTCCCTCTTCCGCCGCTATACCTATCCAATGCTGGCCCTTGCCATCGGCCTGCTGGTTTTAGTGCACATTCCCGGGCTGGGAGTCACCGCGGGTGGCGCCACCCGCTGGCTTTCGATTGCCGGCTTTTCTTTTCAGCCTTCTGAGTTTGCCAAGATCGCCCTCGTCTTTTTCATGGCCTACGCCCTGGCCAAAAAGAAAGAAAAACTCCGCCTCTTTGGGATCGGTTTTCTCCCGCCCATGCTGACTTCTTTGATCCTGATTGGGTTGGTCTTGGCAGGAAAAGATTTAGGAAACGCTGTTTTGATGGCCGGCACGGTTATCATCCTTTTTTTCGCGGCCGGTGCCCGACTCAGCTACCTGATCGCTGAAGCATTGCTGGCACTCCCCGCCTTTTATCTACTCATCGCTTCAGTCGATTACCGCAAACGCCGCATTCTCGCTTTTCTTGATCCCTGGCAACATCGACGGGAGGAGGGTTTCCAAATTATTCAAAGTTTTGTTGCCTTCCAGGTGGGAGGACTATTTGGTGCCGGGCTTGGAGAAGGACGGCAAAAACTTTTTTATCTTCCGGAGGCGCACACCGATTTTATCTTTTCCGTTTTGGCTGAAGAGCTCGGACTGGTCGGAGTTTTAAGCGTCCTCTTTCTATTTGCCCTGTGGGTTTTTCGTGCCTTTACCATCGCGTGGCGATCCACCGATCTCTACCGACGCTATTTGGCGCTCGGCCTGACGCTCATCATCGGTTGGTTGGCGATCTTCAACATCGCTGTCGTCATGGGACTGTTACCCACTAAAGGGATTCCACTTCCCTTCATCAGTTACGGCGGCACGTCACTCATTATGAGTCTGTTTGCCGTCGGCGTTCTGCTCAATATTTCAACGCAAAACTTCGATAGTGAGGTGGAGGTGTGAGAATCATGATTGCGACGGGTGGCACAGGGGGACACATCTTTCCAGCGCTAGCACTGGGGCAAGCCTGCACCGCACAAGGGCATACCGTTGTGATGGTCGGGAGTGGACGACCCCTTGACCGCAAAACAGCAGCGGAAAGCGATCTTACCTGGAAGCAGCTCGCCGTCCGACGCTTGAAGGGGCTTGGTTGGTCCCAAAAATTGCTGAGCTTCCTCACGTTGCCGTGGGTCTTTTGTAAGGCACTGGGCCTGATCATTGGCGCCAAACCGGAACTAATCGTTGGGTTTGGGGGAGCCAGTACTGGTCCGCTGGTGGTACTCGGTCGGCTCATGGGATTCAAAGCCGCGATCGTGGAACAAAATCGGATTCCAGGATTTACCAATCGCCTCCTTGCTCCTTTTGTCCACCGCATCTTTCTGAGTTTTCCGCTCGCCTCCACCCACTGGCACAATAAGCGAAAACTGCGCATGACCGGAAATCCGGTACGCCCAGGAACGCTCACTCAATTCGAAACGGCCACCAAGTTATCCGATCGCTTTACGCTTCTTATCTTCGGGGGGAGTCAGGGAGCCCGCTTCCTGAACGAACTCATTTTAAAATCACTTCCCAACTTTCAGGAAGAAAAAGAAAGCTGGCGCCTAATTCACATTACAGGGGTAGCCGATTTTGAAAAGGTCCGTACGGCCTATCAGGGTCACCCCGACCTCGATATCACCCTACTTCCCTTTACCGACGAGATCGGACGTTTCTACAAAGAAGCGGACCTGGTGATCGCTCGCTCTGGGGCAGCAACGATTTCGGACCTGATTGCAATGGGACGCCCGTCAATCCTTATTCCATACCCTTTTGCGGCCGACAATCATCAAGAGGCAAATGCCCGCTACTTGGAAGAGGCCGGGGCGGCAAATGTAAAATTGCAAGACGAGCTAACCCCTGAAGTTTTTTGGCAGCTCTTGCAGGCAAAGCGACACGATCGCGATGCCCTGCAACGAATGGGAATGCAGGCACGGGAACTAGAAGCAGGAATCGCCGAAGAAAGGATTTTAGAGGAATGCAAACAGTTGGTCAGCTCGTATGTATAAAAGTATTCGGCGGATCCACTTTGTGGGAATTGGGGGGATTGGTATGAGTGGAATTGCCGAAATTCTCCTGAACCTCGGTTACGACGTGACAGGCTCTGACCTCAATCGCACCACGGTCACACGCCGGCTTGTCCGCCGCGGTGCCAAGATCCGTTGCGGCCACGATTCAGAACATGTCGGCAAGGCACAAGTCGTCGTCACCAGTTCTGCAATCGCCCGCAGCAACTCCGAAGTGCGAGCAGCCCACGCCCAAGGAATTCCGGTGATTGCGCGTGCCGAAATGCTGGCCGAGCTGATGCGCTTGAAATACGGCATTGCCGTCGCCGGTACCCACGGCAAGACGACCACGACCTCTTTGATCGCGGCGATCACCACCACTGGAAAATTGGACCCAACCGTTGTTATTGGCGGACGAGTCCGCAGCCTTCGTTCAAACGCCCGACTCGGCCGCGGAGACTTTCTCGTCGCCGAAGCGGATGAATCAGATGGCAGCTTCTTGCACCTTCATCCGACCATTGCAGTCGTTACAAATATCGATCCGGAACACTTGGATCACTACCGCAATTACGAAGAACTGAAAAAAACCTTTGCCCGTTTTTGCCAACAAATCCCTTTTTACGGAGCCGCCATCTTCTGCATCGACCATCCCGCCAGTGCCCAACTCGCCAAGGATTTTTCACGTCGCTTTTGGACCTATGGCCTCAAACGCAGCGCTGATTTTACAGCAGAAGACATTCGTTTTTCCGGTTCACGAATGACATTCCGTGTCTTGTTCCAGAAAAAACCGCTCGGCACTATTCAATTGCAATTGCTAGGCAACCACAACGTCGCCAATGCACTGGCAGCGATTGCCGTGGCGCATGAGCTCAGCATCCCTTTTTCCGTCACTCGTCGTGCCCTGAAAAATTTCAAAGGGATTGGCCGCCGCCTGGAGATCCTCTCTGAATCAGACTCTCGAGTGATCATCGATGATTACGCCCATCATCCCGCTGAGATTCGGGCCACCTTAGAGGCCCTGCGCAAAGGATGGAAAGGGTACCGCATCCGGGTGGTCTTCCAACCCCATCGTTACAGTCGCACCAAAGAACTCTTTAAAGAATTTACCCAGTGTTTTGACGGCTGCGAGGAATTGATCGTGACCCCGATCTATGCAGCAAGCGAAGCACCGATCGTTGGAATCAGTGGAGAACGATTGGCGGCCAAGGTGCGCGGACCCAAAAAGGTCCTTTACCGAGAGCAATCGACTGACATCATCGATCTTCTTTCAAAGCAGAAGTTCAAAAAAGAGATCTTGATCAGTTTAGGGGCTGGCAATGTTGGACAAATCACACAGGAACTCGCACGCCGTGCGAATAAAAACAGAAATGGATGAAACGATGAAACAGAAACTTCAGGAAGCCACCAGTGGACCGATCTTCTTCGATGAACCACTGGCCCGCTTCACCACGATTCGGGTCGGAGGACCGGCCGATGCCCTGGTCCATCCTATGAATCTAGATGAACTCAAATCGGTCTGGGCCTTAGCCCATGCGGCTAAAATGCCGGTCTTCATATTCGGCGGCGGCAGCAATCTCTTGATTCGCGATGGGGGAGTGCGCGGCATCGTCTTGAACCTCACCCGCGGCTTTAACCAACTCGAAGTGACCGAAGAGACCGAAGGGCAAGTCTTATTGCGCGCCGAATCGGGGGTACTCGTACCCGGTCTGATGAATTTTTTGATCCAGCAGGGGTTGACTGGACTAGAGTTCATGGCGGGTATTCCCGCTTCCATTGGCGGAGCGCTGGCCATGAATGCCGGTGTTCCCGATGGTGAGATCGGCGACCGCATCCGACAGGTCACGATCCTCGATAAAGGAGGGAAGTTAAAGACCCTCGACCGCAAGGCCTGTGGTTTTGCCTACCGTCGTACCGCAATTCCTCGCAATGCGGTCATCGTCGAAGGGCTTTTTGAATTGAAACGGGGAGATTCAGACGCCATTCGCGCCACCATCGAACAAAATAAAGCGAAACGGGTCGAGACCCAACCGTTAAACTATCCCAATCTAGGAAGCATCTTCAAGAATCCGCCAAAACGTTATGTCGGCAAAATGATCGAAGAAACAGGATTGAAAGATGTCCGTGTGGGTCAGGCGCGCGTTTCTGAAAAACATGGAAATTTTATCATCAATGAAGGGGAGGCAACGGCCAAAGACGTTATCGCCCTGATCGGCTTGATCAAAGACAAGGTCAAGGAAAGATACAATGTCCTTTTGGAAACGGAAGTGCGTGTGGTGGGAGAAGAGTAGGTATGTTGGAGCGATTTAAAAACAAAAAGGTTGCCGTCTTGATGGGGGGCAACTCGAAAGAACGAGAGATCTCCATGAAAACCGGTCAGGCGATTTTGGAATCGTTGCAACGCCAAGGCTATCAAGCCATCGCCCTCGACACAAAACAGGAGATCGCTGCTGCCTTAAAAGCGGAGGCCCCGGCCGCAACTGTCATCGCCCTCCACGGGCACCACGGCGAAGATGGCACCATCCAAGGGTTATTGGAAATTCTACAGATCCCCTACAGCGGCTCCGGGGTGCTCGCCTCTGCTCTCTGCATGGACAAGCGTCTTTGCAAACAATTGGTAGCCACCCTGGGAGTCACGGTTCCGGAAGCGCATGTCGTCCACGATCTGTCTGAACTACAGTCGATTCCTGAAAGCCTTCCCGTTGTCGTCAAACCGAATCAAGAAGGATCGACGCTTGGGATGGCAATCGTCCGTGAAGCCAAAGAAATTAAACCGGCCGTCACTGAAGCCTTGCAACACGATAGCACCGTCCTTCTAGAACAATACATTGCAGGAACTGAAGTCACCGTTGGCCTGATGAACGGTCAGAGTCTTCCGGTTTTGGAAATCGTCCCCCAATCCGGTTTTTATGATTTTGAAGCAAAATACACAAAAGGGATGACCGAATATATCGTCCCTGCCCGCATCCCGGAAGCAGCGACCCAAAAGCTCCAACAAGAAAGTGAAATGGTCTTTCAACAATTAAATCTCTCCGGCATTGCGCGAATTGATTACATCTTAGCCAAGAATGGCACCCCTTATTTTTTAGAAATCAATACGATCCCCGGAATGACCGAAACATCATTGGTTCCGAAAGCCGCTGAAAAGGCCGGAATCAATTTTGATCAAGTCGTCGAGGCAATCTTAGAAAGTTGCAGCTTGAAAATATGAGACGAAAAAAAATGAAAAAGGGACGGACCGTAAAGACACGGAAGGTGCGGCGGCGGCAACGAGCCGCAAAACGCACCCGAAGCTGGCGGTTGAATTGGAATTGGAAGCCATTTTTGGCGATCTTGGCGGTCGGCAGCCTACTCACTTGGTGGCTTTTGACCGACCCCGCGCATTGGTTCCGTCTACAGCAAGTCAAGGTCACCGGAGGCGAAGAACATGTCTCACCCGCAGAGGTCTTGAAGCGCGCCGCTCCACCTTATGGAGCCCCTCTGCTATCGACACCGCTCCAAGAGTTGCGCCAGCGTCTCACTCAACACCCCTGGATTCGTTCAGTCGGTTTGCGGCGCCTGCTCCCAGATACCCTCTATATCCATGTTTCCGAAGAGGTCCCGGCCGCCCTCCTCTCTCTCTCCAAGCTCTTTTTGGTGACCGCCGAAGGGAATGTCTTTAAAAAAATGGAGCCAGGAGACCCTAAAGATCTTCCGATCATCACCGGGCTCACCCAAAAGCAATCAAAGGAAAAACCGGAATGGTTTAACCGCCGCCTGCAAGAAAGTCTCATGGTGGTCAATTTGTTACGGGAAAGTGGCGCCCTTCACCCTTACGGTCTTTCAGAATTACATTGGAACAAAAACGACACGATTTCACTCACCACCCGCCACCATCCCTTCACTATCGTTTTAGGTAAACGACCCTGGCGGCAAAAAATGGAACAACTGATTCAAATTTTTCCGCAGTTGCGTCAGCAAGGCCGGCAACCAAAGCTCGTTAAATTAGATCAAAACGAAGGGATCATTGTAAGATATAAAAATACACGAAACATAAAAGGAGAGACCCATGCCAAAAAGAGACGATAAAATAGTGGGGCTCGATATCGGTACAACAAAAGTCTGTGCCATCGTCGGACAAGCAACCGAAGATGGCATTGATATTATCGGTATCGGAACCAACCCGTCACGTGGCCTCCGTAAGGGGGTCGTCATCAATATCGAATCGACTGTTGATTCGATCAAGAAGGCGGTTGAAGAAGCAGAACTAATGGCGGGATACGAAATCAATTCCGTCTACGCTGGAATTTCCGGCGGACATATCCGTGGCATCAACAGTCACGGGATTGTCGCCGTTAAAGATAAAGAAGTCATGCAATCGGATATCGACCGAGTGATTGATGCTGCCCAGGCGGTAGCCATCCCACTCGATCGGGAAGTCATCCATGTCATCCCGCAGGAATACCGGATCGATGACCAGGATGGGATCCGGGAACCAATAGGGATGAGTGGCATCCGACTCGAAGCGAAGATCCATATTGTTTCGGCGGCAGTCACTTCAGCACAGAACATCATCAAGTGTACGAATCGAGCGGGACTTCACGTCAATGACATCGTCCTTGAGCAATTGGCCAGCGCGGAAGCGGTCTTGAGCCAAGAGGAAAAGGACTTAGGAGTCGCTTTGATCGATGTCGGGGGTGGAACCACGGACCTCGCTATCTTTAGCGGAGGAAGCCTGGTCCATACCTCAGTTATCTCGATCGGTGGGAATCACCTGACCAACGACATTGCCGTTGGTCTCCGTACCCCAGCGGCCGAGGCAGAAAAAATCAAACAGAAATACGGCTGTGCCCTCTCTTCGCTCACGCAGAAAGAAGAGACGATCGAGGTCCCGAGTGTTGGTGGGCGAGCGGATCGAATCCTCTCCCGTCAGATTCTGGCCGAGATCATTGAACCACGCGTCGAGGAAATATTCTCGCTGGTACGACAAGAAGTAATCAACTCCGGCTATTCGGATCTGATCGCTTCTGGAATCGTCCTGACCGGCGGGAGCACTCTATTAGAAGGAATGCCCGAACTAGCCGAACAGGTTTTCAACCTGCCGGTTCGACAGGGCCAACCGGAAAACATCGGCGGTTTGGTCGAGGTGGTTCGCAGTCCGATTTACTCGACCGGAGTGGGGCTGGTCTTTCATGGCCGTCCTGACAATGGAGAACGTCGTTTTCGTATTCCGGATAACAACATCTATCACAAGGTGAAAGACCGGATGCGGGAATGGATCGCGGAAATATTCTAACCTTTAAGGAGGAAGCACATGTTTAAACTTGTCGATGAACTGATTAATGAAGGGGCCAAGATCAAGGTCTGCGGTGTCGGCGGTGGAGGGGGAAATGCACTCAACACAATGATCTCCTCGGATCTCAAGGGGGTGGAATTTATCGCCGCCAATACCGATCTACAGGCCCTGAACTCAAATAAGGCCCCCATCAAGCTACAGCTGGGGAGTGACTTAACGTCGGGGCTGGGAGCGGGAGCCAATCCGGAAATCGGACAGCAGGCTGCCATCGAAAGCGAAGCGGAAATCACCGAGATACTGAAGGGGGCCGACATGGTCTTCGTCACCGCCGGAATGGGGGGTGGAACTGGAACCGGTTCGGCACCCGTGCTGGCGCGTATTGCGAAAGACATTGGTGCCCTCACCGTAGGTGTTGTTACCAAACCGTTTGGCTTTGAAGGAAAACGGCGTTCCCTTTTCGCCGAAGAAGGTCTGAAAAACCTACAGGAATCGGTCGATACACTGATCACGATTCCGAATGACCGCCTGCTCCATCTTGCTGGGCAAGAGATGACGATGGTCGATGCCTTCCGCAGGGCGGACGATGTTCTGCTCTTTGCAGTACGGGGGATTGCCGATCTGATTACGGTCCATGGTCTGATCAATCTCGATTTTGCCGATGTCCGTACCGTCATGAGTGAAATGGGAATGGCCCTGATGGGGACCGGAGTGGCCAACGGTGAAAACCGTGCCGTCGAAGCCGCCACCCGTGCCATCAGTTCCCCCTTGCTGGAGAATGTCCAGGTTACCGGAGCAACCGGCATCCTGATCAACATCTGCGGTGGTCCCGACCTGACACTCTTCGAAGTCAATGAAGCAGCTCGACTGATCCAGGAAGAGGCGGATGAAAATGCCAATATCCTCTTTGGATCGGTCATCGATCCTTCCCTGGGGGATCAGATCCGCGTCACGGTCATCGCCACCGGCTTCAATAAAAAACGTACCGCCCGGTCTCCCCATATGGAGCGATCGACTGCCAGCATCGCCCCGATCCAGCCAGCACGACCGACTGAAGCACCGAGCCTTCGGTTGCAGGAGGTCGAGGCCCCCGCGCAGGCGGTTGCCAAAGAGGTCGTCCCGGAACGTCCTGCCTCTCAGCAGGTCGACCTGAATCGTCTGGTGCAGGAGATTGGCTTTTCCGGATCGGGAGGAGGAGGTCAAGTCGGAGAACCCGATCAGTATGATATTCCGACTTTTTTGAGGAAACATGCGGATTAGAACTGGAAAAAGGAACTAACTTTGATGATAAAGCATTTGCGTAAAGCCGGGGGGGCCGTTACACTCCCGCCTTTATATTAAGGGGACTCTATGCGATCGATCCATTGGATTCTGCTTCTTGCCCTCCTGCCGTTTATTCTGCAGTGCGGGGGGGGACCGCGCCGTCAAACCGCGCACGATTCTCACAAAATCCGGGCCGATATCCGGGCGGGCCACTTTGACGTCCCAATTATTGCCAATGAACGGACTGCGGACTGGATCGAATTCTTCCAAACCCGCGGTCGCAAGCATTTTGCACGTCATTTGGAGCGATCGAGTCGCTATCTCCCGCTCATGCGGAAGATCCTAAAGGAACACGACCTCCCTCAGGATCTCGTCTATGTCGCCCTGATTGAAAGTGGTTTCTCGGCCCATGCCTACTCGCGGGCCGCGGCTGTCGGTTTCTGGCAGTTTATTCGTGGTACTGGCCTTCGTTACAAACTGCGGATTTCCCGCGATGTCGATGAACGCCGTGATTTCGAAAAATCGACACATGCAGCAGCACGTTACTTGAAGGATCTCTATGCTCGTTTTGGAGATTGGCACCTGGCGATGGCGGGTTACAACGCCGGTGAAGGAAAGATCGAACGGGCCATTCGCCGTCATGGTTCCAGAGATTATTGGAAGCTGATTCAATACTCTTACTTGCGAAAAGAAACAAAGAATTACATTCCTAAATTTCAGGCGGCCGCCCTGATCGCTAACAATCCTGAGAAGTACGGCTTCAAGCAGCTCGACTATAAGAAGCCCTATGAATATGAAAAGGTAACGATCAAAAAGCGACCGATCGATCTACGGATCGCTGCCAAGCTTTCCAAAACAAAATACCAAGAGCTGGAAAAGCTGAACCCGGAACTCAACCGCTGGTACACCCCACCTCGCCGTTCGAGCTATACACTGCGTGTTCCCAAGGGAAGCGCTGATAATTTCAAGAAGAAATACGCCTCCCTCCCCTCCTACAAACACATGGCGGACAAAACCTATAGGGTTAAGGAAGGGGATTCACTCGATACCATCGCCAAAAGGCATGACCTGCCACTCGACTTTCTGGCAATGGCCAATGGCCTGAGCGAAAAGAGCTCTCTTAAAACCGGCAAAAATATCGGCATTCCAAGCAAGCCGCCGGCCGGGATGAGAAAATATCTGGGACATTATGAAGGAAGGGACGGCAAGCGGATCCGGCACAAGGTTCGCTCCGGGGATTCTCTTTGGAAGATCGCTCGCCGCTATCGTGTGAAGCTACGCGACCTGAAAAAATGGAATCGGGGGCGGGTCGGCAAATATCTGAAGCCGGGCCAGACCCTTTATGTTTATTCCAATGCGCCTTCAAAGAAATCAAAAAGCTTCAGCAAGAAAACGGTAGCCAGCAAAACCTCGACAACAAAAACAGATTCCTATCGCGTCAAGTCGGGAGATACCCTTTCGACAATCGCGGCCGCCCATCACGTCCGCACCCGTGACTTGAGAGAATGGAACAAGGGGCACCTTGGTAAATACCTGAAGCCGGGACAAAAGTTGGTCCTCCATGCGAAAACATCTGCCAAGGCATCTACCAAAGCATCAGCTCCCGTTGCCAAGAAATCTTCTGGTTCGGCTGGTTCCGGTCCCGATTGGGTCAATTACAAAGTCCGTGACGGGGATAGCCTCTGGACGATTGCCCAGCGCCATCGCGTCAGTGTCAGTAAACTGAAGGAATGGAATGGGAGCAGCGTCGGGCGCTATCTGAAACCGGGTCAACGAATCGCGATCTATCGTTCCGGCAGCCCAACAATTACCAAAAAAGAGCCGGTAGTCACCAAGCTAGAGGTTAAACCGGCCGTCGCAACACCGTCGAAGGGAACCAAAATTTTTCACACCATTCAGTCGGGAGACACCCTCTGGGATATCGCTCGTAAGTACCGTGTCAGAACAAAAGATCTAAAAGAATGGAATGGAATTGATCAGGTCCGGCACCTGAAGCCGGGGGACAAGCTGAAAATCCTTGTGAAGCGAGATGTCGCGCAGGAAGTCTGACCAAGTTCCGTTTAGCCAAGTAAAGACAGCAAATACCCTAATCCACTATAAGCAGCGACTTCCGTCGTGCGCATCAGTGTTTCACCGGTGATTCCCTGACCGGCTCGGTCAACGCTATGCCAGCCAAGACCTCGCGCCAACCCTCGAAGTGCCTTGGTAGCTTTCTGTATCGCCCCGCCGGCCACCATCGCCGTGGCAAACAGGGCCCCTAAAGTAGGTGTGCCAGATAAGGTCTCTAAGGCACCCGGATACATCCCGGCAAAGACCATCGCCGAGGTGAGCGGCCCACCGTATTCCATAAACCAACGACGGCGCTCAGAAATATGTCCTGATTTTGGGGTGAAAAAATGACCTCCAACTCTTCCGACCCCTCCTCCGAAAGCACCGAAACCGCCATTTAAAAACACATCTGAAAGATCGGCGGTCCCTCCTGGCATTGCACCTACGAGCAACGTTACAAGGCTCGCTGCCACAGCAAAGGCGGCGGCCGACTGACCTGCTACCTTTCCGTAGGACTTCAGGTCCTCGCGCCAATAAGTGGGCGTCGGCGCGACCGTCGCATCACGATGAATGAGTTGTCCCGCATCGGCATCGTCAAAAAGAACCGTTTCGCGCGCGTCTCTCCTGTCACGGACAGCGATTCCATCCATCTCGGCTAGAACCTTTCGTTCAAAAACTTCACGCGGTGCATTGGTTGAAATAACCACCCCGCCCTGCTCGCGCGTCAGTTCAAACATCGGAATATCAGAATCAGAATCAGAATAGGCGTGGGTTATCTTATAATTAATTCCTGCCTCATCGAGTCGGGCAAGCACTTCTTCCTGTAGCAGAGTTACTTTTTGATCGGAACGAAGCAGTGTAAAGCTGACCTTTCCCTCTTCATCAACATCGACCCGCGTTCCAAAAGCATTGTCCGGCGGCAATCCGATATCTTCGGCATGTCGACGCACCAAATATTCCGGAGACGCCGAAACGAGCAGAATCAAACGCCCCTCACTACGGTGAAAATCGAATTCCTCCCTCATGTAAGAAACAATGCCTCGTCTGCCAAAGACCTCATAGTAGCGATCCAGACTCTTCCGAGCCATCACCGGA
>CAZXZM010000019.1:14423-18231 GCA_964645365.1 uncultured Pseudomonadota bacterium | reverse complement strand
TGACTATATTTTTAGAAACTTTACAGACAGTGCAGCCATCACGTTAAACACTGAAGAGTTAACAAGTGTGTTCCATTTTCCATCCCAAACCACAGAAGATCCAAACATTACACGCCTCGACTCTAAAGAAGCACCAGCACCATCAAATCTCCCAGAAGATGGAACATTGCTTGGTACCAGTAAATACAGGTCAGAAAGTAAGGATATCTATATCACCAAAAAAGACAGAGGACGACATATGTATGTCATTGGAAAGACTGGTTCTGGAAAATCTGTTTCACTTGCAAACTATATTATCCAAGATATCCAAAAACAGAAACGAGTGGAGCGCCTCAAAGACGAATTTGTCAGCAAGATCTCTCACGAAATCAGGAGTCCGCTTACCATTGCGAATAGTGCTCTCAGCAACCTTTTAGATGGGATCGTCGGAAAGGTGACTACGAAGCAGGCAGAAGTGATTACCATGGCTTCAAAGAGCCTCTCTCGTCTCGGTCGCATTATCAACGACCTGCTCGATGTGTCGCGTCTCGAATCGGGGCGGGCCCAACTCAATTTTCGATGTTTGGAGCTATCTCCCTTGCTCACCGAAACGGTCTCTAGCTTTCAAATCAAGGCCAAGCAGGCTGGGATTAAATTGGAATTCGAAGAAAAGGGGGATATTCCTACCGTTTATGCCGATACGGATCTGATGATCCAAGTGATTTCAAATCTTTTAGACAATGCCCTTCGCTATGCTCGCTTTCAAGTGAGTGTTCGGTTGAAAGAATCGAACGGTGGGGTCGAAGTGATTGTTTCAAATGATGGACCTGGAATTCGCAAGGAGGATCGGAAAAAGATCTTCAATCGCTTTGAGCAGGTCGATCGCCCTGGTGGGAGGGGAGGGGATTACAAGGGAACCGGTCTTGGGCTATCCATCTGTCATGATGCGATCGAACAGCATCTCGGTTACGTGCGCAGATTCACAGAGCTGTGGTCCACGCCGAACACAATCAGTCTCATTTGTCTTGCGTTATTTTGTCCCTTTCTAATCAGGCCGATATCGAACGACGCCATGGTCGCGAAGATTTAATGCGCTTCCTTTCCGATATTGCGGCCCTGGCCAAGCCGCGGATTACCTTGCTCGTTCTTTTTACGACGTCGGTAGGACTGTGGTTAGCGCCTCTTTCCGTTTCGCCATCGATTCTGTTGGCCACATTGTGTGGCATGGTAGCAGCAGTTGGCGGGGTCAATGCCCTCAATATGTATGCAGAACGCGAAGTCGATGGTCTCATGTCCCGCACTCAAAATCGTCCGCTGCCAACGGGTCGACTCCATCCTTCCGTGGCCCTTTGGTTTGGTCTCACCCTTTCGATAGCGGGAACGCTGCTCGTTGGTTGGCAGGTGAATCTTCTTTCTGGATTTTTGGTTCTCGTGGCTGTGACCAGTTGCGTTTTACTCTATACTCCAATCAAACAGGTTTCGCCGTGGGCCTTGCCGGTGGGAGCTATTCCCGGAGCGATGCCCCCCCCTGATTGGTTGGACTGCAGCGACTGGAGCGATTGAACTTCCTGGCCTAGCACTCTTTGGCATTATCTTTTTCTGGCAGATTCCCCACTTTCATGCGATCGGCTTGTTCCGCCAAGACGATTATGAAGAGGCTGGCTTTAAGATTCTGCCGGTTGTGAAAGATGTCGCGGCAACCAAACGTCATATTGTGGCCTCCCTTTCCTTGCTGATTCCGGTGAGCTTCATGCCTTATTTTTTGGGACTGGCCGGTTCTTCCTATCTTGTGGTCGCGGCGCTTTTGGGGGGATTTTTCTGGTTTACCGGACTGCAAGGTTTTCAAAAAGGAGCTGGCGTTGCCTGGGCCCGCCGTCTTTTCTTTGTATCGCTTGTCTACCTAACAGCAATCTACGGCCTCCTCTTGGCTATTGCTGTCTAGATGTCTTCGTTGGGTCCCGCGCTCGCTCAACTCAATGCCATTTTAAATACACTCAGTGCTTGCTGTTTAGTCGCCGGTCTTCTGGCGATCCGTCGCGATAAAGTTTTGTGGCATCGTCGTTGCATGATGACGGCACTGAGTCTCTCGGTCTTTTTTTGATTTCCTATTTGATTCGTTATGCATTGACTGGAGTGCATCGCTATCCCGGAACCGGTTGGGACCGCACTATTTATTTAGCGATTCTAGGAACACATACTCCGTTAGCAGCTATGGTTCCTTTCCTGGCGGTTCGCACTCTTTATCTCGCGATTAAGAAACGATTTGATTCACACCGAAAATGGGCACGCGTTACTTTTCCTATTTGGTTGTATGTTTCAGTGACCGGTGTCGTGATCTACTTCATGTTGTATCGCTAGCGCTCCAGCTCCGTACCGAGAAACAAGCCCCCTTCCCATTTGTCATTCTGAGGGAGTGAAACGACCGAAGAATCTCGTCATCTTAAGGTAAGATCCTTCGTCGCTAACGCTCCTCAGGATGACAGACACGCCAAAGGAAAACTGGTCTGTTGTCTTCTTAGCCCCGAAACCGGATTCCTTCTGTAGGACCGTCAGCCGGGAGCGGCGGGTACCGCATGAGACTTGCGGGAGTGAATGCCGACCGTTTCCTTGGTCGGAAGGTTCGGCTCCTGCAAGTCCATGCATGGTCGCCGCGGGAGGTATCTAGGTCCGTAAGGAGGGATCCGGTGAGGGGCTAAAGAGGTAAGATTGGGGGAAGGATGTGAGGATGGGGTGAAGAAATTAAAGCTGCGTACTCTCTCCCTCCATCGCCATCTCTACATCTTCACGACTCATCGGCACTGGAGCGGACTTAGGGAGATTCAACGCATAGACGAAGACCAAAAACATCAGGCTGGCTCCCAGAAAAAAGGGAGCGGCGATAAAGAAATCATAGATCACGCCGGCAACAACCGGGCCGATGACGCGGGCCAGTGAGGCGCTGGATTGAAAGGTTCCCATCACCGCCCCGCGCCGATTTTCATCGCCTCCCTGTGAAACGAGACTCAACATGGAGGGGTGACTGATCCCGCGTCCGATCGAAGCCAGGCCGAGCGGAATCAGCAGGATGGGAACTAGATGCATACCGGGGATCGCTATAAAAGAGCCGGCAAGCACTAGAGATCCAACCAACAACAATCGCTTTTCCCCAAAATGGACTGCCAGGCGTCGGATTGCACCTCCCTGAATTCCGACCATGATCAGGGCCATCATGACAAGGACATAGGCGACCTCTCGCGCGTCGTAACCAAAGCGGTCCATCATGAAGAAGGCAAAAATCGCTTCGAGCTGTGTGATCGCAAAGGTAAAAATAAAGTAAATCAGGCAAAGGCGGCGTACATAAGGGTCCGCAAGGATCTTGGTCTGTTTGAGTAGTCCTTTGCGGGCTACTTGATGACGCGGCGGTTCTTTAAGGATCCAGAAAGCGTAACCCAAATTCAGAATAGCCAGACCGGCCGCAAAATACATCGGGACGCCATAACCGTAAGGGGAGAGTAGGCCACCAATCGCTGGTCCGAGGATGAAACCGACTCCGAACGAAGCCCCAATTAAGCCCATTGCCTTGGTGCGGTTTTTTGCCGTCGTGATGTCGGTCACATAGGCGGTGGCAACGCTGATATTAGCCCCAAAGATCCCTCCTAAGATTCGAGCGACAAAGAGCCAGGTCAGATCGGAGGCACTTCCTAAGAGAAAAAGGGCAAGGGACGAACCGGCGATCGTCATTAGCATGACCGGACGTCGCCCGATCCGGTCTGACAGGCGTCCCCACAGTGGGGCAAAGATAAACTGCATCGCCGCAGTTTTGAAGGCATCGTCCTGGTCGAGCGCATAG
>CAZXZM010000019.1:0-14413 GCA_964645365.1 uncultured Pseudomonadota bacterium | reverse complement strand
TCGCCGCATAGGCGGTGAGTAGCAGCCCGAGAATGGTTGCATTCGCTCCGTAGGCCTCTGCGTAGAAGGGGAGGACGGGGATTACGATCCCAAAACCGATCAGATCGATGACGATGACGCTAAACAGGACCCACATGGAGAAACCTTCTGACATCATTACTAGTTTCTGCAAAGAGAAAATCGATTGGGGTCTGGAGTCCCCATTTTTGGGGGCGTCTGGAGGGTTCTTTCACCAACTGTCCAAGCGGTTAGACAGACTAGTATAAATTACTAATAATTTCAACAGGTTAGGATGTCGATTTTAGCCGCTACTTGGCATGTTCCTTGCATTTCTTCAAGGACTGAAGGGGTACGACTCAATGTCAGGTGATGTCAACATTAGCGGAGAAGATGGGGCGAGCTATAGCTCCTATGACCCGAACGAGGAGTATGGTGTCTGCTCGGTCGAAGATGAGGTCAGCTATAGCGAAGATGTGAGCCTTCCTCCACCCGGCGCTCCTGTGAGCCAGCCGGAACCGGAACTTGATTCCATCGGTGAGCCACTGGACAGCTGCGAAGTCGATGCCCCTCCCGCCGAAGATAATTTTTCTTATTGTTCCGATGATTCGACCGCATTGGCCCCTCAGCCGGTTAGCTTTCGTGCTCCTTCACTCTTTGCACAAAGCGCCGGTGAGGTCTGTGCGGGATTAGAGAATATATCGCCCGATCTCACGAAGCCAGATGTTGCGGATCAAGTTGTTGAATGTGAACTCGCCCAGGCGCATGAATCCCTGGAACTCGGGGATATCGATGGAGCCCGTCAAGACCTGCGCGAGGCTTACCATGTGGCCCGAGATTATCACCGCGGCCATCAGGAGGATCTAGAAACGAATAACCGCCATGCGCGCGATCTCGCGTACACCCAAGCTGCCATTGCTGAACAGAGTGATGATCCTGCATTTTTGCAGGTTGCCGACCATGCAATTCGCGTGGCCGACGACATGATTCGCCAGCATCCCGATGATCTGGAATCATATCTCCTCCGTGCTCGCCTCCATCAACAGATGGGTCATTACCGTGAAGCCGCAGAGGATTATTCAGTGGTTGCGGGCCTCTCGCCAGAACTCGAGACAGAGGCCACCTCCTATCTGTGCGACTTAGAAACTCTACGGGCCGAGACCGAACATCAGCGCGGACTGGCACAGGAAGCGGGAGATGCTCCGAACGCCGTTCTTTTGTTGACGGAAGAATTACGATTGGCTCAGGCCTTGGGGGACGACGAAGGAGCCGCACAATTAGCTGAAGAGCTGCAGGTTGAGACAGGGGAGCTTACCTTTCAAAACAACATGACGCTGGTGCAAGGTTTTGCCGCCGGAGATTATCTGACTTCGGAAAATGTTGGCGAGGCGGCTGAGTATGTTGGTTTTTCTTGTGAGGCAACGGGCGAGACCCAACTCACCTTTCAGGAAAATTTTTACCAGCTTGATCGTGCTGAACAGATGAGAATTCTCGGGGGGCTGCAACGTACTGGTCTGCTCGAGCAGAGCCGCGATCTAGCAGGTCGTGCTACGGAAGCGGGAGATACCACCCGGGCCCTCTATTACAATAGCCGTGTCGCCCTGATGGAGGGGAATATTCCACAGGCGCGCGTCCACATGCTCGACTTCAGGGATGCAACGGAAGGAACCGAAGATCCGGAGCTGCAACAGATGCGCGAGCAGACCCGTGGTCAGCTCCGACAGTTTGCCTTGGCTGAGATTGAAAGGTTGGCTGGCGTCAATACCTCACTCCATGATCAGCGAGATCGACGTTTCTTTGTTATTGGCTACATGGCCGACAATACAAGTGATGCGCAGGGGGCTATGCTCCGGCTCGCACGCGACGCCATTGAATCGGGTCGCGCCGATACAGTGGAAGAGGCGATTCAGTATTGGCAGTCGGAGCACGAACGCCTACGGAGCGCTTTTACGGAAGGTAATGGGGTCATCCGTGAAGGATGGTCCATTACGTTTCCGTACGATCGTCCTGATAATTCAGAACTGCCAGCCCTGAGGGATGCCGCACGCGAATACCGAGCTGCCTTTAGTCGTGATCCGAATGCTCCGGTGCCAGAGGGAATTCCAACGGTCCGCCTCGAAGGGGGGACCTTGGCCGATGTCAATGTTGGGATGGCTCCTTACCATCGGCCCGAAGTGATTCGAGTCGAGATTGGACCGCAAGGGGGCTACATTACCGCCGTTAATGGGTCCAACCGCTATTTCCCTCCTCTTCCTGAAGGAGAGGACAGGACCCGTGTCGTGGTTGTCAGTGGTAGCAGTGTCTATGCTCGCCATCTTACTAAGGCGGATCATACCGGGGAAGGCCCTCACGGTTATAGAGGGGGTGGGGACTATGTCTATGACTTTCGCGAAAACATACCAACGGTCAATCCAAGTACCGCCGAGGCCTACCAAGAGGGTCACCCCCACGCCTTTGATTTTGCCTTCGGTAAACCCGGTTGCGGAACGGGACATTGGACGGCCATTCGACTTCGCGATCGTGATTTTTTGAGTGTTTATAATCTTGGAACCCGTGAAGGACTCGAAGGCCAACTTACTTCGGAGGCGCGCCGCGGCCAGCTCTTAGAAACGGCTGGAGAGTTGCGAGGTTACGACGGCTCCTATGAAGTAGCGGGGGAGGTCTATTCCGAACTATTTGCCGCCCCGATGCAGGAGGCGCTGACGGAAGTTGAGCCACAGCGAACCGGTATCGAAACTGCCGTCCGTACCGACCACGATGATTTCCGTGACGATGCCCAGGAGCGCTTAGAGGATTATGCGGAACATCTTGAGGAAAATGACCCCGCTCGTTATCAGGAACTCTTCCCGACCGGAGAGCCGACCGAAGAACAGATTGCAGCGACTGCCGAAACTCTGATCCAGGAAAAAATCGAGCAACGTCTCCGCCAACAGGCCTTTCGAGTGATGGAGGGACGGATGGAGGCAGGAGGGTATGATTCAATCTCCAATCAGGCCTGGACCTATTATGAAGACATGAACGATCCGCTTGATCGCTTTTGGAATCTCTCCGATGAGTCGTGGGATGCCATTGCCGATGAAGTGGCGATTACCGCCCTAACAATGCCGATCGGCATTGGGGCGGGTACTGCGGTACGTGCCGGGGTGGGGGGTACTCGTCTTGTCTTAGGGGCCTCTGCTCGTGGTGGCATGCGAATGTGGGCCGCTCGTGGAACTGTTTTAGTATCCGGTTCTGTGACTGAAGGACTTGTTCTCGAAGGGGGAGCAGCCTTCGTGCAGGGACGTGAGTTTAGCTGGGAGTCGGCCGGCTTTATGATGCTGATGAGTGGTTCGTTTCATACGGCCGGTCATGGTTGGAGTTCCGCCTCAAGGGGAATGGGACTGGAGCGCGCGATTGAGACAAGCAGCGGCCTGACCCGTCGCGGTCTCCAGGCAACCAATTTTACCGGCATGATGACAACGCAAACACTGGTTGCTACCGGAGCCTCTTACGTCCATGGCCCTGAAATGAACTTTGCCGATCGTATAGCGAGTAATGCCGTGCGGATGCTTGCCTTTCATTATGGTATGACTGCTCTCAACCGCGGGACCGGAAACTGGGTGGCCCGAACAGAACAGCGCACCTGGACACGGATGCGTGTCGCCCGAGAACACTACCGACGTTTTGGAGATAGCGATGCCGCGGTTGAATTTGCGCGTGCCTATGAATTGCCAGTTGAAACGCCGACAGCAGGACCTGATGGTGAGGAACCACCTCCCGATGGGACTCCGGTGCGTCCCGAACAGACAGTGGCTCGTGAAAGACCAGTGGCCGACCCCGATGCGACTCGTGTGGATCGTCCTGCTCGTGTGGTTGAAGAGCCGACTGGCGCCGATCCGGCAGCCGACACCCGTCCGATTCGAGTTGTTGAAGATGGCGTCCGTCCTGCGGAGGAGGGGAGCCGACCGGCTGAAGAAGTGACCGGACGCGAGGTCCGTCCCGAAGTCGAAGTCGATGCCGATGGAACGGCGACGGTTGAGCGTCCTGTCGATCGGGTGACCCCGAGAGACCTTCCCGATATTCGCCACTCCAATCAAGATCTCATGCTCGCAGAATTCGAGGTAGGGGATGCGATCGGTTATTATCGAAACCACTCACAGCGAATGGAAACTTTGGAGACCCTGCGTCAGCAGGGGGGAGAAATTGGAGAAGCGGCGAATCGTTTTTACGAGCGACTACAGAGCTTAGAGGCAGAATTGGGGAGATACCGCACCCTCGAAGCAGAATTCGAACGGACCGTGGACCCACAGATCCGAGTCGAAATGGAACGGTTGCTAGTCGATGGGTTAGTTCGAGAAGTGCGGGCCCTTTCCGAAGATCCGTATCATCAAATGGATTCCGCCCATAACGACACCGTCGGACGCGTTGCAAGCGAACTGATGGATCTCGATGGAGCCCTGGCTACTGTACAAGTAAACTCCGAGGCCAACCCGCGCATCTCGTCACGAGGGGATGGTTATGCCCCCGATGCCATCTATGACGGACCGATTCGTTATCGAATCGATTACGCACGTCCCGAAGAATTGCCACAACATATGAGGGATGGTTTTGAAGGGGTGACCCCGGAAGAATTTGCAAGGATAGACGTCGAGGTCTCCTCTCCCGAGCAGGCGCGTTTGGTTCGCGAAACATTAGAAGGGCAAGGTCTGGAAGTTCTAGCCAATGACGATATCTACGTGGCCGCCGCTCTCACCGGAAAGGACCTAACGGTTCGACTCGCTTCTGGCCGAGAGGTGACCGTGGAAGTTCGTGTCGTAGCCGAACCGGGCACCTTCGTTGAAGCCCCAGCCGTTGAACCCTGGATGGCTGAAGCGGCCCAAGATCTTGGAAGCGCCTTTGTCGACGGTCGTTGGGTACGCGTCGAGGGAGTACGGGAGGGGCGCGTTGAATACGACGCGAGCCATCGTGCCGATACCATTGAGGTGCAGTCGGTCGAGATGGATGCCTTCCTCGCCGAAAATTTTGGAGAACTCCCCCTCTCTGAGATCCGTCCCATTGAAAATGGTCTCTCCGAATACCGCCTTGATGGCGCCGCTGACTATTTAGGGGAACCAATCAGTGTCGTACGGCGGACCAATCCGGCAACAGGTGAAACGGAATACTATGCCCTCGATGGTCATCATCGTTTGCGTGCGGCTCTTGATGCCGGTGAAACTAATATGCGCGTTCGTTTTATCGATTATGATTATTCACATATTGAAATCAAATTTGCCGATGCGGCGGAAGATGGTTATCGGGTTCCTGAGAGAGTTGAAGATCTAGAAATTAATCCCACCCGTTTCGATGACTACCGCGGTGAAGATACGGTCTACGAACATCAGCGAAGGCGCGCTGATGAAGCTGGTCTTAGTTCCCGTGGTTTTTCGGATACGCAACTCGCAGAAGTCGATACCTGGCTCCAGGGAGAAGGGAACCGCAGCGGCAGCGAACACTTAGCCGATACAGAAGCCCGCGCGTTGGCTCGTCACCTCGAGGGTCAAGGTTGGAGTCGCGAAGCTCTCACCAATCTCGTCGGTTGGGACCGTGCGCAAACTATTTTTCATCCTCCGGCTCCGGAACATACCCGCGATCTAACAGGTGAAGAGCCCCTGTTCCGCTTTGATGGGACGGCCGAGGCCCCCACACAGCAACGTATTGGCGATGTTGAACTGACGGTCAGCGATGGAGAACTTTGGGTCCGTGCTCCGGAGGGAGAAGGAAATATTACCGTCAACGGTGTGGAGCAGACGAATGGTCAGTGGTTTTCATTAGCTGAAGGGGGCACCGTTATGATCGAGGGGACTTGTTACGCTAGAACCCTGGGAGAGCTTCGTCCAATCCAAGTTGCTCCCAGTGATGCCCCGGTCTTTGCGCGGAGTGATTCGGGGGGGACGATTATGGATAACGGCAATGGCCAACTGACCAAAGTGGGTGGCAATGAATTTCATCGTGCCCAACTCGATGCCGAACAAGCAGCTCTGGGAGTTATCCAATATAACGGTTTAGATATCGGGCCTCGCCTGATCGGACGTCCGGCCCCTTCAGAATTGATTATCAGTCGTATCGATGCTCGCCCTTTAAGTGAGATGAGCGTAACTGAACGACAGGCAATTCCAGAAGAGGCTTGGACCCGCATGGAAGGGGACTTAGGACAACTCCGTGAACTCGGTATTCAACATGGCGATCTGAATCCAGGAAACATTCTCTGGGACGGGCAGCGACTTCATATTATTGATTTTGGTGTTTCACGACTCGGCGTGAGCAGCGATCGAGATGTCTTGCAAGCACGTGGCCTGCGCGATGCGATTGCCGAGGGACGTGATCTAGCAAGTTACTTTCCGACATTTGATGTCCCGGCAGAAGCAATTGCGATTCCAGAAGTCGACTACCTTGTTCCTGAATGGGTCCGTCCGGTGGAACGTCCCGCGACTCCAGAGGGACCCGTTCCGGCTGAAGATGCGCTGGCTGAACAGGTTCTGGCACGTACCGGAACTGACGACCGGCCAAGTATTGCCCATGAAGGGGATGCAGAAGCAGGGATCCGTCACTTTGTTGGAGCGGAGCGGGAACCGAATTATATGTCGGATCGAAACCAGCGGGAAAATGGCCAGGCGCGCGCCATTGTTCGGGATGCCCAGCGTATCTTGCGGCAGAATGGTCACTATATCGATCCGGTGGAGCTACGGGAAGCCTTCCACAATCAAATAGCGGGACGCTTTAAGGAAGGAGAAGGACCGCGTCGCAACCAGGGGAATCTCGAAATTTACGATGTCCAGCTGGATGCCCTACTTGAAGTTTATGGTGTGAATCGCCATGCAACACGGACCACCACGATGGATGCCTCTCGCGGAATGTGTCATACCTATGCCGAAGAAGGGGAGAGTAGCTTGAGTATCGCTTGGACTGTCGATATTGCGGGACGAAATCGAATAATGGGAGACTTTGAGGCACGCATCCAGCAGCAGATGGACCTAGCAGGTGTCGAGAGCTTCGAACAGCTTCCGGCGGAGGTTCGCATCCAGCTCCAAGATGTCGCCCTTCCAGAACTGATCGCACGGTACCGTGCCGAGAATCCTTGGTATTTTGACAATTAATTTTTAGTGAATGCCTTCAAAGCCGTTCTGAACACCACGGGCATAGGTGATGAATTCAGCGACAGAAGGGGTGACACGCAACCGCTCTTCAAGGGCAATGGCTCGCGCCGGCATAGCCAAAACCAACCCACGGTCTCCAGAGGGCTTTAAGGGAATTGCGAGTAAGTCGGCGAGTGTTTGGGAGGGACTCGTTGTGTTGCCTCGTGCGCGACGAAGAATATCAGAATAGGATGCTATGGCATCAAAAAATAGCTCAGCATCTTCGGCTTTATCAATAAGCGCCTCCACCGTTTCGATAGCTGGGTCGATAGATCCCTCCAGAAAAAGACCCAAGGCTCTCTGTAAGCCAACTTCAGCCAAATGGCTCACTTCAAAACCAATGTAGAGATGGTCTGAAGGAACTACATAAAGAGGAGCACGCCTCATTTCAGCGACGTCAAGGTTGGAATAAATTCCGTCCAGAGCTGCTTCGGCAAGAGGGAGAGCAAAGCCACGCCGTTCCCATTCCTGACTCCCTCGAGCCACACTCAGCCGTTGCGTTGCTTCGGCAACGGCACGACGTTGAGGGTAGGGGAGATCTATTTTGGCCGCTTCGATAGCATGAGCCTGAACCCGAGTGATGGCAGCATCAACCCCAAAGAGCTCTGAACCGGAAAGCCCACGTGCGACTCGATTGGCCTCTAGGGCAATACGCGCCGAAGCCATTACAAGATCGTCGGCTGAGGCGACTACTTGTTTCTTCCGTGTCACTAATTTTGTAATCAAGAGAAGGGCGGAGGCCAGAAGCAAGAAGTCCGAATCTTCCAGGGAACGGATCCCTTCACCTTCGGTGTAATGGAGAAAATTGGGCATGGCACGACCGAGCAACGAATTAGTGGTTGCTGTATCGGAGGCTAGCGTAGCTCGGTAAATAAGATTGAGGCCAGCGGCTGGTGCACTTTCAGGTTGCTGACGTGTATAGGTGTTCAAGGCCTCAGCATGTTCGGCGAGCTCTAGACTCCAATCAGTTGCCATCCCTGCGCTGCCGGCGCAGAGAAGTGAGGAATAGGCCGTATAAATGCCAAAACTCATCTTAGCCTTCCTTTAAGACGGCCACCGGCCGCATTCGGGCCACCGGCCGTGCAAGTTGTTCGCGACTGAGCACATCGACTGTATCATCAACATCCTTATAGGCTTGAGGAGCTTCTTCTATGATGGGAAGTCCGTCGCGCCTCACGTCAGCATTCCCTTTCAGCCGTTTTCCGTCACTATAGGCCAAGAGCACCCCTCTCATCGTGCGACGAAATTCACGAGCAGAGATGCGCGCCTTCCATATCTCCCGCTCCTCTCTTCCATTGTGGACTTGTCGCCGCCTTTGTCCGGCTGCCTTAGAACGCGGTAAAACCCGTCCTGCGCCGTGGTTAACACTATAGAGCGAACGACTCCCCGTTTCAGTGCCCGTCAGCAAATAGCTTGCCGTTCCCATAGAGCCGGGAATGACAACCGGCTGTCCTATTGTGTTCAGTGGTTCCGTTGTCATGCGAGATGGGGGGAGGGCACGTGCGGCCCCCTTGCGATGTACATACAATTCTTGTCCTCCATGAGTTTCACATTTCACCATGTTGTGTGAGATATCGTAGGCCAATCCCAAGCTAACCTCAGAATCAAGTTTACGAAGAGCCAAGAGCGTCAAGGCTCCCAACATTAGACGATTAACGTAGCCATAGTTCGCAGCGGCGTTGTGCGCTTGGAGATACTCTTGCCCTACTGTGCTCTCAGCAGGAACAGCGTAGACTTCCTTTAGTGCGTTTGGCCTATGGGTTGCGGCGGCTTGTGCCTTGTGCATGAACTGCGTCGCAACATTATGACCGAGACCTCGCGAACCAGTATGAATCATCAAAACAATATCCCCTCGGGTGATTCCGAGTGCTTCCGCGGCTGTGGCATCGTAAAGGGTTTCCACAGTTTGAAATTCTAAGAAATGATTTCCGGAGCCGAGGGTGCCCATTTGTCGGGCACCAATTTTTTGATGGGAACGAGCCACCGCTGCTGGATCACCCGGAAGTGAACCCGCTTCTTCGATGTGGTCCCTTTCATGTTGGAGGTAAGCAGTATCCAGGAGATCCCAAACGGGGTGAGCCGAGCGGGTGCCTGCGGAAAGATTAGAAAGGGCGGAAACGCCACCAGCGAGTACCGCCTCGACATCCGGGCCCGTTAGCTGGACGTGTCCCCAGCGCTGCCCTAAATTAATCGTTTGAGCAATTTGTTCCAGAGCTTCACGATCGATCTCATCGCGATGCAAATTGGTTCGCATCAGCCGGATACCGCAATTAATATCGCGACCAACGGCAGCGGGAACCACCATTCCCTCTGTTCCTAAAACAAAACCGTTCGGCACCGACTTGCAGGCGTGGAGATCGGGCATCCCCATTGCGTAGACGACCCCTGGTAGCTCAGCCATGATCTCCGCTTGCCGAATCGCCATATTGCTAATGGGGACGAGCCCCTGACCGAACAGGGTCACCCCTGTGGCTGGCAAGAGAGCGGAGCTGATTTGAGCCGCTAACGCGGTAGAAGGTACCACTTTATTTCCCTCACGCTTAAAAAGCTAATAATTTCAAGCACTAAACACCATAAATCCTAGGTAGCTTATCGACAATTTTCGAGAAAAGTTGCGGTTGAAGGAATCAGGTAAACTGATGGAGGACAACTTCATTGGCATCGAGGTTGTCAATGAAGTTGTCCTCGATGGGGGGCAACGGATCTCGCTTGATCGTAGCTCCTGTCCCGAAATGGGTGTGGCCACTGACAACCTGAGTCACCTTTGGAAAATGAGCGATCATGGCGCCGAGGCTCGGGACAAAGAAGTAGGCATCGGATAGATCGTAGCCTTCACGATTTTCCCCCATTGTCACATCAGATCGTAGCTCAAGAAATGGGGGGACATGGCTAGCGACAAATATTTGACTAACTTCCGGATCCGAGGAAAGGGACTGGAGAACGCCTTCAAGCCTTTCCCGACATGCGGTTGCAAAATCAATATCACTCCAGGGCCAGTCCACGCGTTCCGCATCCTGGACATGTCGCCATTTTTCGCTGGTGATAGTGGCCGTATCGCGCTCGGTCCGGTCGGCGGAATAGTCATACCAGCCGATGGTCCCCGCAATTCCGAGTCCAATTTCAGGAATCACGACAGCCGTCCCTTCGAGCCATATTGCTCCCGCTTCGGCGGTCAGGCGGGGGAGGATCGACTCCCAGAGCTCCTGACTGTTTGGTTGCAACTCCCCTGTTTCCTCATGATCTTCTTGGGCGCTCCAGACATCGTGGTTGCCGGCTAAAACGAGCGTTTTCCAGCGACCTCTCAAAAGATCTAACGCGGGCTTGAAATGCGAAACGCTATTAGCAACGTCACCCACCACCAAAAGAAGGTCGGGATTGGCCTCATGTACCTTCGCCGCAACACTTTCGACATCAGAAGCGTTGTAAGGACTATGATGAAGATCCGAGACGATGGCCAAGCTCAAAGATTGACCGCTACACCCGAGTTGGCTGAGCAAAAAGGAATGGGTCGTCATAGCCAGGGGAGTCGATGATAACATAAACATTTCCGGGCCCTTATCGCTTTATTTTTTGAGAAGTTGCGAGTGAACTCCGGCGATGGAATCGCCCGATTTGAGCTTCGTTTCCCCTGTGATGAGCGAGCAAGACGACTTCTTGATCTGAAAGAGGGGCCAGAAGGTACCACCGGCAATTTCGAGGGGCCCTTCACAAGAAACCTCCTGGGTGAGCTCGATTTCCTGCCATTCATAACGTCCCTCTTCAAGACCGTAGCCGATGTCCCCGAGATAGGGGAGTTGGGGGAGGATTGCCTTTCCGACCATCTCTTTGGTCAGCTCATGCGATTCGCGTAATTGGCGTGGAGCAATCTGATAAGAGGATCCTTCTCCGAGTAACTTGTCTCCCAATTGGCAGGCGAGTGCGTTGACCTCGTCACTACTCGTAAGGGCGAGGAGGGTGCCGATCCGTTTGATACCAAGGTTTTCAAGGTAATAGGGATCGAGGGCGTTACCGGTCGAGGCCATCAATCCTTCTTGGCGCGCCTTGCGTATGTAGCGGGGATTGGAATCGATCAGCTTGACCTCAATCCCTCGCTCCTGAAGCCAACGACCGATCTGGCGGCCCAGGGCATGGGCACCAATAATAAGATAACCGGTTCGCTCTGCCTCGAGGGCCCGAAAGAGTTTTGCGGTGAGCCCTGCCGGCAGTCCATGTAAAATAACCGTTGCTGAAATGACCAGATAGGTCAGACTTTCAAGGGCCGCTGCATCGGGGTGTCCTGCGCGGAGAAGGATCAAGGCAAACAGGGAGGCGGTTGAGGCAGCGACAATCCCGCGGGGAGCCATCCACGAAAGAAACAGCTTTTCTCCAAGCTTGAGACCGCTTCCTCGCGTAGAGATAAAGACACTCAAGGGACGCACAACTAAGAGCATCGCTCCCAAGAGCCACCAACCCGACTCTCCAAAACCGATGACTTCATCGACATTTAATTTTGCTGCTAACAGCACAAAGAGGAGTGAAACGACCAAGGTGCTGATGGTTCCGTGAAATTCTTTGATCTCCGCCCGTTGGGTAAAAATTTCGCAGTTAGCGAGTACCATTCCAGCGACGACAACCGAAATGAGTCCGGAGTGGGGGGCAATCATGTGAGCCAGGCCAAAGGTGATCAAGGCTCCCGCCAGAATAGTAAGGTTCATGCTCTCGTGGGAGAGGTTTTCATTTTTCCGGACAAAGAAGCGAAGTGCCCACCCAACAATAAAGCCGATGCCAACGCCTGCAGCGATGATCCAGAAGAATTGCCACAGGCTGACAAACCAAGAGGTCTCCTTGGCGAGCAAAAACTCCATGAAGATAATGGCCAAGACGGCACCGATTGGGTCGAGCAGGACCGATTCCCAATTGAGAACCGTGGCTAGGCGCGGTTTTAGGGGGAGGCGTTTTAGGATTGGGCCAATCACCGTGGGACCGGTGACGATCATCAGGGCTCCGAAAACAATGCTATAGCGAAGAGGCAACCCAATAATAAAATGGGCGGCCAATACGGAACCGACAAAGGTGATAGCGGCCCCGAGGGTCAGCAGACGACGGATTGGAAGGGAGATCGTATGGAATTGATCGAGATGAAGAAAAAGGCTCCCCTCAAAGAGAATAATTGCAACGCCCAATTCGATAATAGTGAGTAGGCCCGCTTCGACTGTGGCCGGGACAATGATGCCGGCAAAATGGGGACCCAGCAAGATACCGGAAGCCAATAGGAAAAAAATGCTGGGGATGCGCAATCGTTCGGAGAGGATTTGACAAACGACCCCCGCAGCCACCGTTACAATGATCGTCTGGAGGATCAGCGCGGTTTCAGACATTGGGCCATCCTATCAAGATTTAATCAGCGAGGCCAGTAGGTCCAGGGCCTCGGCCACTTCGGCCGCATAGAGGCGAGCGACCGTTTCCTGCGAACCAATCCGACAGGTCCAAGCCTTTGGGGGGAGCGCGGCAAACATGTCTTCATCGGTGCGATCATCGCCGACACAAAGGATAAAGTCGCACTGCGGAAATTTATCGAGCATCGATCCGACAAAGCGCCCCTTATGGATCCCCTGGGGCCGGATTTCGACAAGGCGATGACCATGGATGGCTTCGACTGGTTCACTGGCCAGGATCTCTTCGAGATGAACGACCAGTTCATCCGCCTGCCATTTTCCGAAAACAGGATCGGAACGTCTGTAATGCCAAGCAAGCGAGCTCGGCTTTTCTTCAATCAGGGCTCCCGGTGTTCGTTCACGGAAATATTCTAAAATGTCGCGCACTTCATCTTTCCAGTCGAGGTTCATTTTCTGAATCGGTTGCCATTCCTTCTTTTTCGAAAAACGGTAAACAAAACCATGTTCGGCTCCTAAAGAAATGGGTAGGTCTCCAAACCATCTTTCCAGATCATGACGGTCCCGGCCACTGACCAGGCTGACATGATTCTTGGCATCCGATCCGAGCTTCTCGAGGTCTTTCAGCAGTTTCCGATTAGGAAAGGCCTGTTCGGGAGTGGACTGAAAAGGTATCAAGGTTCCGTCATAGTCAAAAAAGAAGAGGCGCTGTTTGGCTACAGCATAAGCGGAAAGGAGGTCTGGTTTGGCTTGGACCAGCGTCTGCTTTATAGGATGGGCTGGTTTTTGGTCACCGCTCGTCGAACGTGTTAAGTCGGCAACGAATAATTCTCCCCAACGTGCCGCCTTATTTGTCGAGACGAATTTATACATCGGTTCATGACGACGTTTTTTTTCTTCTGTTGTTAAGCTCAAGGCCTGATCGATAAAATCAGCAACTTGATCGGTATCCCAAGGATTCACCATCAAACAGCCTGGAAGAGAATGGGCTGCTCCCGCAAATTCACTCAAGACCAAGACTCCCGGTTTTTCTTGACTGCAGAATATATATTCCAGGGCGACTAAATTCATCCCGTCGCGGATCGGGGTGAGGAGAGCAGCGTCGGCGGTTGAATAGAGGGCACAGAGGTGGGCAAAAGAGACCTCCTTGTTAAGATAATAAAGGGGGCTGTTTTCGAGGGCTCCAAAGCGACCATTGATTCGCCCGACGAGGTGATCGACCTCTTCGGTCAGGTGACGGTAGGAATCGACATCGAGACGTGACGGAACCGCTACCTGATAGAGAAGAACCTTGTCGCATCGAGAAGGGTATTTTTCCAAAAATCGCTCAAACGCCTTTAGCTTCAAAGGAATTCCTTTGGTGTAATCCATACGGTCAATGCCGAGTATCATCTGGCGGTGTCCAAGGGTCTTTTGCAGTCGCTCCCGATCTTCCTGGCACGATTCCGACTGTAAGGTTTTCTCAAAACCCGTTGAATCAATTCCAATAGGAAAGACCCCCAGTTTGACTTTGCGAGACCCCAACTCCAATTCGCCCGGATGTGACTCAATCCCAAGAAGACGCAGGCAGGCGCTATTAAAATGTCGTAGGTAATCGTAGCTATGAAAGCCAATCAGGTCGGCCCCCAAGACCCCCTTAAGAATCTCCTGTCGAGTCGCGAGCAGTCGATAAACCTCCGAAGAAGGGAAAGGGATGTGCAGAAAAAAGCCGATTTTAATATCTGGGCGGGCTTGCCGTAGTAGGGCCGGAAGTAGCATCAGATGAAAATCATGGATCCAGACAATGTCACCCGGCTGAATCAGAGGAAGAATCGCTTCGGCAAATTTCTGGTTTACCTTTTGATAAGATTTCCAGTCCGTTTCCTGAAAATTAATTTCATGAATTTCAAAGAT
>CAZXZM010000018.1:14183-18246 GCA_964645365.1 uncultured Pseudomonadota bacterium | reverse complement strand
AGTTTTTTTCCTCAGGAGTGCTCGCATCGACAACATAATCATCAAGCAGGTCGTCCAGGTCTTGGATGGCGCGGGTTGGAGAGCCACCCGGGTATTTTTGAGCTCCAAAGACGGTAGGAGAGCCACCGATTAGGACCATCATTAAGACAATGAGCGTCGGTATAGCAACTCTATTCATAGGCTTATGAAGTTTCCGGAATTGAGTCGATCTTTTGATCAAGCTCTGCAAAAGAGGCGTTATAATGATAGACGGCTTCAAAGTATTCTCCCCGCGTAACCAAAAATTTGGAAATCGCATCAATTAAATCCTTCGGTTCTGCCAGACCGATATCAAAATTGCTCTGCACCAAGAAGAGGAGCTGTCGGGCAAAGCGACTTGCCTCCTCAGCCCGCTCCAGGTTTTCGCGCGCCGACTTGACATCGATATAGGCTTTCTTAACTTCTAAAACAATGGCGTCCCGAGCCAGATTCGTCTGAATCTGCACCTTGAGCAGTTCCGCTTCGGCCTGGCGGATCTTAGCGGATCGCGTCCCGAAGTCAAATTTCCCCTTCAGCTGAAAACCGATTCCCGCTCGCGTGAAGTTAAACGGATCACTAAAATCATCCGTCGTCGTCACGCCGCTAACGCCCGGAGCACGACCAATCTCGAAGAAAGCGCCAACCCCCAGGTTGGGTGCGTAACGACGCTTCTCGAGGGAATAATTGAGGCTAGCGCTGCGTGCTCCAATCTGCAGCAATTTCAAATCGGCTCGCTGTCCAAAAGCGAGATCCCGATAGTGCGTAAAGGGCTTTAGCCCCCGCCCCACCGGCCGAAGTCGTTCTCGCGCTACGTCAAAACTCTGTGTCTTTTGAAGCCCCAGTTGGATGCGCATTGCTTCTAGGGCAATAATTTCCTTATATTTTGATTCTTCTAGCCTTTTTTCGGTCTCTGACAGGAAAATCTTTAGCTTCAACAGCTCGACTGGATTCGTTCCCCCTTCTTCCTCACGCTTGCTCACCTCTTTACCGGTCCGCTTGTAGGCTACTTTAAGTAAACGGCCTACTTCGCGCGCCAACAAAACGCCGTAATAAAGTTTGCGAACCTTCATAACGATTTCTGACTCTTTTTTGGTCCGCTTCTCTTCTTCCGCCTTAATCCCTTGGACTGCCAATTTTTTGACCCGTGAGATTTTACCAAAGGTCGTGAGAGGAACACCGATCCCCAGCTTAAAACGATTGAGCATCGTAATATCACCACTAAAGAAACTTTCCATGGCATCGGAAACATCCCGTGGGGCGGGGGCAATACGATCTTCGTATTCAAAAACGGGACGTCCAATAATATCCGCTTCCTTGTATTTCGCCTCCGCCTTGGCGATATCGTATTTTTTCATCCGGATTTCGCGATTAAAGATCAGGGCCCGATGGATGCACTCCTTGAGGCTTAAGTAGAGGATCCGCTCGGAACCGGGCCCCCAAATCGACTCCCCGACTCGTGCCGCACTGGGAAGCTGCTCCACCCCATCTTCTTGCGCTAGGGCCGGTCGCCCACTAGCAATCACTGCTCCAACTAGAAGAAGGCAGAGAACTCGGTGGGATTTTCGATACATGAGGATGGATTTAGAAACGAGCGCCCTTGATTTGACTACGACAATTCTAAGGCCCTGATATTTGCAGGCCTTAGAGGCAACGTAAAGTAAAAACAGCTCCCCGTGCCCGGCTTGGACTCCAGCCAAATCCGCCCCCCATGCAATTCCACGATCTTCTTGGCCACCGCCAATCCCAGTCCTGGGCCCCCTATCTGACGGGTATACCCGCTATCGACCTGGCGGAAGGCCTCGAAGACGCTGTCGTGAAAAGCGGGATCAATGCCAGTTCCAGTATCTTCGATACTGACCCGGAGCATATCCCCCCACTTGTGCGCCCCAATCGAAATATCTCCGTTCGCCGTAAAGCGGGTCGCATTTTCAAGAATCTTTTCAAAGACTTGACGGATTTTTTCCTCGTCGCCGTAAATCCCAGGCACCTGTTCATCGATCTGATTGTGGACCCGCGTCTGGCGAGGTTCTGCCTCCTTTTTCAACCAAAGCATCAATTCATCGACCATCCGACAAATATTGACCTTTTTGATGCTCAATCCCTCCGGTGAACTTTCGAGTTGAGCCAGATCCAAAATCGCCCGATGGATCTGTAAGAGCTGTTCCCCTGCCTGCTGAATCATCCCCAGATGCCCCCTTTGCTCTGAAGTCACCGAACCGTCTGCCCCCTCCGAAAGCGCTTGCGCCAACCCGATAATATTATGCAGGGGGGTCGCAAGCTCGTGGGTCATATTGCCGATAAAATTGGTCTTGAGACGAGAGAGCTCTTTCAGTTTGGCATTTTGTTTGACCAGCTCTTCGTAGAGATAGGCGTTCTGAATCGCGATCGAAACTTCAAATCCAAATAGCGACAAGAGTTCTTTTTCTTCGCGATTGTAGTGGCGGTGTTGCTTCGGAGAGCCGATCGCAATCAGACCAAGCAGTTCTTTTTCGGCGCGGATTGGAATCAAGGCAGCGGCCTTCAAATCGATAAAAATCTTGTGGATGCTCCCCGCCTCTGTCGGAAAGCGCGCCTCCGTCACCCCCTCCAGGCTCAAGGGTTCATCATGGCGCTGGAACCAGGCAGTTAGGGCCGAGGCCCCTGCCAATTGGTAGTGGACGGGAGCTGAACCGAGCTGCGTCTTGACTGCGAAGCCCCCCGCCTCCCCTTCTTTCAGCAGGACGCAGGCACTCCGGACTGCAAAGACCTCGGCAAGCGAGGAGAGCGCGGTGGTCAGAAGTTTGTCACGGGATTGGAGCGAACGAAGCTGGGCAATATGTTGTGCGAAGATCTCTTTGTAGTCGTACGACTCCCGAGGGAAGAGCCGAAACTGAAACATTGCGTTGTATTGTAGCGAAATCACCCGACCGGGCCAAGTAAAGATCGTACCGTTCTTTCGGAATTTCGTAGCTAAGGAATGTGAGAAAAGATCTTCTCTTCCGGGAAGAAGAAAACAGTGAGGCTGACCTGAATGACCCCTTCCGTCAATTCATGCCCCAGGGCCTGAAAAACGGCTGGGGAAAGATCGACAATGCGGGGATTCCCTTCGTTATCGTCGGCATAGGGACCACGATCGGTCACCATCGCCATCGCACACTGCTCGCCAGAACAAACCTGAATCATCGTTCCCAAAGGAAGTGTCCGGTGGGCAACTGTATATTCCGTCGTGTCGTAGGTCGTCTCAGAGGCGGTCTTTCGTCCCTCAAAACCAACACTGTAAAAGCTCGCTTCCCCATCTTCAGTCGCCCCCATCCGCCAAAAGTTGGCGGGCTGACACTGCAACATATCCGAAGAGTCTTCCGGCGTAACCCCATTGTCACAGGTTTCAAGGTTGCCGAAAGAAAATTGCTGGATTGCGCCACCGAAGTTGATCTCACCATTCAGGGCCCCATCGGCAAAGTCGTACATCATTAGGGTGTGGTAGGCATCGCCGAAACGGGCGACATTACGGGTAAAATTATTCCATCCCTCGTGATCGCTGAGATCGGCCCCTCCATTGATCTGGCGTTGCCACTCCCGGATCTCCTCACGGCTCAAGAGCTCGGGCTGTTCCTCTAGGGCGTCAAAAACCCGGGTGGGAGGAGGAAAGCCTCCAGCGAGCACAGCCGAAGGATCGTCGCTAGCGGCCGCCACAACCGCCGCCATTTCCTGTAAGACCTGATAGGCATGATTGGCTGCCTCTTCGCTGTTAAAGAAAAAACGCATAGTCGTCTTTCAATTATCGGCAAGAATTCGAAAATGTTTCGGAAGAATTTAGAGGGCGGAAAGCTGCACGGGAAGGCGCTTGGAGCCCCACTCCCCCGGCGGACCCCTGAAGAAGCCGGCACAGCGGATCCCACAGGCCTTGCAGTGACCGTCGGCAGTCAGGCCCCAAGTCGAAAGCCGGTACCAGTCCCGGCCAATCAGTTTCGCCTTACAGGAGTGGCAATAGGTGCTCTGCCCCTCTTCGTCATGGATGTTACCGGTGTAGGCATAGTGAATCCCGTTCTTGAGAGCGATCCCGCGC
>CAZXZM010000018.1:1962-14173 GCA_964645365.1 uncultured Pseudomonadota bacterium | reverse complement strand
GTCTCCGAGGACGTCGAGGGGACATCCTTCATCTTATAGTCGGGATGGAAGGCGGTGAAATGGACCGGAACGTCGGGGCCCAGCTCGGTAACAATCCACTGCGTCATTTCTTCCAGTTCTGCCTCGGAATCGTTTTGACCGGGGATCAAGAGAGTGGTGATCTCAAACCAGGCATCGGTCTCTTTTTTGAGATAGACCAGGGTCTCCAGAACCGGTTGCAGTTCTCCCTTGGCAAGGCGGTTGTAGAACTCTTCCGTAAAACCCTTTAGATCGATATTGGCGGCATCCATATATTGGTAAAATTCGGCGCGTGGTTCGGGGCAGATATAACCAGCGGTGACCGCCACCGCCTTAAGGCCCCTTTCGTGACAGGCCAAAGCACAGTCGATCGCGTACTCCAGAAAGATCGTTGGATCATTATAGGTGAAGGCGACGCTCGAGCAGCCGAGATCTTGGGCCACCCGCGCAATTTTTTCAGGAGAGGCCTGATCGGCCAAGGTATCGATCTCGCGCGATTTGCTGATATCCCAGTTTTGGCAAAAGGAGCAGGCGAGATTGCAGCCGGCCGTCCCAAAGGAGAGGATCGGTGTCCCGGGCAGAAAATGGTTCAAGGGTTTCTTCTCGATCGGATCGACACAGAACCCACTCGAACGGCCGTAGGTGGTGAGAACGATCTGATCGTTTTGGCGAGCCCGAACAAAACACATCCCCAGCTGCCCCTCATTGAGTTTGCAAAAACGGGGGCAGACATCACACTGAACCCGACCATCCTCCAGACGGTGCCAGTATTTTGTCACAACTTCCATACTCTAAGGATAAGTCATCTCCAATCGAGTGCCAACCCTCCCCTTGTATCGCCTCCAGAGAGGAATATACTAAGGAGGTGATGAAGGTTCGTCCCCCCGCAGTCGCTGGTTCTTTTTATCCAAGCGATCCAGAGACGCTCCGCAAACAGATCCGCGATTATTTCGAGGAGGTACCGCAGACCTCCCCTCCCCCGAAGGCAATAATCGCTCCCCATGCCGGAACCATTTATTCGGGCTCTGTTGCCGCCACCGCCTACAAGGCGCTCCTCCCGATCCAGGAGCAAATTAAACGAGTCGTCTTGCTCGGTCCGGCCCACCGCGTCCCTTTCGAGGGATTGGCCGCCAGCTCGGCCGAGGCCTTTGCAACACCACTCGGGGAGATTCCGATCGACTCGGCGGCGGTCGCCCAGGCCTGCGAATTGCCACAAGTCCAGATCTTTGACGAAGCGCACCGGGAAGAGCACAGCCTGGAACTGCATCTTCCCTTCTTGCAAGAAGTGCTCACTAGTTTTTCTCTGGTACCCTTTGTCGTCGGCTACTGCGAACCTCAAATTGTTGCCGAGGTTTTGTCGAAGCTGTGGAGCGGAGAAGAAACGCTGATCGTCGTCAGCTCCGATCTCAGCCACTATCATCCTTACGATGAGGCACGAAAACTGGACGGAAAAACCGCCGCCCATATTGAGCGGCTCGAGTGGAAGCAATTAGCCCATGATTCCGCCTGTGGTTTTTTCCCAGTGCGAGGGCTCCTCTATGCTATTCAACAAAAGGGTCTGGAGGGACACCTAGTCGATCTCAGGAACTCCGGAGACACGGCAGGAACGAAGGAAGGAGTCGTGGGGTATGGATCCTTCTTATTCAACTAAAGCAGACCTTCCCAATGAAGACCAACAGACCCTTCTCCGGATAGCCCAGGAATCAATCCAGCAGGGCATAAAAACAGGTCAGCCGTTACAACCGAACCTGCAAGATTATTCTGCCCCCTTTCAGGAAATGCGTGCCACCTTTGTGACGTTGCATTTGAAAGAAAAATTGCGTGGCTGCATTGGAATCATTGAGGCGATCCGTCCCCTGATCATCGACGTCGCCGCTAATGCCTACGCTGCTGCTTCGCGCGACCCTCGTTTCTCACCCGTGCAACAAGAGGAGCTCGATCGTCTCGTTATTTCTATTTCCATTCTCTCACCTCGGGAATCGATCGAATTTTCATCGGAAGAAGATTTGATCCAAAAGATTCGGCCCGGCATCGATGGGTTGATCTTGCGAGACAAGGGGCAACAGGGAACCTTCCTTCCTGCCGTCTGGAAGGAATGCCCCGACCCTAAAGAATTCCTGTCTCACTTAAAGATGAAGGCGGGCCTGCCACCGCTTCACTGGTCGGAAACAGTGACAATAGAACGTTTCACAGTAGAATCGATTGATTAATTTTATTCGGAGGAAACTTAGTCCGCACTGCCACCGAAGTCGCAGCTAATGGTTTCATCGACGCAAGTAATCGTCGCGCTAATTTCAACGGCCATCTTGCCCTGGGCACTACTCAGTTTTCCTTCGGAGTGATCGACATCGGCCACACCAACGATAACAAGGGTGCCATCTGGCTGGATCGGCGTACCAGCAATGTCGTCTCCCACGACATTGAAGTTGGCGTTTTCTACAACGACCCTCACAACACCATCATAGTTAACCGCTCCGGTTGTTAGGACAGGAACGGTAAGGAAGATCTTGGATTCATCATTTTCCAGATCGACCTTCATATTGTTCAAGGAAACACTCCCTGTCGAAGCATCATAAACCCCAGAAATGGGGGCACGTGTGACAATTAAGGTGTCACTAAACACAACGCTCACGAGGGTTATGTTGGTATCGTTAGGTGGGGGAAGAATAAAAGCATCACTTTCGAGTATCTCTGGAAAATCGAGCGTCCCGGCTGCCGCATCTAAAAAGACATCTTCAAGCTCAACTTCCTCAAAAATGCGCGTACCCTTGTTGCTGGTAAGGGGTTCTGCAACCTGATTTGTTGCGGCAATCAGCTTTGTGATTGTGAGCTGTACCGTACCATCAAGACCAACCGCACTCCCTTCTTCAATCTCAGGACAATCGTCCTCCCCTTCGGAAAGACCGGCCACCTCAACCTGAACGATCCCGGCGGGACTGGCATAGGCGATGTCGATAATAGACACATGAGGATCGCCGTTACTTTCTTCTTTGGGGTTGTAGCGAACCCGTAACACATAAACGGCACCGGCCGGTACTTCGACCTCTGTCATCCCACCACTCGGGCCCTGTTCGATCTCGGCATCATTGCCTACCTTCATTCCCTCCAAAGAGAAATGGGCGTCAGCATTGGTACCCGCAGCAAAGGCAATTCCTTCAATAAAAAGAGTTTGATCACTATTGTTCTGAAAGCTGATCCGCTTATCGGTCACACCACACTTCGGAGTGATGCTAAAACTTTCCTGGAAATAGCCTCCCAGTTGATCACTCCCATTACAACCAATGGTGCCGGCCGCAAAGATTAGCGCGACCAGGAAAAACCAAGGATTTTTCTTTTGGAAAAAAGAACGCATGATTTAAGCTCTATCAATCCCCCTCATCGGGTGGCGGGTCAAGCGGTGGGATTCCCCCGTCGGTATCCTCGTCGTCATTGGCACTGTCGTCATCGTCACCAGTGTCGTTGTCCTCGACCTCTTCGGAAGAAGCAGGCTCTTCATGGATCAAGGTCATCGTCAACTCTTCTGGATTTTCCTCACCATCGACATCTTCACAGGGAAAATTGGCATCACAGACAGTCACGGTCGTCTCTAATTCGCCCCCCGGAAATGTCACATTGATCGGCCCCTCGAAAAGGGTTACGACCTCGTTGGAATAATTCTGTTCAGCGACACAAGAAAGCATATCGGTACGCGTTGAGTACATCGGCAGAGCTACCTGATCCATCGGCTCGGTAAAGCCATCGATTGTCTGAACCGTCCCATAGATCGTCAGGCTCAAATCACAATTCGTAAGATTGAGCTCTCCTTCGATCGGCCAAGCAAAACCAAGGCTCGAAGCAAAGTCAGGATAGATATCCCCCCAACTTGTGGAAGGAGGAAGCGCCATCCCGCGTAGCTCATAGAGGGGGCTGGCATCGGCACGGGCCTGGGCACGTGTCGCCATTAGACCATAGCCAGGATCTCCAGGACTGTCGGTATAAAGTTCGATCGGAGCGCTATCTCCCCATCGTGCCATTCCAATAAAACGAAGAGTGTCTCCATCGGCATTCCCGAGAAGTCCGTCTGGGTCACAGTCCTCACCCGCCAAACAGATCGATTCACGATCGACATGCATAACACCACAGGCGTCCTGAGGATCACTGTCGGCAAAGAAGGCACCGCGGCCATCGACCATCAACTGAAAACTCTCTTCAGGACTAAAGCAGGCCGCGAAGTTATTGCGCGGAGTATCGGGGGGAGTGATGTCTTCTTCATCAGGCGGATCTAAGGGGGCAATACCGCCATCAGGATCGAGCGGTGGGCCCTCCTCACCCCCACAGCCAGCGAGCAGAAGCACAGCAGCACCCGCCGCTCCCCACAACAGGGTGGAGAAACTACTCAGAATGGATGGTGCGGCGGCAGCCATTATAGGCAACATAAGATCTCCTCGCTTCCTACTAAGATTATCGGCCGATTTCTAAAAATGTTGTGACGCATCGCATCTACTCCGTTAGATCAAATTCAACGCCCGTTCCGATCGTCAGATAGCGAACCGGTCCCAGCGTCTGTCCCGTCACTCCAACCAACGGCGGCAACAGCGTAAATCCTTCCACACCAAAATCTTCCAGATCCAAATCACTCCAAAGTTCTTCGATCGTCTCGACCAAATCGCACCCTTCCGCTTCAGGATCATCGACACAGTCACAGATATCGGTCACCTGCGGGTGCTCGGCACAGAAGTTCGCAAGCGGCATCATGGTCGGAATCTGTAACCGAATATCGCGGGCATTTCCGAAGAGATAAAAGGGGAGCAGTTTTTCAATTCCCCCTTGCAGAGCCGCCGCCAGTTCATCATCCGGAACAATCGTATTATTTTCCGTCACATTGAACTGGAGGTAGGTCTTCGTAATATCCATATCCATCGGATTCGCTTCATCGGTAATATTGGCCTTCTCCACAGAAGAAACTCCCGCTTCCGCTTCGATCAATCCGGTATCGTTGATCGAGAGAAGCAACGTTACAAAGACACGCCCCGAGGCATTGAAGCGAGCGATCGGCATATTCTTTCCCTCATTACAAGTGGTCGGGTTCATGCCAGGAAAACGGTCCGGCTCACACCAACTCTTGATCACACCGGTCCCTTTAAGTGTCTCGGCGCTCCAGTCATCGACCTGTTCTTCATAGACCGCCATCGGCATCCGGCGTAGGCCCAATTCAATTTCTGCAATCACGGCCGAGGGCTCAGTCGAACCAGACGGACTCCAGCCCCCAAGCGGGGTCACATCGACAATGCGTGTCGTCGCTGGACCGAGTGGATCCATGCTATTGCGCAAGACAAGCGGAACGAGCGCATCATTCGGAGTCCCTGGAATACCGTCTCCATCGAAGTCGACGTAATCGATGGTCGAGGGGCCCAAGGTATTTTCGAGGTTGAGTGGGAACGGGAAACAAGCAAAGGAGTCGCTCGCCACTTCTTCCCCATTCTTATCAATACAGATGCTACTTCCGATTTCGGGAATCCCCATGCCGAGCTCGCGGATCTGACTATTTTTGAGGTCGAGACTCTGGTCGCTATCTCCCTCGGCATTGCCAAGATCCCACAACAACATGACTGCCGTATGGACGGTAGAGTTGATCGTCTCTTCCTTCATCGCCAGATTGATCTCTTTCCCCATTTCAAAGGAGGCGATAATAGGATCGGGCTCACCAACATCGGTCGCCGGCGAAAGGGGACCAAATTTTTCATTCTTAAACTCTTCCGGCAGATCTTCTAAGAATTCTTCAGAGGAAACCGCCCCATCGGAAACGCCCCCGGTCAAAAGCAGACCCCCGCCAGAAAAACCAGCGCCGGTCGAATCGATCTGGACCTCGGACATTGAGCGAAGCGGCGAATAAAAATCAAAATTGAAGTCACGATCAAACAGTTCCACCGAAAGGCTCATCACCGCTTCGTTCTCAAACTTATCGAGCGTCGTGAAGAGACGTTCCGAAAGACTGCAACGGGTGATCGCATTAAAAGTACACTGGAACTGATCATTGAGCCCTTGCATCTTGCGCGCTTGAAATTGACCGGACGTTCCAAAGGTGTCCATGGTTCCCACGAGTCGATCCATTGCCCGACAAGCCTCGGAATCGATCCAGAGATTCATTCCATTGCCCGGCTCATCGGCCGTTCCTCCCTGGAAAACCTCGGAGATGTCTTTTTCGCAATCAAGCTCAATCAGGAAATCATTGTCAGGAATCGCTTCGATTAGATCGCGCCCCGGTACTGCATCAATCGCCGCGGTTAGCTTGCCATCTTCATCTTTGCCGAGCGTCATCTCAATATTAATTGCCAGCTCTTTGACCGCCAAGCGGATCGGAACAATGTAAAAACCGAAGTCAGGATCGGGGACAATGCGTCCCGGTAGGTCGCGCTCGTCTAATACCCCGTCGTTATCGTCATCGGGATCGTCTTCATCCTCGATACCATCGTTGTCATCATCGCTATCTTCGGTATCGACTTCACCATCCCCATCGGAATCACGGAACTGAATCGTATACATCTCACCGCGGCCGCGAAAACCCATGATCTTGAGCTGCAGCCAGACCTTGTTGTTATTTAAGAAATAAAAGCTTGGAATCTGGATCTCACCAATGCCGGTACTTTCAAAAAGCTTGAAGGTCACGACGCGATCCTTGCTGGCTAGATGGTCAAAAGAACACTTCAGACCGTTCTCTTCAACGATCTGCTGTCCTTCGAGATCGTTCAGGCAGGCGATCTCACTATTGACTGGTTGGCGTGGCTCGAGAAGCTCCAGAAAAATTTCGTCTCTAAATTTATCAGTATTAACCGCTTTCAGGATCAGGTCTTGGATCTTACCGGTTACAAAATCGGCCGGGACAAAACCACCGACACCATTCGGTATAATCGCCTCCCTGAGTTGGAATTCACCATCCGCATTAAAAAGAGAGCGGACATTTCCGTAACCAAAGGAATGGGTCTCGACGGTACGATTGCCTAAATTATCTTCTGTAATCAGCTTGAAGGTATTGACCGGATAGCGAAGTGTTCCCAGGTCGGCCTGATAATGGATAAAGCCATCACCTCCGGTAGTCTCGCACAGGGCAACCAGGGTATCTTCGCCATCTGCAGCATCGTTGTTTTTCTGGAGACAGAGAGCGTTATCCTCACAAGCAGGGGGATCGGCAACATTACAATTTTCTGGCGCCGGCAAGGAAACGGCTTCTGGTTCCTCATCACACGGACCGAGAGCAACGTCGACAATTACCCGCTCCGCTTCCGAGGTAAGAATGACATTCCCATCCGCATTATCGATCGGAAGCTCATCTTCGTTTAGGTAAGTCACGCAAAGTTCAGGGCCTTTCAGATCGACATCAAAGGGATCGACACTGATCCACTCGCCCGATTCAAAACCACTCCCGGTCACCGGATTGTTGACAAAGAGTTCCAGTTTATTTTCGCCATGACCCACTGGAACATCGACAACATAGCCCTCGGGACAAAAATCACTGCTATCCTGCTGACAGGCGGTTGCCTCAGGTGCGAGACAACTTTTTTCAAGGGTGAGCTCTTTGACCGGATCGACTTCGCTGTTGGTAATGGTGTTGAAAGCGGTCACGGTCACTTGGTCACCAGTCGTCGCTTCCTCTTCGGTACTCACGCAGAATTCAATGCTGCGACCACTGACCGCACCCTCTCCCACTCCCGGAGAAACACCGATACCACGATCAGGGGCGATCCCTGGATCGACATCGTCGTATTGATCGGAGGTATCCTGAACGTTCAAACAATTTTCAGAGGGGGTCGCGCAGCTGTCGTCGGAACCAGCGATCCGGGCCCTGATAATTGTCAGGTCGGGTCGAGACAAACGCAAGACGCTACGCGAAGCGGGAATATCCTGATAGGATCCCACATCATCAACTAAACGGACCTGAACGGAAACATCGTAAAGTCCTTCATCGGCGAGCGGAAAGGTGGTCATGAATTCGCCAGTGCCTTCTAAAACCTGGAGTTCGGGAACAAAGAGACCACTGGGACCCAACAAGGGATCGGTAAGAAAACTATAGGAAACAACCATATCGACCAGATTGTGGATGTCGGTCGGCTCTTTAAATTTTCCGAGGATACAGACACCCGCCCCGACGACCTCTTGGTCGACATCACCGCCCGATTCGATCGGTTCGACAAGGCAGAGGGTATCGTTGATGTAGCGACTCGGATCTTCGTCGCACCAGTCGGTCCCGAGTGGCTCGGTGGCATCGGGACAAACGAGGGCTTGTGCTTCGGCAAAACCGAAACTCAAGAAAGCGAGCAGAATGAGAAGTGTCTTTTTCATTTTTAATCGCCGCCTAAGGCCCTCCCTAAACCGAGTACATCAATGCCAACCGAAGCTCCCCCGATTCCAGTTCCTTCGGCATCGGGTAGGAGAGAGACGCTCACTGGCGAGACCGCTTGATCGTCATTTCCAAGACCTGACAGGAACCAGATACCATGGACGAGTCCATCAACGGCATGATTGGCTCCAATCAACGTCATGTTCAGGTGAAGATTGGGGAAACGGGTCCCTTCGTATGGATTTCCAGAAACATTGTAACGAGAGGTTACCGTATCGGGATCAACATACATGCTATTGGGACCCCCTTCGGTATTGGTCACCTCCGGACGACGGGGGATAGCCGTCAGTCCAACTGTAATAAAAGTTCCGCCAAGAACAATTTGGCCTAAGGCTCCCCACCCTTCTCCAAAGTGACGGTGGAGGCGCGCGGCACCGACATCGGTAAAACTTCTCAAGGCAAAATGCATATAGGGATCGGCCCCTGAGTCGCGGGTCAAGGAAACGATCAGCATGGCCGCCCCGCTCGCCAGATAGACACCGTCATAGGTCAGGGCCCACGGTTCGGAAAGCTTCGGCTCCATCCGCGTGTACATCATCGTCGTCGACAGATCGAGCACCTCGCGCCCAGCAAAGAGGCCGAGATAAAGTGGGTCGCTCTCGAAACCGGGAAGATAGGTCATGTTGTCGAGCATCAAGGTATCGAGGAGAGCGGAGATGCCGGAAGCACCGAGCGGTAGGACCGGCAACAACGGGCTCATCGTATCTTTATCGTCGCAGGCCTGGTCGACACCATCGCGATCGCGATCGATACCGACCAACTCACGTGCCACTTCTCTTTCGTCTTCAGAGGCAATGCAATAGCGATCGATCGGACAGCCCCGATTGGCGATCGGACCGGCCTCTTCCGGACAGAGATCGTGCGAATCGAGCACACCATCGCTGTCGGCATCTGCTAAGGGAACGTCAATCGCCCCTTCTTCTGCCGGAGGCACAGGTGCCGGTTCCCCTAACGGGATATTGATCACACCATCAGCTGGCGAAACTTCATCAGGTGGCATCGTTTTCTCCTCCCTTACTTGCGATCTTCCTCTTCATTATCGATCCTTTCAAAAGAACGTTGTTCCCTCTCTCGCCCCTAGAAATTGCCAATCTCCGCACGAATAATGATATATAGGTTCGACTCCGCGACACTGGTGTCACTCGCCACATCCCGACCAACCCCGGCCAGATCAAAGCCTTTAAAGTTCAGCGTATCGGAATCACTCCCGTTATCGAGGGTCGCGGCTTGGTCAGCTGTCGGTGTCTGGAACATCGGGCGACCGAAAATCTCTCGCTGACTGCAGGTCGTTCCGGCCTCGTCAACATAGGCCAACAGCGGATTCGTCGGCATGAGCGTCTGATTAAAGCTGGTGTCATCTAAAGTATTCTGCGGCACGGTATAGGTCGGACGGGCGGCGGAATCGGGAACCATGTCTTCCGAAACACAACCACTCGTAAGGCTCAACCGCATCGTTGTATCGACATCGGCGCCCCCCAGCCCTGGAACATCGGGGGCGTAGAGACGAACCGCCAGATCCTCAAATCGAAGCTCCCCAGTCACTGGATCAAAGACACCCCCTGTGCTGTCACCGATACCGGAGGCGCTATTCATGCAATTAAATTCGGTCGAGATTTCTGGCTTCAGAACCTTGTTGAAGACCGCTTCCCGCTCGGCTACCGAACCGGAATAGCCCGTTGAAATCGGCAGGCGATCGGGGTCTCCGTTACACTCCATTGGCGTGGTGGAATCGGTCCAATCACCGATATAGAGGTAGAAGAAACCGCAGCTACCATTCAACGCGGCGCACTGGACAAAATATTCCTGCTGACTTGGTATTGAACCCGGTGCGTTAAAGAGTCGCAGCCCATCGAGCGCGGACGGAAGAATTGGCTCATTTGGATTTGGATCGACCGGCGTTACAATGCTCTTAAGGGTCGCCGTTCCGTCCACTGGGTTGAGAACAATTCCATCCTGCATGGTAAAAACGTCTTTATAGGTACCCGAGGGGAAGCTTGGGTTGTTGAAGCGATCGATAATGCCTCGGGTGGCGCTCGAAACGTTTAGGGTCGGTTGCAGACCGGCATTAATCTTCCGCTCAAAGCCGGCGATCAGGCGATGGACCTTCAGGTCAAAAGTACCGGTCGGGGCGCCACTCGCTCCCTTGAGATCAAAGGCAACGACCTGATTGTTATTGTCCGTCGTCGGATTACCACCGATGATCGGAGGAATAGTAACGGCTCCCTGCTGGGAGAGGGCATCGATCGTCAAGGAGGCACTATGGATCGTGTGCGAACCGCTGCCGCTCGCCGCATAGGTCATCGTTCCAATCTTTAGAAAATCTTGCGGGGCCAGGGTGAGCGTCGTCTCTTCCGGCGCCGCGTCATCATCATCGTCATCCGCAGGTGCTGCATCGTCATCATCGTCATCGTCATCGTCCGCGGGAGCTGCGTCATCGTCGTCATCGTCTGCCGGCGCTGGTTCCTCGCTGCAGGTCCTTAAGCCTTCGGGAACTCCCTCATCCCAAGTAATGGTAAATTTTTCCGGCGTTGCGGTCGTGATCTCAAGACAATTGACAACTAAGTCATCGACCCCTGCACTGACACCATCGTTACGGACATAGACCGCACGATCGGGGGTTGAGTCTTGACGGAAACTAAAAAATTGACTGGTCGCGCGGTAAAGGTGTTCCCCGTCGGGCCCTTCCACATCGAAGGCGCCGGTCACCGTAAAACGCGTTTCGTCTCGGATGTAAACCGCCAGCGTGGCTCGTCGATCCTCTTTGGCGGTTCCCACCAAGAAGAGGGTGTCGCTTCCTTCGGCTGAGGCAACCAGAAGGCTTGCTTGATCGTTACGAGTTGAATCGTCATCACCGCCAGCCACGGAACCAAAAGGACCGTAGTTCAAGAAGAAGTAGAGATTACTGTCACCGGTCGGTGGAACCGTCCAGGGCTGTTGGCCTACCTTCCAAACCCGGGTTTCAAAATCGGTTCCTTGATAAATAGAACCGAGTCGAAAGTTTTGCTGAGCGTCTTGGGCCGCAAGACTATTGATGACCAGGTCACGCACGCCGGTATTCGACAGCTGTAAAAGTCTTGATTTGGTCTGGATGCCAACCAGGGCCTGGCCAAAATCGAGCGAAATGATATCGGGCAGGAGTGCCGCCAAGACCTGGGTCGAGTCTTGCGGTGCCACTTCATCTAATTTTGGTTCGGCCGTCGGTACCTTGGCCTGCCCTTCTAAGGTCACCTCGATTTGATGGGAAGAGGCAAGTGATAGAGTTGCCGTGCAATCGATCATTCCGGTGTCTTCATTCGGGCCGCAGCCACTTCCACTTTCAATCGGGGAAAATTCAATATCTAAGGTGGTGCTCTGTGCCGGAGCCAAAGTGATATTCTGGAGGGCGCTGGCATTGGTGACCGTGAAGGCCCCCGCCGTTTCGGGAACGTTTAGGATTACCGAAGCATTCGAAGAGCCCTGGTTTTCAAGGGTCAAGGTCCCGCTGGCCGTAAACCGACTGGCCAGTTCCGGAGCGACCGGATCGCCAACACCTGCCGCAAAGGGGAGGATAGTCGTATCGGCAAAGGTACAGTCTTCCGCTCCAGACGCCTCACCCAGAACACAGGCGGTCGCCGTAAAGGGCTGTTCGACATCGTCATCATTGTCCACGGTCAGGGTCTGTTGATCACTATTAAAGGTAAGCTTCATCCCTAGGTCGAGGGTGTCTCCGTCATCATCATCGTCTGGACCGGTTCCACCACTGCAGCCGGTCGTCAGGTCTTCCAGCGTTTGGATCGCTTGGCCATCACTTGCGCGGGTCACCGGCCCATACAGAATCGC
>CAZXZM010000018.1:0-1952 GCA_964645365.1 uncultured Pseudomonadota bacterium | reverse complement strand
AATCGCCCGCATGATCGCATCGCCCAACTGGGCCTGGAGTTGGCCGGTTCCTAAATTATCATTCCGAAAGGTGGCATTAAGGCTCTGACTGGGTATTGCAAAAGTCGTGATCAGGCGCAGGTAAGATTTACTATCGGCGGACTCAAAATGAAGTGGCTCGCCGACCCCGACAAAAGCAGACTGCCGGTCCGGACGGGTTGGTTTCTGGGTCTGGGTCAGGGTGTTCAGGGTCAAGGTCGGATTATTGAAACCAGGAATAATCTGATAAGACTGGAGGGTGTCTCCGCTAAAAAGTTCAGTAAAAGGAGTGGGGCAATCATCAAGATCGTCGACTTCCTGACACTTGACGCTGCTTCGGTACAAGCTGGTCATGAAACGAAGCGGAAATCCCGCAATATTCACCGTTACATTGCCGTCACCGTCGGTTCCGACCGTGCAGTCACTGATCACAGTGTCGGGATTGAGGGCCTGACCCGATCCACCAGGAGCCGTCTGGTAATTCTTCCCAGCATCAATCAGAATCGAGGCATCAAAGACGGTGGACTCAAGGCGCCATTCGGGAAAGTCGGCGATATTCAACTCGACCGTGCACTGGTCGTCGGAGAGATCGAACTTAAGTTTGATCTTTTTATTGAGATAGGGAGGCCAAAGAATGGTAGCGAGTTCCGGTTGGCCCTCATGGCGGTTTTCAGTTAAACAGAGCCCATTCGGCACACCGGCGGGAACCGAATCATCATCGGCGGCACAACACCATTGATCTGAGGCCTCGGAAGGTGCCTGCAAGAACCCTCCTGGCTGAGCGGGATCAATCGGGCAGTCTGCCGCGTTATCGGCCCCGGCGTATTCACAACAGGCCGAGGGAGCATCGAAGTGACCCGTTGGCGTATCGGCGTCATCGATGTCTAATGTGATGCTGGCATTAAACTCTACTTCGCAGGCCTCAGTAGAAACTGTGCAGGTCGTTTTGGTCGGATCGCAAACACAGCTATTGTTTTCGCATTTCTGGGTCGCGGAACAAATATTGGGATCATCGGTACAGGTCGTGGGGCCGGTGTCATCATCATTGTCATCGTTGTTGTCGTTGTTGTCATCATCATCGGGAGGGGGGCTCACCGCACAGGTTCCAGTTGACGGGTTACAGCTTTCGCCATCGCCACAAACAACATCCTCACAGAGACCTGATTCAACACAGAGCCCCTCCGTACATTCCTGGCTGCCACTACAATCGTCATTGGTTTCGCAAGGGTTTGCGTTTTCCTCTGCTTCGGGAAATTTGAAGGGGTCGTCACCCTCGCCACCGCCAAACATGCCACAGGCAGAAAACAGGGGAAGGCTCACGAATAGGCAAAATAAAAGGGGTAAAAATCTCTTGCAGAAAATAAGTGATCGCATCTCGGCCTCGACGAAAGGAATGGACTGCCCGACCCGGCAGTTCCCTATCCTCTAGTGGATATATCGTCAATCATCTCAAGAGGTTGCTAACGCTGTGCGTTATCTGATAGAAAAGGCCCATGGAACGAAAAAAGGGGGGCTTTAGCCTCATCGAACTGATGGTGGTGGCAGCAACCGTGGCGATCGCGGCATCAATCGCAGTCCCTCGCTACGTGCACCATATTCGGAGTGAAAGGCAGTCGGTCCTCCAGGCCAGTCTGGGAAATCTCTCTCAGGTTCAGAACGATTTTTTCAATAAAAACGGACGGTTTAGCAAAAAATTGGAAGAGCTCTCCTGGCAACCCCCCGCCCGCTCCCCTTATCAATGTTCCTTTGACAGTTCCTCCCCTCAGGCCTTTCTGGTCCGCTGTCAGGCGGATCTCGACGAGGATCCGGTGGTGGATAGCGAGTTTTCTGCACCTAAAACAGTTGCCTTGGTTGCCGGCGCATTTAAACCGCCCCACGAAGGACATATCCAAATGGTTAAAAAATATGCCACCAAAGCAGACGAGGTTGTGGTA
>CAZXZM010000017.1:0-18785 GCA_964645365.1 uncultured Pseudomonadota bacterium | reverse complement strand
AGCCATCGTTAATCCGGAAACAAGGATCGTCGTATGCTCACGCTGGTCGGCAAAAAAATCGCTATTGATCGTGTCTTTCCATTGTTCCTCTTTTGCAGCCTTGTCCAAGCCGAGAAGTTTACGCTCCTCCTCTTCAAATTTCTTTAATTCGGCCTCAATGCTTACTTTGTCATCCTGAGGGCGAAGCCCGAAGGATCCCGTTGCGACGGGGAGATCCTTCGCCTGCGGCTCAGGATGACCTGAAAAATGTTCTCGTTCAAGAGTTGGCTGCATAACGGTTCTCCTCATGTGGATATGACGGCAAGGGAATACCTTGACTGTCATTCTGAGCACATTCGCTGCGCTCAGTGTAAACTCCGCGAAGAATCTTGTTATCACTGCGAGATCCTTCGACTCGCTCCGCTCGCTCAGGATGACCCAGCTTGCGCTGGGTCAGTTCGATTCGCTTTTCAGCGAGGCGCTTTTGTAAAAGTTTTTCTTTGTTCATTAAATCTTCTAAGGCTTCTTCCCGCATGGAGAGGGTATGGCGGTAGGTCTTGACCCGAATCTTGATCGAACCCCCCGGCTTATTGGCATCGATATCATGGAGGGCCGAGTAGGCGGTACCGCTGGTGCCAACCATCTTGTCGATGATTCCGTAAGTGGGGGCGTCGTGCCCACATTTAAAGCTAGATAGATCGAGGATCGCGACATTGGGGTGGCGGGAGGCGAACTTGGCCGCCCAGACTTTTTGGGCACTGTTGGCGCTGTAGTTTTCTACCCAAACATCTCGAACCTCTAAGGGTGATTCAATGACACCTTCTTCCAGATCATTTTTATAGAATTGATTGAGATACTCCAGGTCCTTGGGGATGGAGCGCATCGATAAAACTGGGTAGCCTAAGACCTGAAATTCATCCAAGACGCTGTGGTTCAAGCCCGGATCCAAATGGTAGGGACGGCCGATCATCAGAAGAAGTATTTGGCCCTCGTTCTCGGCCATGTCGAGCAGCTCACGGCCGCGTGTCTGGAGGTCGCGATCGACAAAGTCGAGGGCCTTCAATCCCTGCTGTAATGCGAAGTCACTTTCGTCTTCGGTGATATCGAGCAGGGGGGCGAAGGCCTCAAACATCTGCTTCTTGAAAAGATTGGGTTCGTTCATAGTGAGGGCCGGGTCAAAATAGGTGATCCCTCGTTCCGCAAAGAAATCGTTTTCCTTTGTGAAGGCGGCCTTAATGACCTCTGGAGTTCCAGAAACGATCGGGCAGCAAGCGGTGTCAACGACATGCTCTATGTACGATTCAACATGGGTAAGGATAGGAAAGAAGATATAGGTTATCGGTTTTTCCTCTGAGTGCTTGCGGAAAAGGATATTGTGGATATGCGCCTGTGCTACCTTCGACGGGTAGCAAGGATCGATGGAGCCGTATTTGCCCCCTTCCTGCCACAGTTCTTCCGAGGTGTAGTCGGACCAGATGATATTCTGTGGTGGGATTCCGAGGGATTCAAAATAGGCTCGCCAGATCGGGGCGGTGTGCCACATGTTTAAGGCACGGGGCATGGCAATGCGCATATTCTTTCGTTTCTCCCACGCTGCTTCAGAAGAACGGTTAAAGGTTCGTTTATAGGGAACCCGTTTGATGTTCCCGAACAGGGTGCGTTTGACCTTGATGTCCTCGTATTCGCTACCCGCTTCTGGCATCGGCTCCTTTGTATAGGTTCTAAAGAGGGCCTTGGATTCGTAGTCGACGAGGTTCGGGTATTCTTTCTTCAGTTCATTTCGTCTGGTCGCAAGTGTCACCATTTCTTCCTTGGATTCAACTGTCCCTTTCTCGCAGGAAAAACCTGAGATGTAGCGAGCGGTATCGCCATCAGGGGTTTCGGTATCGATAAAGGTGCGGCTACAGTTATTGGGGCAGAAGTGGCAGACGGTCGATTCGTCGTTGCGCGCGATATACTTCAGGCCGATGCCGGCATCGAGTCCAATAAAGGTAGAGTAACCACGGCGCTGCACCACGCGGCGTGTTTCCATCGCGGCACCGATGGCTCCGGCTTCTCCGCAGTGGGGGTGGACCATGATTTCGGCACCCGGGACACGCTCTTTGATGTAGTCAACCTGCGCCTTGACGGCGGCCAAATTGTATTGTGTTCCTCCCTGCAAGACAAAGCGCTTTCCGAGCTCCGCCATCCGCGGGATTTGCACCACGTATTGCCAAATATTCTTAGGCAGGACCTGTGCCAAGCCGGAGAGGAGCTCTTCTTTAGCATAACCCTCTTTTTGGAAATTGACCCGGTCGCTGTCCAAGAAGACGGCACAGCCGTAAGAAAATTTCGGGGCCAGGTCAGCGCCAAAGGCGACGTCGGCATAGTCTTGGACTTTAATGCCAAACTGATCGGCCATCGCTTGCAGCAGCATGCCGTTACCAGCCGAGCACTGGTTAGAAAGCTTAAAATTTTTGATGTCACCGTTTTGCATGAATAAAACTTTGATGTCCTGCCCACCGATGTCGCAGATGACATCGACGTCGCCAAAGAAGTGAACGGCACTCATCATATGGGCCACCGTTTCCACAATGTTGACGTCCGACTTGAGTGAAGACTCCAGGACATCGGCCGCATAACCGGTGGCGCCAAAACCTAAGACTTCTAAGGTAGCCCCTCGTTCGGTGATGGCTGTTTTCATCTGCTCGAGGAGTTCCTTGGTGTCCTGGATGGGATTCCCTTTAGAAAGTTGGTAGGCCTTGATGACGATTTCTCCCTCTTCGTCGACGAGCACCGCCTTTGACGAAGTTGAGCCCCCATCGAGGCCTATGTAGCCCTTGATGACTTGGTCTGGCTTGATGGCGCGTGGCTCAAATTCAGGGATGGCATACTCTTTCCTAAAGGCCGCTAGCTCTTCTTCACTCTGAACCAGCGGCTTGCCCGCTTTTTCACCGAGCTGGGCCTTCCGTCCATAAGTGACAAATTCCTTTAAGTCATCGAGGCCCTTGTAGCACCCGACCGTTGCTTCTTCGTAGGTCCCGTACAGGACCGCGCCGTAGGCGGCGTAGTACTGGGCATTTTCGGGGACGGTGATCAGTTCTTCGATCGGGACATCTTTAGGGTAGTCGTAATTGCGCTCGTTCCAAGTTTCAGGAATTCGTTTGCGCCAACATTCTTGTATAAAACCGAGGTAGGCGTTGGGGCCGCCTAAGAGCAAGACCTTATGTCGCAGGGTATTGCCTCGCGTGAGGACAGAGAGGTTCTGCATTACGATGGCATCGGCTAGCGAATTAAGGACCTCGTTTGAAGGAATTCCTGATTTGACGAGATTGACGATGTCGGTTTCGGCAAAGACACCGCATTTAGCGGCGACATGGTGCAACTTAGAGCCATCAAACAAAAGGTCCTTGATAAAGTCTGCGTCCGCTCCCACCTTGATCATGCATTTGTCGATGGTAGCGCCGGTTCCAGAGGCGCACTTGTCATTCATCGAGGTGATTGCCTGTTTTTCGCCAGTCTCTTCGTTGACCTTGAAGATGATAATCTTGGCATCCTGTCCGCCGAGCTCGATGACCGAGCCGACATCGGGGTGGAGCTTTTCAACGGCCATCGTGACGGCGTTGACCTCTTGGACAAATTTTGCACCGGTTGGTTCGCAGAGCGGGGAAGACCCCGAGCCGGTCATAAAGAGGCGGATGTTTTCCTGCGGAACGTCGTTAAACTCGTTGCCGATCCGGACCAGGAATTCGAGGACCTTTTCCGGCTGCTTTGTTTCGTGACGCTGGTAGTCACTCCAGAGGATTTCCAGAGAGTCGGGATCGACGACGGTCGCCTTGACGGTGGTGGAGCCGATATCGACCCCTATCATGAGTTTGCGTGACATATGATTAGACTGACGTGTCAGTTTAGTGAGGGAATGTGCCGAATCTGTAAGGGGGAGTCAACGAAAAAATGTGGTGATTTTAGAATGTTAGCGGTACAAGGGGCCCTTCATGCGGCTCGGGATTGATCGATTTTTGAAGGCAGGACCGGAGCGCTTCTCCAGCCAGCGGCTCGGAATTTTGGCCCACCAGGCGAGTGTGACGTCGGCAGGGGGCTCTACCGTCGAAGAGCTCTTGAAGGGGAAGGGGTGGGAGGTGACCGCCCTCTTTGGCCCAGAACATGGTCTAAAAACGATCGCCCAGGATATGGAGCCGGTTTCCTCTACGACCGATCATCGCTCAAATCTTCCAGTTCACAGCCTCTATGGAGACACTCTTGAATCCCTGAAGCCAACGGCGGAGATGCTCGCTGCGATCGATGTCTTGGTCGTCGATCTTCAAGACATCGGCACTCGTTATTACACCTATGTTTGGACGACGGTTCTTTGCATGCAGGCCTGCGCTGCCGCCGGGAAAAAGGTGATTGTCTGTGATCGTCCTAACCCGCTCGGGGGGGTGCAGAAAGAGGGGGGAGGGATTCGTTCCGGCTTTGAATCGTTTGTCGGTCTCTATTCGATACCGGTTCGTCATGGCCTGACGATTGGGGAGTTGGCCCAATTAATGAATGAACGAGAACAGATTGGTTGTGATCTGACTGTGATCGGGATGGAAGGTTGGGAACGGGAGATGCATTGGCCCGATACCGGTTTAGAGTGGATCAATCCCTCGCCGAATATGCGTTCTTACGAAGCGGCGTTCTTGTATCCCGGCCTGTGCCTCTTGGAGGCAACGAATTGTTCGGAAGGGCGGGGGACCGAGACGCCGTTTGAGACGATCGGAGCCCCTTATATAAAGTCGGAAGAACTGATCGGCCGTTTTAACGAACTTAAATTACCGGGCATTGCAGCGACCCCTTGTTCCTTTACGCCGACACACCAAAAGCAGGCGGGCCAGGAATGCGAAGGGATTCGTTGGCAGATAAGCGATCGCGAAGCCTTCCGCCCTTATTTAACGGGATTGGCTCTCGTCTGGCTATTACACCGACTCTATTCGCAAAAAGGTTTTGAGTGGCGGAAAGAACCGTATGAGTTTGTCACCGACATTCCAGCGATCGATCTTTTGACCGGGAGCAATGAATTTCGAAATAAAATTACGACGAAAGATTTTCAGGAATTCAGTAATTCCTCTTTCTGTTTCCGATTATAGCCTTGGATTTCCGCCTCTCTTTTCAGGGCGGCCCCCTTCGTTGGGCACTCTTCCGAATATCGTAAACGGACTGGTAGCCTGGGCCGGGTATATTTGGCGCCCCGTCCGTTGTTATGTGTTTCAATCCGCTTGGCTAGATCGTTGGTGATGCCGGTGTAGTAAGTCGAGTCGCGACACTCGACAATGTAGATGTACCACATGAATGGTGCCCGGGGCCGGACTTGAACCGGCACGGGAGAAACTCCCAACAGATTTTAAGTCTGTAGCGTCTACCAATTCCGCCACCCGGGCATTTGATGGAAGCCGATCCTGAGGCGCGGGGGGGAATCGAACCCCCGTATAGCGGTTTTGCAAACCGCTGCATTACCACTTTGCTACCGCGCCATTATAAAAGGGGAAACGCTTCGCTAATTTCTCCCCCTCTCCCCCTGGCTCACTCCGGCGAAGTGAATTCGCCTGCGTTCGCTTTCCAAAAACCGGTGGAATTCAGATGAATAGTCGCAGGGGAAAGTGGAGTCAACTTGGGAGATTAGGTGATTCGAATTCGTTTCCCTGGTTCGCGGCCCCAACCGGGGGCATTGAGGGAGGCATAGCCTCGCTTGGCGAGTTCCCGTTCAAACTTCTCATCGTGAAGGGGGTAGATCATTTTGTAATAGATTGCGAGCTGCGTAAAACCGAGCTCTCGCGCAGCGGAGCGCAAGGTTCGTTCGGTCACCATGATAAAGTGCGGGGGGTCACTTTTTACTTTTTGACTGTAGTCAATAATCACCGCGAGTTTACGGCGGTTCCCTTCACCGGTAATTTGTAGATGAAAGATCGCCCAGTCGCCGTTCGCGAAGTCATAATCGACAAGCCACTCTCGGTCGGATAGGCCGGAACCTTCCCCTTCACGAAGGACCTTAAATTTTGCCTCTCGAAAACGAATCGTCCGTGCGACCGCGCGTAATTCCTCGAGACGGGGCGGTTCCGATTCCCTGTCTTCAAAGGGTTGTTTTCCAACGATTAAGTAATGCGGTTTCCCTCGAGAGGAAAATTCATAAAGACCTCTGTGGGAGCCCACATTTTCCGGGCAGGTGAGGTAAAGAGACAATCCTTGTGGCAACAAGATTTCGACCGGATCACGGTTGGCATCGAGCTGGGTTAAAATAGCGGCGCTGTCACCAAAGACGTGATGGTAGCAAAAAAGATCGCCGGCCATTGGCGCCTTGCCATGGAGACGTGTGAAGCCAAGTCGTGTCGGGTCAAGGTGAAGGGGGCTTCGCGTATCCGGAACGCGGCGGATCTGCAGCCAGTCTATAATTTGAGCAGTCCCCCCAGCCACTTTTGAAGTACCGAGCCACTTCCCAAAGCCCCGTTGCCGGTAGACCTCATGGGACCAGTGTTCTTTTTCTCCCCGCGTTCCCGGATAGACGAGTCGGCCCTTGTGGAGGGACCGCGAATGATCGCGGATCGCTGCTTCATAGTCGAAATCTTTCGGCCGGGGGGTCCACCGTTGTACGCCGGCAGGGAGCAACACCCTCTTAAAGTGCTGTTGGACTTCGGGGGGCCAAGGAGAACCGGCGACAAAGTCACGAAGGATGAGCTGTAGTCTGCCCGGGCCTTTTAATTGCTCGAAGGCGCTGTCAAATCGATTCCGAAGGTCGGCGCTGGCGACGACCGCCTCACGGACCCTCGGATCTTCAAGATCGCTAAAGCGAACAGTGGCGACACCGCGGTTCGCGAGATAACCGAGTAGTGCTTGACCCTGCTTTGCCTCTCGAACCGTCTCCAGTTCGGTTGCTAGCGTCGCAATGCTTTCGGTCGGGCTGATGGAGGCGGCCAGAATGCCTTGAGAAACGAGAGAAAGATTCGATAGAGAGAGGGCGAGCATTTACTGGAGTACCTTCAGTGTCGACGCAAAGAATCGTTCAGCGTCGGCGGAGTCGGAGGAGAGATCCAGCGAGGCATCATAGGGTTCCTGAAGAAGGGCGATGTCACCGACTTTACGTGCCCGACGAGCCAAATCAGTTGGGGTTATTTCTACATTGAGCGGGCTGTACAGTTTCTGGGCCAATCGAATCAATCCCTCCGGTGCCTCTTGGGGAATCCGGAACCGACCCACTTCTTGCAGGGAAGAGAGGGACGCAATCTCTCCGGGATCGATTCCCAGTTGAAATTCATCATTCAGGGCTCGGATTCTTTGACGGAAATCTTCCAGTGTTTGCGGTGCCACCTGAAGGCCCTCAAGGCGAGACCAAGCGACCCTTCCCAGGCCGTCGACAATCATTCGATAGGAACTGATGTAATCAATCTTGTAGAGCCAGCGGATAAAATTGACAAAAAGAGAGGTCCCGATTCCTCCAGTTCGAAGGTGCGGCTCAACCGTTACAAAACCATCATGGCGGTACATGTGACTCGGTTTGCCTTGATCGATGACGAACATATGAGAGAGGACGCCCGCCTTTCTGCCGGAATCATCAGAAAGCGTGAGATGCAATTGAAAGAGCCCTAAGAGACGAATTGTCTGAAGGGACATGACGTGAATGCCAGGGACACCGACCAAGAGAGTACTTAAGAGGTTCGCCAGAGTGGCGTTCGGTGACCAATGGACAGCCAAGAGCTTATTGGCCCGTTCCGGTTTACGAGAAAAATCCCATTGTCGCCCACTGAGGTTTCTATCAGTAATCGCTAAGGGGGGAGGGGGCGGGAGCCACCGACCCAGAAGGGCCTCCCAAAGAGGTCTGGGTCCATGTCGTGTGACGGGCGCTCCCTGCCGCAATTGCTCCAGGGTCTGTCCGCAGGCGGCAGGGTCTTCTAGAAGGGGGTGAAAGTCGGGTTCAATTGCCGAGGCGAGTCCCTCCACCCACAAAGTATTACTTCCACTCGCTAGCGCAAGTGTCTGTAATCCAGCTGAAAAAATACCTATAGAATGGGCCGATAGCATTGGCCCTTTGTCGGCGGCGACCGACAAACGTTGCTAGGCTGATCTTCTCTAGACCTTCAAGAGGACCTTCTGACCGACGGTAAGGCCCCATTTCTGGGCGATGGAACCTTGATAGAGGGCGAGTTCCAAAAAACCACTACTCCCGAACAAGAGAGCCGCCTTGTCACGTGGGACGTCTGAATAGGTCTGAACGAGTTGGGTCAGTTTTCGTCGACCGACCCCCAGGGCAAAAGGTTTCTTTCGGACCTTCTCCTGAAAAATTTTCCGAGAGATATTCGTAACGGCGTTGCCAAACTTATCGATGGCGACGATGTGGGTTCCGTCAAAGAGGTCCAGGCAACTCAAGCCTTTAATCTTTGGACCAAAACGAGAAGGAGTGATTCCTTTTGAGAGATGGGCGGCAACGGGAGAGAAGATATCACGGCCGTGAAAGGTTGTACTCACCTCGGCACGGAAAAACTTAGCTTCCTTTAAATGATAAACCGATTCGACAGTATCGACCGATGGAACCATACTGAAGAGTCCGTTATCCGGCCCCACAAAGAAATAGTTTTTGGTTTTGATCAAGATCGGGAGGCGATCACTTCCCACGCCGGGATCGATCACAGCGACATGGATCGTTCCCTTTGGATAGAGGGGGCAGGTTGTTCCGATAACAAAGGCCCCCTGTACAATGTCAAAAGAGGGGATGTTGTGTGTCAGGTTAACAATCGTCGCCTGTGGATTGATTGATAAAATGGAGGCGTGCAGTGCGCCGGCATAGCCATCCTGCCACCCAAAATCGGTTGTGAGTGTAATGATTGGTTTGTCTAGACGAGCCATCGTCCAAAACCCCAAACCGAATAGAAGACAAATCCTACGGCGGTGGTGCGGGGGTGAGACTGCAGTGGGGACACAATACGGTCTCCAAGGGCCTTCACTTTATGCGGAGAGTAGAGAAGACCGATAAGAGTGATTCCAGCCAGGAAGAGAAGTGGAATCGCCAAGGGGTGATAAGACCAGGAGAGGGCCCATTGACCTTGAACCGCTGCGATCAGCCCACGCCCCAGCCCGCAAGTGGGACAATGGATGCTCGTAAAAAAATAAAGGGGACACTTTAAGGGGAAAGGGAACATCTCACAGGCCTGTTGATCCGTAGTAACGGTTGATGTGTGTCTGCTGAATTGTGTCGGCGACAATGCTCATGCCGAAGATAGCCAGCAGGACCGTCAAGATCGGTTCGTTTTCATTGAGGTCCTTGAAGATCACACAAAGGTCCGATGTTTTCCGGTATTCGTGATAGATGTGATAGATCCCGCAGGTGACAAGGGTCAGCAGAAACCAACTTCCAAAGGAATATTTGTCTTGCCGGAGCATCGCATTGACCGCCTTGATCTGCTGGGCCTGGATATAGATGTTGTAGAGCCCGCAGGTGAGCAGCGTGAAGATAATGTCCTTGGCGATATCGCGGACATGTTCCGACTGGGGGGGCTGTGGTGGCTGCGGGGCATTGACCATGAGTGGAGCCGAGTATAGCGATCTCTCCCTTCTTTGAAAAGCCGCAACTTTATTCAGCTTTTTCCGAAAAACCGCGTGATGTCTCTTCTAGCCTACAGTGGCTTCACTTCGCTTCCTCTCTTGGCCAACGGGGGTTTCCTGACCTTCGATCAATGGCGGGCCCAAGTCGGAGTCCCCCAGCAGGCGACCTTTGAGCGGGTGGAAGAGCTTGGTGGTATGGCCCAACTGATCGATGATCCGGAATGGGAGGCCCAGGCGCGCGCTTTTTTGAAGAGGATTCATCCGGCCCCGTTACTCCGTCCACGCGGTACCCCCTGTCGTGTTGCCGATTGCGAGACAGTTGTCGATGCCAACACAGGGGAGAGGGATTTTCTTTATTATGTTCGTGATAACCGTCGACCCCACCAGAGTGGTTCGTGGGCCCTGTTTTATCAGGACCGTTGGCCTGGGACAAAGCCGTGGCGGGTCGATCCGACACAGATTGAAAGCCACTTTTTAGAACCCTACCTCGATGAAGAATTCATGACCCCCTTCGATCAACTCACCCTTCCACGTATTATTCGTTCTTTGGAGCCAGAACTCCTGCCGGACGGACGTATGGCCCAGAAAGTCTTTTTCCAGAACGGTCATCGCATCCGTTTTATCTGGCGCCCCAACTCGGCAGGAGAACAGGAACATGTTTTTATTCCCTCACAGAAAGAGGTCGAAGAAGCCCTATTGAAGATTCCGCTGTCCGCCCTGACTGAAATTGACGAGGTCCAGATCCGCACCGATTATCATCCCGAACTCAATGGTCGTTTGCAAAAAGTGGGAGAGCGGAAAGTCTTATTCCTCTTCCCTTCTGAGGTCAGTAAAAATACAGCCCGGTTTCACCGGATTCTCAGCAAAGGGAATCCTGCCTTGCTCCGGCATTGGATTCTCTGGACGATGATTTTTCATGAAGGGTTCGGCCATGCCCTGATGAATCGTTTTCTGGCGCGGGAGCTTGTTAAGGTGATTGCAGCGGAGGATCCCCCGTCAAGTGAGTATGCCGAGACCAATTTAGATGAGTGGCTGGCGGAAGGGGTCGCGAATCTGTGGGTCCTGCACACTTTTGATATGCAGGAAGAAGTGACGGCATGGCGCCAAAAACACTCTTTCTTTTACGGTCTCTTTTCCCACCTGATGGGGGCCTTAGAGGGAATCGAAGAGCCCCTCAATGAAAATATAGAACAATGGCATGCGCGGATGCGCTATCGTCCCGAACCGCTGGCCCTGGCCTGATCCTTTTTAAAGAAAATCGAGTAGGAGCTGGTTCACTTTTTTTGGTGCTTCGTTCTGGATCCAATGACCCCTGTCGGGGATGCGTTCAATGTGAAGCGGTCCTTCGAACCAGGGTTCCATACCATCGAGTAGATGAATATTGAGGGCGACGTCCTCTTCCCCCCAAATGATCAATGTCGGCATTTGGATCTGTTGAGTGCGGTTTTTGGGCTTAAAGCGAAAGGCGGCGCGATACCAATGGAGCATCGAGCGCATTGCTCCCGGTTGCGCCATCGCCTTTGCCATCACTTCGACTTCTTTATCACTAAAGGCAGCCTTATTGATGGCGGTTCCCTGGAACATCTTTTTTGCCCAAAGTTTTGGGGTAAAATTAAAGAGGCTTTCCGGCAACCAGGGGAGTCGAAAGTAAAACATATACCAAGAACGACGTAGCTGCCGGAATTTTTTTGCTTCGCGGGCAAAGGCGCGTGGATGAGGGGAATTGAGGATAACCAGTTTTTTCACCTGGTCGGGATAATCCATCGCCAAGCGATAGGCGACAACACCCCCCCAATCGTGCCCGACGATAATTGCCTTCTTTCGACCCACTTGCTCGATGAGGTCGACGATATCTTGAGTCAGCGTATCGACCGCGTAGTCTTTAATGTGCGAAGGCTTCTCACTTAAATTGTAGCCTCGCTGATCCGGGGCAATGACTCGAAAACCGGCTGCTGCCAGGGCCGGGATCTGGTGTCGCCAGGAATACCAGTGCTCCGGGAATCCGTGCAGCAGGATCACCAGAGGACCCTCGGCTGGGCCGGCCACCGCGGCGTGCAGCTTGACCTGGGAAAGGGTGAAGAAGGTCTGTTCCGACATCGATTGAAGGGTATAGCCTCCTTATGGTATCCTTGGAAAGATTCAATTGGAGCTATTGACTCTCGATTCCAGGCTTTCTAAACAGAAAGGACAATGGGACTCTTTAAGGGAATCGCGCTCCTTCTACTCACTTTTTTTCTCCTCTCTTCTTATTTTGAGACCAAGCTCCCCGACGTTTCCGATTTAAAGACCGAAAACCCAAAGGAGACCGCCTTTATGGGGAAAGGCGCGCGCCACTATTGGGTTCCGCTTGGCCTGGTTCCACACTATGTACGCAAGGCGGTCATCAAGGCGGAAGACGGAACTTTTTACCAACACAAGGGAATCGATTTTTTTGAGTTCAAGGAATCGGTCAAGAAAAACTGGGAGGAAAAGAGTTTTGCCCGTGGTTTTTCGACAATCACGATGCAGCTGGCGAGAAATATCTACCTGTCTCCGAGGAAGAGTCCATGGCGGAAGATTAAAGAGATCTTGATCGCCCGCAAGATGGAACAGGAGCTGACCAAGGGACGAATCTTGGAACTTTACTTAAATCTCATTCAATGGGGTCCTGGGATCTATGGGGTTGAGGCCGCCTCCCGTCGCTATTTTAATAAATCGGTCAATCGTCTGACCCTGGAGGAGGGAGCCTTTTTGGCGGCGATTATCCCGAGTCCGGTCAAGTGGGGGAATCGTCCACCGGGGCCCTATGTGCAACAACGAATCGATCGGATCTTGCGGCGGATTGCTCCGGCCGAGCAAACCAATTGATTTTATGAGGTCGGTCTGTAAAATGCATTTTTCATGAAGACTCTCCGCATTTTCTTAATAACGTTCTTTCTTCTTCCCACCCTGGCGGAAGCGAAGACCGATATCGAATTCTTGCTCGATCTCTCCGGTTCGATGCGCAAAGTGAGTGGGGGAGAGAGTCAGATTGCTTCAGCCCGCAAAGCGCTCCTGCAAGCAGTACAGGGAATTCCGGCCGGGACCTTTGTGGCGCTACGTGTTTACGGTCACCGAGCCGAGCAGACGAACAAAGCGGAAAGTTGTAAAGACAGTGAGCTCGTCCTCCCCTTTGCGGCGGTCAATACCGAACAGGTTCAGGCGAAAATCACTTCGTTAGCCCCCAAGGGGTATACCCCGATCGCCTACTCACTCGAACAGGCCAAGAATGATTTTTCGACAGAGCGAGAAGCGGACAAGGTCATTATTTTGCTCAGTGATGGGGAAGAGACCTGCGACGGAGATCCGGTTGCCGTTCTGAAGAAATTACAGGCGGCGGGTTTTAAGGTGGTCGTTCACGCGGTCGGTTTTAATGTCGATGCGACAACCAAGAAGCAATTACAGGATATTTCTGCGGCTGCTGGTGGAAAATATTTTGATGCCCAAGGAGCGGCTGGGCTGGGAAAGGCATTGCAGGAGGCGACGCAGGCCTCCTTGGTGATTGCAAAGGAAAAGACGACCTACGGTTCGGTGACTCGTGGTGGTAATAGTTACGAGACCGCTGTGGCGATCGGATATGATCAAGAATACAAACTCGACCATCACCAGAAGAAAAATGATTTTGATTATTTCTTTCTCGATCTTCAAGGGGGAGAAGAGCTGACCCTTGAACTACGCACCTTGGAGAAGGGGGTTAATATCCGTGACGGGAAGGCGACCGAAAACACAAACCCCTATGCCGGCATTCAATTGCATGGTGACACCCGCAACGAACTGAAAAAGATCAACATTATTGGTGACACCCATGCCAATCAGCGGATTGTCTATGGAGTCCCTAAGGCAGGGCGTTATTATGTTCTCATGGGGAGCACCTACGATGATATGAACAAGGATCATGTTACTTTTAAGATATCGACGTTGGTCAAAGGAGACCTGGGAACCGACAAGGATGCCGGAGACCATTTAAGCAAGGCACTTCCGATACAGGTCCAACGCTATCCCAAAAATTATCTTGGGAGTGCCGATACGGTGGATGTCTTCTCCTTTACGGCCAAGAAAGGGGAGGTCTATTTTATCGGGCTGATTCCTAATGAAGAGATTTCCAGCTATTTCAAATTGAACGTCTACGATGCCTATAAACAGCGCCTGTTGACTCAGTCTTCCGGGAGCAATCAGGGCCTCAAGAGCCGTTCCTTCACGATCCCCGAGGATGGTACTTATTTTATTGAGCTTGGCTTTGGGACCAGCCAGCGCCGACTTGCCTCCTATACGATCGAACTGAAGCGGGCGACCGCAACTCCCCCCTCACAAAATTAGTAAAAACAAAGTAATTTCAGTTAGTTATAAAACTATTTAATATTTAAACAATTGTTTAAATATCTGTTGACAAATCCCCGTTAGTTTAATATTTAAATAATTGTTTAAATATTTAACAGTAATCGAACCAGGAGCGAGACGATGTCCAAGGAGCTGGGAAAAGTTTTTAAGGCGATGGCGGATCCCACCCGCCGTCGGATCCTCGAATTGTTAAGGGATGGGGATCTAGCAGCCGGGGAGATTGCCGACAAGTTTCAGATGACCAAGCCGGCGATTTCTCATCACCTCTCTCTTTTAAAGGAGGCGGGATTGGCGACGGAGCGGCGGGCAGGGCAACAGGTGATCTATTCGCTTCATGAAGACTCGATTGTGGCAGCCTGGGATAATTTTTTAGCGAAGCTTTGTAATCACACGCGGGAACGGGTTACGGCACGCAAAAAAGAACGTAAGAAAAAAAAATAAGGAGGATCTTATGTTTATTGCATTAAAAGTTTTAGGGGGTCTCTATTTTGGGTTTCTCCTCTTTAGTTTTATTGGCGGATTGATTGATTCAAATCTACACGATCTGTCGTGAAGCAGGTTTGGATTCCAAAAATCGGGCCGCCGGAGGTCTTAACACTTCGCGAAGCTCCGGATCCTCAGGCACAATCGGGCAGCGTGCGGATCCGGGTGAAGGCTTCCGGCGTTAATTTTGCAGATATCTTGGCGCGGATGGGGCTTTACCCCGATGCGCCGAAGCTGCCAACCGTTATTGGTTATGAAGTTTCTGGCACCATTGATCAAATTGGGGGCGGTGTCACCGGTTTGAGGGAAGGGGATCGTGTCCTCGCTCTCACGCGGTTTGGTGGTTATAGCGACACGGTGACGGTGCCAGCACTTCAAGTGATTCCTATGCCGGCCAATCTTTCTTTTGAAGAGGCTGCGGCGATTCCGGTCAATTACGTGACCGCCTGGTTGATGTTGGTTCGTCTGGGAAACCTTCACGAAGGGGATCGTGTCCTGATTCATGCAGTGGCTGGTGGAGTCGGGCAGGCGGCCTTGCAGATCTGTCGCTGGCGGGGTGCCGAGGTCTTCGGTACCGCGAGTGCTTCCAAACATGACCGGCTGAAAGAACTGGGTGTCACCCATTGCATTGATTATCACAGCGAAGATTTTGAAGTCGCCGTCGCAGAGGCGACTGGGAATATGGGGCTCGATATTGTCTTGGACGCCGTAGGGGGCAAGTCCTTTACGAAGAGCTACCGTTGCTTGGCGCCGCTCGGTCGCCTGTTTGTTTTTGGGGTTTCCAGTTTAGGGGCCAGCACCAAACGAAATATTCCGATGGCGGTTAAGGGGTTGATGCAGATGCCAAAATTTAAAGCAATCTCCTTAATGAACGAGAATCGCGGAGTGATGGGGGTGAACCTGGGTCATCTTTGGCATCGCACGAAACTGCTGCAAGGAATATCGAAGAAAATTGTGCAGCATGTTGCCGAAGGGACCTTTCGTCCAATCGTCGACAAGACCTTTCCCTTTGAGCAAGCGGCCGAAGCCCATGCCTATATCCAGGCGCATAAAAATTTCGGGAAGGTCTTACTGACTCCGTAACCCCGAAAGCGCTAGTCTTGCGGGGTTACGGGCAGATTCGGTCTTATTCCTCGTCTTCCCAATCATCCTCTTCGTCATCGTCTTCGTCCCAATCGTCGTCTTCATCTTCGTCTTCCCAATCGTCATCATCCCAATCATCGTCATCTTCACCGCCGAAGAGTTCCTCGAATAGTTCGTCAAGGTAATCTTCATAGTGACCTTCATCGTCATCGTAGGGTTCGGTGAGCCAGGACCAGGCGACCGTTTCGACCTCGCGACCATCACGGCACATAACGCCGTCAATCAGGGCCGTATAGAGGGCATCGGAGTGCATGTCCTCATTCGGTTCGCACTCAATCGTGGTTTGGGTTCCGAGCTTTCCCTTGCCATGGCTGTTGCCTCTATAGTTGCAATCGAGCTCTTCGTCATCATGATAGATGATGAAGGTATCTTCGTTGACTGTGTCTGAATCTACAGAGCAATTGATGCGGGCCTTGATGTCACGATCCAGATCAACGCGATCTTCACCTAATTCCGGGTGGGAATCGTTGCGGGGTTTGACCTCGAGGACATAGGCTTCATCATCCTCCTCATCTTCTTCGTCCTCTTCGCCTTCGTCACAGTCCTCCATGTCGAAGTCGTGGTCATTCAGGAATCCATCGAGGTCACAATCGTCCTCGAATTCATCCTCGATACCATCGCCATCGTCATCTTCATCGTCGAAGTCAACGACGCCATCGTCATCGGTATCCATTTGATCGCAGGGCTCAAATTCAGGGATAGCGACGTTTCCCGTGATGGTGATTTCGCCTAACTGGATCGGTCCAGAGCCAGCTCCAACCGTGACATTATCGCTGGAGAAAGAAGCACCCGTGTCAAAGATGAGTGTCGCCACGAAACTATTTTCGTGTGACAGACTCAAGACATAGGATTTTCCAATCTCCAACGTAACGGCAAAGTCACAGTCTTCATCGATTGCTACGGACACAGTTTCAGCACTTGAATCAGTGGCAATGATCGTATCGGCGGCACACTCTCCCGGTTCTTCTCCATCGTGCAGGCTTGACAGGTTGGATCCTTGGGTCAGGGCTGGAACCGATCCGGTCAGCTGCCGACTGGACGAGCTGTTATTGTTGTTATTGTTTTCGTTGTCGTTTTCTTCTGATGTGGGACCTTCGATACCGAGACAGCCGGCCAAAAAGATCAGGCCAAGGCTGGCAAGGATGAAGGGCTTTAATTGCGTCTTCATGGTTTCCTCCTTTATTGCCAGCCCTGAACGAGCCGCCATGCCGGCGTACGGCGGCTCGCAGAGGGGGTTTTACACATTCACATTAATCATCTTCCTCCGTATGCCACGACCAAGAGGCGGTCTCGACGATCGAACCGTTGAGACAGGGGACCCCTTCAATCGTGGCGGTGTATGTCGTATCGGGTAAAAATTCATCGTCTTCATGTTCACAGACAATTCCTTCATCGTCATCAAAGAGGTCAAACTCACACTCGATATCGTCTTCTCCTGCTGATTCGATTAGGAACATCTCCTCAGAAAGCGCATCGACATCCAGTTCGCAGGAGAAACGAATTTCGACATCTTCGTCGAGCTCTACGGTGTCGTCGGAAAAGAAGATGCCTTGTCCGTTGTAAGGGTAGACCTCGAGGATGACCGCTTCATCATCATCATCGTCATCGTCGTCCCCTTCATCATCGTTGTCGTCATCATCGTCATTGTCGTCGTCATCATCATCATTGTTGTCCCCATCATCCTCATCAATGTCACACTCTTCATCGTCGAAGTCGAAGTCATCGAAGAAGCCGTCGAAATCGCAGTCCCCTTCGTCATCATCAAAAATTCCATCGCCATCGAAATCATCGTCAAAGAAATCAAAGATACCATCGTCGTCGAAATCGTTCTGGGCCGCCGGTTGATTGCTGGGGGTGATCGTGCCGTTGATGACGATACAGGCCCCCAGATCAATGGCCGCTGTGCCATCCGAGACATAAAAAACGCGAGAGGTGATCGATTGTGACTTGTTATTGAAGATCATCGTGGCCACAAATTCGTCATCGAGAGTGAAGGCGAGCGTATAGCCCTTTCCGGTAGGCAACGAGAGATCAAAGGAACAGTCATCCCCATCGATCTCGGCCGTGGTGGTCTGGGCGCTCGTGTTGGTCGCAATCAGTTGGTCCGCAGGGCACCCCTCACCGTGAGAGGCGAGGGCGGCTAAGGACTGTTCCGTACCCTCTTCGACCGTTCCGATCAGGGCCCTTGGATTACCTGCCTCTGATCCCCCCTGCAATTCAGCCTCTTGATTTGCACATCCCGTGAGCAGGAGGAGGGGAAGACTGATCCATCCTATGAGTCCGAGCCGTTTCATTTTTTTTTCTCCTCCGGTTCGCGGGTCATCGGATACAGCTGGATATTGAGCTGAATCACCTGATCGGGATGGGTGTCGAGGGCTACCAGTTTCAAAATCTCCTGCCGAAACTCCTGCACCTTTCTTTTGATCTGGCCCAAGCGTTCTTTTGCGACTCCGAGGGTCATGGCGCTCACGTCCCGCCGCTCGGCTGCTACATGGGTCAGAATCTCTTTGGAGAGGTCGAGTAAATGATGATGGTAGTTCATCAGCACCAAAGAAGCCACTTCAGGGCCGGTCGAGAGGAGGGGACTTGATTGCCCCCACTTATTTCCCCCTGCCTTTTTGATAAAACCGAGCTGTTCCAGAAGTTCGATCGATTTTTCAGCTTGGGCGACCGTGATCAAGGGAAAGATTCGCTCTGCAATCCATCGCGGGTCTCCCGTAAAATCTTTAGAGACAACCAGCTCTCGGATCACTGGATGGTACCAGGTGGAGTAATACTCGTAGGCATTTTTTTCGATTGGCTTGAGTTGGTTAAATTTACGCGATTGAAGCAGGCGTTGGTAATAAAGGTTTTTTTGATCATGGGCCTTGGCCTGATTGAAAAAGACGAGATTCCGGAAAAATTCCTGCTCTTGCTTATTGAATTTAAGCCCCTTCATAAATTTGGGGAGTGAGTCTTCGGTCAGGTTGCGGTCTCCGTCCATCACTAGCTTGAAGAAGTTGGTCGACTTGAAACCGGCTCGCTGGGAGAAGGTACGGAAGGAGAAAGAGGCTCGCGACTGCTTGGCCGCCTGATACCAGTCTCGCAGGAACTTACGGTAGTCCCGGTAGTGGAAGAGATTGACCCCTGAATCCCCCGTTTTCATAACAGGAATTATACTGCGGGGGTCAGTGTCCTCCAAGGGCATTCGATAATTTCAGTATACAGTTGTATACAGTTTTGTATACAACTTATTGATATTATTATATTTTTAAACTTTTCTTGCAAAATGATCC
>CAZXZM010000016.1:0-19938 GCA_964645365.1 uncultured Pseudomonadota bacterium | reverse complement strand
GTGCAGCTTCCGGAATTGCAAAGGAGAAGTTTCTCCCGAGGGATTGGTTGTGGGAGTTTCCGTTGATGGGTTGTCGGCAGAAACGCTTTCTTCGCTACCCTCCCATTCTGAAGAAGAGCCAGCGGCCGATTCGTCTGCCTCACCATCCCCATCCGTATCAATGTAGAGGATCGTGGAGTTACCCATAGAAAAAGAGCCAACAACATTGAAAGGTTTGTTGCCGGATGTCTAGGTCCACTACGCTCTTGGTGGATAGTGACATGCCTCCGGTCGTTCCTCCATCCAAGCGCATCTGGTTGTATAGCTTCGCAAGCGAAGTGTCTTTTCCACGAAAGAAGTCAAGAACGGCCTTAGTGTTTTCTTGCTTTAGATCCTTCAAGACCATCTTGGCGGTTTTCTTAAAACCGATTTCGTTTTTTGAGGCGAGATAAATCGCTGTTTCTTGAAGATCACGAATCTTATTTGGGAGGGCAAACTCTGGGTTAAACCTTGTGTGAACCCCAGAATAAAAGCGGGTAATCGATCCGACGATTCTCATTACCCCATCGAGCTTCTGACGGTTCACCCCTTTAAGAACTTCGGCAAGACGAGGGTCATTTATTTTCAAATAAACTGCTTTCCCTTTTTCGCGGATGTGGAGAACCTGAGGATCGTTAATTTGACCCTTTATGAAGCCCCTAGGTTCCCCTGCCTTCTTGAATGTTTGCCCGATAATTTTTGGTTTGATTTCCTTAAACAGGCCATGAAAATATTCGTTCTCTCTGGCCCACTTTAGTGTGGCGAGATTTACCTTATTTTTCTCCGCACGGGTTAATGCCGCCTTGTAGTTGGCGACTACGTTCCCCATTATATCAGAGACTTCCCGCTGACTTCCCTTCGCTTTAAGGATTCCGGTGCCCCTGACATCGAGCCCTCGACCGGCCAAAACCTGCACAACGTCATCGGCCTCATCGTCGAATACGCGATTTAATGGGATATGCTTTTTGTATTTAGTTCTGAGTGTTTCATATAAACTTTTTTCAATGACCTCGCCCTCCAATAAGGTGTCTAATGTTTTTTTATTGAGGTCGGATATGTCGTCGCTAACTTCAGAAATTGCCTTGAAATTTTTCTGCTTTCTGAGGTTCCTTAAGCCGGCCTTTGCTTCTTTAGTCGAAATTCCGGCCGCGTTTTTTCCTAGCGCCAGGTTTCTCTCTGGGGCGTGCCTATAAATGAGATAATTATTGATGTCGGCCTTGACAGACTCAAACCCCTTTTTGCCGCCCAGTTTAATTTGCTTCTTGGTGATGTTCTTGACGATCCTGTCTGCATCTTCCAGGCGTGCGCCAATCCTACCGAAAAATAATTCCCGCGCCATGTAGGGGTCTGACTTGTCCGATACCTTGACGCCCTCTTTGTTTACAATTTGCCGAACTCGCTCCCAATCATCAACGAAGTTCTCCTTAGTGGCAGTCCAGAACTTACCAATGGAATCATTGAACTTCGCGAATCTTGTAAGATTAGTAGGATTATTTGCTGGGGCCGAGGTGGGCACTAACGCCTTCTCGGACTCTTTTATGATCGCCTCATCGGGGCCAAAAGAGGAATAGTTAGGTTTCTCTTTAACGCCTAAAGAGGAGGCCTTCTTGCCTTGCGATAGCTTTGTGGGCGGAATGGTAGACTTTCCGCCTAATGATCCTCGCTCACCTCTTCTTGCTCGGAATCCTCCGATAAGACGTTTTCGTTCAAGTTGTCCACCATCTCCTGGAGGCTCTCTGCCGCCCCTGCCTCGAACTCGGCCAGCTCTTCTTCCGACCAGACCTTCTGCGATTTCTTCTGTGAGTCTGCCACTTTGGACCTCCTGTTCTACGCCACGTCCGAGGGCTCCTTTTTCCGTTTCAGGGCCCCTTTTGGATGAAAACCGATTATCTGGATGCCGGCCCACTCTTCCTTGTCTGTAACGTCCTCGATGTGGTCGTACTCGCTCAAAGTCTCGGATGATTCCTTCGTAGGCCTTAAGTCCTTCTGCTCTTGTTCCTCCACCAATGAACTCTCCAGAGCCACGGTATCGCTTCGCCTTTGAACCATACAGTCTCCCTATTTCGTTTAGACAGCAGGACGCTTCCGACCAGGAAAATTTTGAGACCGCGCATAGGTTCCTCCCCCTAATTGCCTCTCATTTCCCCGGTCCCTTTTACGGTTTCTTTCCGTGTCCCAATTCGGAATTATACCAGGCAAGAGCCAGAATATGAAGTTTATCGATGAAGCCAAAATTGTTGTCCAGGGAGGGGATGGGGGAGATGGGTGCGCCTCCTTCCGGCGGGAGAAGTATGTCCCCCGCGGGGGTCCCGATGGCGGAAATGGTGGGAAAGGGGGAGATATTGCCCTCTATGCAGATCCCAACAAGAGCACCCTCCTCGATTACCACTACCAGCGACAACTGAAGGCCAAGCGGGGGGCCCATGGGCGCGGCAAGGATCAACATGGAGCGGCCGGTGAGGGCCTGCGGGTACCGGTACCGGTCGGGACCGTTATCTGGGAAGAGCCGGGACATCTCCTGTTGGGAGACCTGGATCGGGTTGGCAAAGAGCTCATCATTGTGCGCGGAGGACGCGGGGGGCGCGGCAACGCTTCCTTTAGGAGTTCCAGACGCCAGGCACCACGGGATCGGGAAGAGGGACAACCAGGGGAGCAGCGTACGATCGTACTCGAACTCAAACTGCTCGCCGATGTTGGCTTGGTGGGACTCCCGAATGCCGGTAAATCAAGTCTCTTAACGGCAATTTCAGCGGCTCATCCAAAGGTAGCGGACTACCCCTTCACCACCAAGGCCCCGGCGCTGGGAGTGATCTCCCTTTCCGACCACCGGACCTTTACGGTCGCCGATCTCCCCGGCCTGATCGAGGGGGCGAGTCAGGGGGCCGGGATGGGGTATGAATTCCTGCGCCACGTCGAGCGGACCCGTATCCTCCTCCACATGCTCGATCTTTCCGAGGTGGTTCCCGGCGAAGAGGCAGGCCCCTTTGAGACGATCGAAAACGAGCTCCGTTCCTATGATTCCACCCTGCTCGACCGTCCCCGCCTTGTCGTTTTGACCAAAATCGACTTGCCGGCAGTTCAAGAGCGCTCTTATGATGTAGCCAAGCAATTTACCGAGCGGGGATTTGAGGTTCATACCGTCTCGGCCGTGACGAAAGAGAACCTCGACAAACTAGTGGAACGGACATGGCAACTCATTCATCAATAGAACGCTCTCGTTTTTTCAAGAAAACGCGCCGCGTAGTTATTAAAATTGGTTCGAGCGTATTGGCCGATCCAGAAGGGGGACTTCTCGATAAATCATTTCGCCAAGTGGCGCGCTCCCTCGTTCATCTACTCGGGGGAAAAAATCTACAACTGGTTTTGGTTTCTTCAGGGGCCATTGCCTGTGGGATGAAAAAACTCGGTTTTAAAAAACGTCCCCACATGATTGCGGCGTTGCAGGCCTGCGCCGCGGCGGGACAAACTACCTTGATGCATGCCTATGAACGGGCCTTCGCGGCACATAACCTTCCCACGGCACAAATATTACTGACGCGCGACGACCTCGAAAACCGCCGTCGTTACCTGAATGCAAAACATACCTTGCAGGAATTGTTGAAACGAAAAGTTATTCCAATCGTTAATGAAAACGACACCGTCGTTGTAGAAGAAATTAAGTTCGGAGATAACGACACCCTAGCCGCGCATGTTGCGACCTTGATCGAGGCCGACCTTTTATTGTTACTGACCGATTGTAATGGGTTATTTAGTAGTGATCCGCGCGTTGACAAAAAAGCAGAGCGCATTCCTTTGGTGCGCGATATCGATCAAAAAACGGCCGCGATGGCTACAGGTGTTAAGGATGAAACGCGAATTGGCGGGATGGAAACAAAACTAGACGCCGCTCGTCTCGCAGGACGCTACGGTATTCCGACAGTGATTGCTGATGGCACCGAAAACAAGGTGATGGAAAACCTGTTTGCCGGTGCCGATGGCGGCACCCTCTTTTTACCCAGCGAACAGGGACTGCGGGCGCGCAAACATTGGATCGCCTATACCTTGAAGGCCAATGGACAGATTGTTTTGGATAAAGGGGCAACGCAGGCGATTCGTGAACAAAATAAATCATTGTTGGCGACTGGCATTGCAGAAGTCCGTGGGAAATTCGGAATCGGGGATCCAGTGGATCTGGTTGCGCCCGATGGAAAAATCATCGCGCGCGGGCTGGTTAGCTACAATGCCGAGGAGCTCGAAAAAATCAAAGGACGCAAGAGCAGCGAGATCGAAAAGATCTTGGGCTATCGCTACACAGACGAGGTTATCCATCGCGACGACCTTACCCCCCTTGAAGAATAGGGTCGGCTATGCCTAGAGTGCCCCCTTCATCATGAGTCTCGAAGAACAGATCGAAACGATTGCCCGCCAGGCGCGGGAGGCCTCTTCGGCCGCTGCCCAGCTGACGACGGCGGTCAAGGACCGGCTCCTGACCCAGATGGCCGATCGGCTGGAACGGGAAGAAGTCGAGATACAAAAGGCCAATGCCCAGGATGTCGAGGTGGCCAAGAAAAATGGTCTTTCGGATGCTATGGTCGATCGACTGATCCTCAATCAAAAAAGAATCCATGAAATGGCGCAAGGTCTGCGCGATGTCGTCACCCTCTCCGATCCAGTGGGACAGGTTGTCAAAGAATGGGAGCGACCGAATGGGCTACATATCAAGAAGGTCCGTATCCCGCTCGGAGTTATTGGGATGGTCTACGAGTCGCGTCCTAATGTTACTGTCGATGCCGCTGGACTCTGTCTCAAGGCGGGGAATGCGATTGTGTTGCGCGGTGGCTCGGAAGCAATCCATTCCAATCGTTTCTTAGGTGATCTGTTGCGTGCCGTTTTAAGCGAACAGGATATCAACCCCGATATTATTCAGGTGATCCCGGTGACCGATCGCCGAGCAATGGAAATCCTTGTCCGACAAACCAAATTTATCGACATGATGATCCCGCGTGGCGGGGAAGGTCTGATGAAGTGGATGGAAGAAAACTCTCGCGTGCCAGTAGTCAAACACGACAAGGGGGTTTGCCATGTCTACGTTGACAAAGAAGCTGATCTCAAAATGGCCGAAGAAATTGCTCTCAATTCTAAAGTACAACGTCCCGGTGTCTGCAATGCATTGGAAACACTGTTAGTTCATGAGACGGTTGCCAAGGATCTTCTTCCTTCACTCATCAAGCGTTTGCAGGAAGCAGGGGTTGAAGTGCGTGGGGACGAGGCGGTTCAAGCGATTGTTTCCGGTGCCGTTGCCGCGACCGATGAGGATTGGGATGCCGAATACCTTGATCTGATTTTGGCGATACGGGTTGTCCCCTCTCTTGAGGCGGCGATCGATCATATTGACCACCATGGATCCCAGCATACCGAATCGATCATTACCAAGAATGAAGCGACGGCCCAAAAATTTCTCAAAGAAGCCGGTTCTTCCTGTGTGTTGTGGAATGCCTCTACCCGCTTTAATGATGGGGGGCAACTGGGCCTGGGGGCTGAGATTGGGATCTCGACCACCAAATCCCATGCCTTTGGCCCAATGGGGCTGGAAGAATTGACCATCACCAAATTTGTTGTCACTGGTGCGGGACAGATTCGAGAATGAGCTGGCGACGTTGACAGGGCAGGAATTAGCAGCAGAGGTGGTGCGAGCGGCTGAAGAGGTGAAGGGGGAAGATCCGCAGATCCTCGAACTCAAGGGACTTTCCAGTATCGCCGATTACTTTGTCATTGTGCATGGGCGTTCCGACCGTCAGGTTCAGGCGATTGCCAACCGCATTATCGCAGAACTCGACGAGCAGAATATCGATCCTCTTGGTCTAGAAGGGTATGAAGCGGGGCACTGGATCCTGATCGACTTTGGCGATGTTGTGGTCCACGTCTTCTACGAAGAAACCCGCCAGTTTTATGACCTTGAAGGCCTGTGGAGCGACGCCCCTCGCATGATGCTTCCACAGCAACAGAATGGGGCAAAGACTTGAAACCAACTGTCCTGATTGTTCTCGATGGCTGGGGGGTGCGAGAAGCGACCAAACATAACGCAATTCGTTTGGCCAACCTTCCTATCTTCAATCAACTCTTAGAAGACTTTCCCCATACGGAACTCGCGGCGAGTGGTGAGGCAGTCGGTCTGCTTCCCGGTATTATGGGAAACTCCGAAGTGGGGCACATCAATATCGGGGCGGGTCGTGTCGTGCCTCAGGACCTGACGCGTATCTTTCAGGCCATTGACGACGGTTCTTTTTTTGAAAACGAAGCCCTTCTTTCGGCGGTCGAGGTCTGCCGGCGGAATAATTCTGCACTTCACCTGATGGGACTCTTATCCGATGCCGGGGTTCATAGCCACAATCGACACCTCTATGCCCTCCTTGAATTGGCGAAACAAAAAGGAGTGACTCAAGTTTACATCCATTGTTTTATGGATGGGCGCGATACTCCCCCCAATAGTGGGGCCGGTTATCTGCGCGACCTCGACGAACAGCTTCAAAAGATTGGAATCGGAAAGATAGCGACCGCTTCGGGGCGTTATTATGCCATGGATCGCGATCAGCGCTGGGAGCGTACTGAAAAGGCCTGGCGAGCACTCGCCCTCGGGGAAGGAGAGCAAGCCTCTGGACCGGCCGATCAAGTTTTGCAAGATTGGTATGATAATAAAGGGGCGACTCCTGGCTACGGAGATGAATTTTTGCCACCGACTGTTTTTCTCGATTCCTCTTCACGGGAACCGATTGCAACGGTTCACGACAACGATGCCGTTATTTTCTTTAATTTTCGCCCCGATCGGGCACGGCAACTGACTCAGAGCTTCACCGACCCCGACTTTACAGAATTTAAATGTTCTCAAAGACCGCAATTAGCGCGCTATGTCTGCATGACTCCCTACAGTAAAGATTTTGACTTGCCGGTTGCCTTTCAAAAACAACATTTAGAGAAAATTCTTCCCGAAATTATCGCAGAACAAAACGGAAGCCAGTATCGAATTGCTGAAACCGAAAAATATGCCCACGTCACCTATTTTTTTAATGGGGGCGAAGAAAGAGTTTTTCCAAAGGAAGAGCGAAAATTAATTTCTTCCAATCGTGAAGTGGGCACTTATGATTTGGCGCCGGAAATGCGTGCACAGGAAATTGCTGAAGAGGTCGTGAAGGCACTCAAGAAGAATAATTACGATTTTTACGTCGTTAATTTTGCCAATCCCGACATGGTGGGGCATACAGGCAAAGAATCGGCCGTGATCCGGGCCCTGGAGACGGTCGATCGTTGCTTGGGCCAGATCGCCAAGCATGTCTTGGCCAAACAAGGAACGATGCTAGTTACCGCCGATCATGGAAATTGCGAAGAGATGGTCGATGCTAATGGGGTGATCCACACCCAACATACCTTGAATCGAGTGCCATTGCTTTTGATTGGCGAGTCGCTTAAAGAGTTGAAACTCAAGCTGGGACGGTTGTGTGATATCGCCCCAACGATTTTGGAGTTGTTAAAAATTGAAAAGCCAAAAGAAATGACTGGAGAATCATTAATTGTGGGGAGCTAAACTATGCCATCTTTTGATATTGTAAACGAGCTGGACCATCAGGAACTCAAAAACGCTATCGATCAAACGTTGCGGGAAATGAAAAATCGCTATGATTTTAAAGGGTGCACGGTCGAGATAAAACAGGAAGAGGGGAAGCTCCATTTTCTTTCTGATGATGATTACAAGGTTGGGGCCCTTTATGAAAACTTTCAGCAAAAGGCGGCCAAGCGGGGCCTGCCCCTCAAGACCTTTCAAATGGGGAAGATTGAACCAGCTTCTAGCGGGAAGGCGAAATGCGACGCCAAAGTCGTCGAAGGGATTGCCACGGAGCAGGCCAAAGAGATCGTCAAGATGATCAAAACGATGAAACTAAAGGTCCAGGCGGCGATTCAAGAAGACAGTCTGCGCATTACCGGTAAAAAGAGAGATGATCTCCAGACAGTGATCGAGGCGGTTAAAGAGGCTGACTATCCAACCCCTCTTCAGTTTACGAACTTTCGCGATTAGTCCCCCTCCCCCCTCATTCGAGAAATTTTTGATTAGCGCTGATTTTGTTAACCCAATTAGGTTACAATCACTCGAAAGGGTGATCTAGACTGATGATATTCCAGGCGATTTTCTTCATGTTGGTTGTGGCAGTTCTGCCGACCCCGCTGTCAGCGCAGCTCTCGGGTCGAATCCAAGGGACGGAGTGTACCCTAGATCGCAACTGTCCCGCCGATCGGCCGACCTGCGAAGAGGGATTCTGTCTGGACGGCGTCTCTTGTGGCCCTCGCGACCCAGTTTGTTTGTGCAGCCGGGACCGTCATTGTCCCAACCGTCTCCCGATCTGCAATAATGGAGTTTGTGAGGCGTGTGATCAGGATCAAGATTGTCGTTTCACTATCTCAAGAACGATTGGCTATCTCGTGGATTTGCCGGGTAACTATGCCTGTCTCGACAATCCAAGAGGGGGAAAAGTCTGCCAGATTACATCGGTGGGAATTCCCGCGCGAAGTTGCACCAGCGGTGGTAATTGCCCTGCCGAGTTTTCGTATTGTGTCGCCAATCGCTGCCAGGCGTGTAATCCCAATGGCAATATTGGATGTGTCAGAGGACAGACTTGTCGCAGTTCTCCCAGGACAACCACAATAACGGTCGGTAATTTTGACCGTTACTACTCCGATCGATTGGTGCGCTGCGAAGGAGCGATCCAGTGCACACGATCTCAAGATTGCCCGCCGGAAAAACCATTTTGCCTGATGGCTGGAGGGAGCAACCCGCAGGGACCTCGACCCAATTACTGTACTGAATGTTACGCAAATGAAGATTGTCCCTCGGAACAACCGATTTGTAATCAAGAGCCCAGCGCAACCGATTTTTATTGTCGCGTCTGTTTTAACGATTTTGAGTGCCCCGACGCGCAAATCTGCCAACAGGGGCGTTGTATTGAACGTCCTCCTCAGACCGGGGGACCATCTGGCGGAAACCAATCGAGGAATACATCTCTAGCGGCCCCCAGTTTTCCTTTACCACGAGGGGCCTGCGAACAGGATTCTGATTGCGATGATGGCAATGATTGCACCCAAGATCGGTGCACTCCGGCTGGCCTACAGGGGCCGATCTGCACTTATCTCCCCCTCCAAAGTCTGCCCTGTGGAGGTGGAAACATCTGTGAGCCGAGGCAGTGTACCGCCGGCGGGGAGTGTGTTGCCGGAGAACTGCTGACCTGTGCCCCTCGCCCTAATTGTGCGGTTCGCTGCGACCCGACCGCTCTGACGGCAACCGAGGCCTGTCTTTATCTTTGTTCGCCCCCGCCGATTGCAATGCAACAGACGCCGCCGGTCACTATAAGGGAACCGGAAACTCCCCCGTCCGATCCCTGTGCGGAAATCGTTTGTGATGATAGAGACCCCTGCACTCAAGATGAGTGTCGCAGCGGGAGCTGTGCTTATCTTCCTATCGATGGTTGTGGTGAGCCCGATCCGGGACCGGAGCCACAACCGACCCCCGACCCAGGTTCCGAGCGGGAAGACGATCCTTGTCAGGAAGCCGGAGACGAATACCGAGCTGCCGTGGCGGCCTTTGAGCAGCAACAAATAACTCTGGCCGATTATATTGAGACCTACCAAGCGTATTATTGTAACTGTCTTAATATTAGCACTGATCCTGAAGGGTATTGTCACAGTTGTGACGATCTCCTGGAAGAAGGCGATTCGATTGATGATGAGGCCTATCAATGTTGTCTCGATCATGGTGGCCTGATTGTCGATTGGATGTTGCATTGTCCCCAAGGAAAAACTCCCCAAGAAAAAGTAGAAGGCTGCAAACAGATTTCTGTTCATGTAGCAGGGGATATTGCGGCAGGGGGAAAACTCAATATCTCAAATATCAATGTTGGCAATGTCCAGGCCTGTTGTCAGGTCATTCACAATCGAGGCCCTCAATTTAACAATGCCTACGCCTTTGCCCGTGCCTGTCGTATTAGTGCCGGCGACGAGGGAACCGAACCAGAGGATCCTTGCATTCTTTTCTATAGGCTCTATGAAAAGGTGCCGCCCGAATGTGAGCCGTTTCCCAACGAGCCAGAGATGGATTCGCTTGGTACAGGTCCTCAAGTAGCTCCTATGCAGGAAAACAAAGAAAAGATTGAGGAACCGGCATCGGCGGAGGGGGCCGGAGGGTCTGGCTGCAGCTTATTACGTTAACCCCACTTTATTTTTTGCCAAGCAATCTGCCACGTGGTTCCAGGTTGTTTGTTTGAGTTCTTCAACAGCACGATCCCGATCCAGCGTTAGAAATGGGGCGACCAGCACTGGTGGCAGGACTATCAATGACATCTCAGATTTTTGGTGGATCAAGAGGCTGTGTTTAGGGGCCGCCTCATAGCTTCCGTGAATCACCAGCGGGAGGATATCGACGCCAGCCTCAAGGGCGAGTCGAAAGGCCCCTGTCTTAAAGGGCTGGAGCGTTCCGTCCGGCGAACGGGTTCCCTCCGGAAAGAAAAACATCGACGATCCCTTCCGGAGCCATTTACGGCACCGCGCCAAGCAGCGTTCACGGCTCGCTGGGTCCCCCCGCTTGATCGGGACATGACCATTCATCCAGAGCTCCCAACCGACGAGGGGGAGTAAAAACATGAGCCTTTTGCCGACCCATTTAAAATGAACCCCCGATTTATAAACAGCCAGAATGTCGGCCATCGAAAGATGATTCGAAACGATTACATAGGTCTTGCTTCGATCGATGTGCCCCTTTCCGGCAACGGTGATCTTCCAGAAGGGATTAGCCCAAGCGTAGAGAGAGGCCCACCAGGTATCGAAACGGTGCAAGGCCTTACGGTTTGGATCAAAGGGAAAGGTAACGAGCCACAGCGTGAACGAGATCGGAAAAAGAGCGACGAGGGCTGTAAAGAAAAACCCCCACAAAAATAGGTTTAAAAAAAAGCGGACAATCCAGGCCATCTTTCATAGTAAAGTGAGCGGATGAGTGCCGACTGTCAACTCCTGGTGGGGGCCAATTTTTCGTTGGAGGAGGTCATGCGTCTCCTGACGGCCAGCTTTGCCAATGACCCTTTGTACGTCTATCTCGGAGGAAGTCCTCGCCAGCGCCAACGGCTGATCCGGAGCCTGCTCCGCTTTCACCGCCTTCAACAGGGTTTAGATATCCAGGCAGTCCGAAACGGAGAGCTGGTGGGAGTGGCTCTCGTGCAAAGAGGGGGTCTGTCAATCCCCTTGGGGCGTGTAGTGCGGCATCTCGCCCCCCTCCTCTTTCGATTTGATGTTGCGGCCTTGATCAAGTTGGGGCGCTACCACCGCTTGACGGCACGACACCGGCCGTCGGCCCCCCACGATTATCTTTTCACAATGGCCGTCGCCCCGGCCGAGCAGGGAAAGGGGTACGGGAAGGCCCTTCTCGAAGAGGTCCACCGGCACTCAGCCGCAAACTCGACGTCTTGCGGGGTGGCGCTCGATACCGAAAATCCCGACAATCTCGGTTGGTATGAGCACTTTGGGTATACAGTAACGGCCCGCTCCCGATTGGGAGCGGTGTCGATCTGGCATTTGTTTCGTTCGAAAGAGAAGAATTAATTACGCAAGGGTTTACCGTGAGTCAGCATGTGTTGCATCCGCTCTTGAGTCTTTTGCATCCCTAAAAGTTCCAAGAAGGCTTCCCGTTCCAGGTCGAGCAGGTGCTGTTCGGTGACAACGCCGAGTTGACGCTCCCCGCCGGTAAAGATCTTGGCCAGCCGTTTACCGATCTCAGCATCGTGTGCCGAGATCATTCCCTTGGCGACAAAATCCCCAATCCCGCTAATCAGGGCCATTTGTCCCCCCTTACCGGCGACCAAGATGTCTTCGCGGGGCTCAGAGGCCTGATAGTTTTTAGCGAGTTCCAGTACGTGCTGTTTGGCGGTAGTTAAGTGGTGGTCCCGCGACATCGTGATTCGATCTTCCGGCAGAAAGTAATAAAACTGCTGTGCTTCTTTGGCCGACGTGGCGACCTTGGCAAAGGCGATGGTCTGGAAGGCAAACTGTGCCTTTTGAAAAGGGCCTCCGTCGGGAACTTTGTTCCACCAACTTTTTCCGACCGGAAACTTGCGATTTTTATCCAGCATCGCCCGTTCGCCCCGCAGGATCATCTCTTTGCAGCCCCCACCAGCCGGGACCAAGCCAACCCCCACTTCGACGAGACCGAAATAGGTCTCCGCATGGGCATTGATCCGATCGGTTCCCAGACAGACCTCGGCCCCTCCGCCGAAGGTCATTTGATGTGGGGCCGCGACAGTCGGCTTTTTGCTGTAGCGCAGGCGCATACAGGCATTTTGAAAGACGGAAACCATCTTATCGACCTGTTTCCAGTTTTTCTGTTGGGCGGCCAACCAGACGAGCATCAAGTTGGCCCCGACGCTAAAGCTTCCCCCTTCATTGTAAACAACAAGCCCTTCAAAATTTCGTTCCACTTCATCGATCGATCGATTCATCATCTCCATAATCGAATCATCGATTGCATTCATCTTCGAATGAAATTCTAGGCCAGCGACGCCATCGCCAAGATCCCACAGTGAAGCCGAAGGATTTTTCGAAATCGGTTTTTGGGTTTTTTCTTTGATAATTTCGAGCGGAACAACCCCTTCCCGTTCCGGAATTGGCACGTAACTATTTTTTTGGACGTCGAAAAAGTGGCGTTTTCCACCCTCTTTTTTGTAAAAACGCCCCTCCCCCTTTTCCAAAACTTGTTTGACAATAACCGGGACCGGAATATTTTCTGCCTCGAGACGCTCGGCAGTTTCCGCAACGCCTAAGGCATCCCAGGTTTCAAAGGGGCCCAATTCCCAGTTAAATCCCCACTTGATTGCGCGGTCGACATTGACGACGTCGTCAGCGATTTCCGGAACGCGATTGGCCGCATAGACCAAGACGTCGCGGGTGGCCGCCCAGGCGAGGTAACCGGCTGGGTCATCGGCCTGGGTGAGGAACTTGATTCGCTTGCCAACGTCTTTAATCTTGCGCACTTCTTTGAGCGATGGATAGGCAACCTTCTTTTTGGGACCGTATTCCAGGGTTTGAAGATCGAGCGAGAGGATCTGACGCTTTCCTTCGGCATCCTTTGTTTTTTTGAAAAACCCTTGCTTGGTCTTGTCACCACACAGTTTCTTTTCGACCATTTGTTGCAGGAGTGGAGTTTTGAAAATCTCTCGCTGTTCGTCGTTAGGACAGTTTTCGTAGGTATTGACTGCGACATGGGCCAAGGTATCGACCCCAACGAGGTCCGCCGTGCGAAAAGTCGCCGATTTCGGGCGCCCAATTGGTTTCCCGAGGATCTTATCGACCTCCTCAACGCTGTACCCTTCCTCGAGGGTAGTTTTGAGGACTGCAGAAAAACCATAGACGGCAATCCGGTTTCCAATAAAATTCGGGGTATCTTTGGCGTAGACCACCCCTTTCCCGAGCGTTTGTTCCATGAACTGGGCCATCATCGCGATGACTTCGGGGTCGGTCTTGTCCCCCCCGACAACCTCCACCAGTTTCATGTAACGGACCGGGTTGAAGAAGTGGGTGATGAGAAAGTTTTTGCAGAACTGCTCCGAACGCCCTTCAGTCATCTGTGCCAGCGGCAACCCGGACGTGTTCGAACTAATGATGGCATTCGGTTGGCAGTGGGGTTCGATTTTTTCAAAAAGGGAGCGCTTGATATCGAGTCGTTCCAAAACAACTTCAACGATCCAATCGCATTCTTTAATTTTTTCAAGATCGTCTTCAAAGTTACCGGGGATGATCTTCTTTAAGTCCCGTTTAGTGTAAATAAGAGAGGGCTTACTCTTTTTGAGTGCTTCCAGTGCCCCGAGGGCAAATTTATTACGAGAACTGGGATCATCTGGGGGAACAATATCGAGCAGATAGACCGGAATACCGGCTCCGGCAACGACCGCGGCAATGCCACGTCCCATGACTCCCGCGCCGAGGACGGCGACTTTTTTAATTGTGCGACTCATCAGCTGAGCCTTTCGATGATGGTCGCGGCTCCTTGGCCGCCACCGATACACATGGTTTCCAGGCCGACTGTCTTATTCGCTTGTTTCAGGTCATTGATCAACGTGGCCATGATGCGGGCCCCGGTGCAACCTAAGGGATGCCCCAAAGCGATTGCACCACCGTGTGGGTTCAAGTTTTCTTGATTGATCCCTAATTCACGTATCGTCGCCAGCGATTGCGCGGCGAAGGCCTCATTGAGTTCAACAATATCGATATCCGATATTTGCATACCGGCCCGTTGGAGTGCTTTTTGCACCGCGGGGACGGGACCGATTCCCATGTATTTAGGATCGACTCCGGCGACCGCCATCGCCCGGATCTTGGCGAGCGGCTGAATCCCTCGCTCTTTTGCGAAGGAGGCACTGGTGATCACGATTGCAGCCGCTCCGTCGGTTAAGGGAGAACTGTTACCGGCAGTGACGCTCCCACCCTCTTTAAAAGCGGGCTTTAGAGAAGCCAGTTTTTCCAGTGTTGTTTCGGGACGGATGTTTTCATCTTTATCGAGAAGGACTTTTTTGCCATCGGGTGTAGTGATCTCAACCGGCAACATCTCTTCTTTAAAGAGCCCCTTTTCGGTCGCGGTCGTCGCCTTTTGGTGTGAAGCGAGTGCGAATTTATCTTGGTCTTCACGACTAATACCATATTTATTGGCGACATTTTCGGCGGTCATTCCCATTCCGATGTAGGCTTCCGGGGCGTCGGGACGGAGCAATTTTTCATTCAGGCTTGGATTGAATCCTCCCATTGGGACGTGGCTCATGCTCTCAACGCCACCGGCGATGTAGACCGTGCCATTTCCCACCATAATATTGAGGGTGGCGTCGTTGATTGCCTGCAGGCCAGAGGCGCAAAAACGATTCAGGGTGAAGGCGGCGGTTTCAAAGGGGAGGCCAGCCAACAAACCGATGTTACGGGCGATGTTCATTCCCTGTTCTCCTTCTGGCATCGCACAGCCAAAGATCAGGTCTTCAATCTCTTCTGGTTTGACCTCGGGGACCCGGCGAAGTGCCTCCTGGACGACCGCGGCCCCCACATCATCGATTCGCGCATTGGCGAGTAGGCCTTTGTTGGCGCGCCCCATGGGGCTCCGGACTGCTGCGATAATGACTGCCTCTTCCATGACGACCTCCTTCAAGGTAAAAAATGAATGACCATTCAGTTCTATAGGCCGCCGTGACGCAGGATGTCAATCCTTGATTTCCCCCCGTTTGGGGGCTAGGATCCGGGTTGGAAGTGGATCGGATGATCGCGTCCGCCATGTTGTGTGGCGGAGGAGGAAAGTCCGGGCTTCAGAGGACACTGCACCGGGTAACGCCCGGGCGTCGTGAGGCGACGGAAAGTGGAACAGAAAGAATGTACAGGGTCCCTTCGGGGGCTGCTGTAGTGAAATCAGCTAAACCCTGCAGGAAGCAAGGCCAAATAGGCCACGCGCTTTTCTGGGGAAGACCCAGAAAAGGAGGTTGGTCCGACCGAAGTTTTGAGCCGCTATTCGGGATCCCGAACGGCTTGAAGGTGCGTGGTGGGTAGGCCGCTTAGAGAAATGATCATCCTCCGCCTTAAGGCGGAGACAGAACCCGGCTTATAGATCCACTTCCCCTTTTTATTTTAGTTGGTCTTTTCGTCGATTGCCAAGTTCGCAAGTCGATCCGCTTCGCGGTTATATTCTCGCCGGACATGTTCGAGTGTATATTCTGGAAAGGCCTTTAATTGGCGCCGCGCTTTTTCAAAAAGAGAGACGAGCTTTTCATTCTTAACGCGGTACTCTCCCTTTAGTTGTTTAATCATTAGTTCCGAATCGCTCCGAATTAGAATTTTTTCCGCTCCCAACTCGAGGAGGCGATCCAGCGCCAGGAGTAGGGCGCGGTATTCAGCGACATTGTTGGTGGTTTCTCCTAGAAAAAGTTGCGCCTCATTGACGACCGCTTGGTTGGCATCCAGGATCAAGACTCCCGCCCCCGCAGGACCTGGGTTTCCGCGACAGGCCCCATCGGTGTAGGCGATATAGTATTTTTTGTCAGGAGGCGGAGGCATCCGCAGTTTCTTCGGATTCTTCCTCGGCTTCTTGAATAAAAAGGAGCCGCTGGCAGTTAGGGCAGGCGTGCAGATCGGTCAGCCGTTGCACTTCGATTGCAAGTTGTGGAGGGATACTGAGATAGCATCCCTCACAGGTTCCTTGATTGATGTAAGCGACAGCGTCGGGATTTCGGCTGCGCGCTACTTCGTATTTTCCTATAAATTCGGAATTAATCCCCTGCATTTTTTCCTGTAAGATTTTTCTTTCTGCTTCTAATTTTTCTGTCGCCTCTTTTTCCTGAGCCGCCAATTCTCCCTTTTCTTGTTCTGCTTCGCTTTGCTTGGCGTCGACATCTGGCTTGATTTCCACCGCTTTTTTCTTCAGCTCTTCGATCTTCTCCATAAAGCGGAGGATTTCTTCTTCGATCTCTGTATTGTGTCGCTTGGCTTCAGCAATTTCGTGAATCGCGGCTTGGTATTCTTTATTGGTCTTAATTTGAAAAAGTCTGGTTTCGCGTTGCTTGATGGCTTCTTGCGCGTCGTCTAGTTCGGCCTGTTTATTTCGCTGTGCCTTTTCCAGGTCCGCTGCTTCGGTTTCCGCTTTTGTTAATTGTCCCGCGACCGCTTCGACTTGTTGTTCCAGTTCGGCAATCCGCTTGGGGATGGTTGCTAGCTCCTCCTCCAGCCGGTGTACGACGACGTCGAAACGGTTGAGTTCGTAGATCTTTTTCAGCTGCTCTTGAATGACTCTCTCCCCTGTGGGCCCGCTAGGATTTGAACCTAGAACGACCCGGTTATGAGCCGGGGGCTCTGCCAGTTGAGCTACGGGCCCGGTATGCCAGCCTAATCAATAAAACTCTTCAACCTCTTCGCGCGTGAGGGATGACGTAGCTTGCGTAGCGCCTTTGCCTCAATTTGTCGAATCCGTTCCCGTGTGACCGAGAAATTCTGTCCCACTTCTTCCAAAGTGTGATCCGACTTCTCACCGATTCCAAACCGCATCCGTAATACCTTTTCCTCACGTGGCGTCAAGGTAGCCAGGACCCGTTGGGTCTGCTCCGCAATATTGAGCCCCGTGACTGCGTCGCCTGGCGTCGGGATCGACTTGTCTTCGATAAAATCCCCCAAATGAGAATCCTCTTCTTCACCGATCGGCGTTTCCAGCGAAATCGGTTCTTTAGCAATCTTGAGAACTTTCCGCACCTTCTCCAGTGGCAATTCCATCTTGTCACCGATCTCTTCGGGCGTCGGCTCCCGTCCCAGTTCTTGTACGAGATAACGGGAGGTACGCACCAGCTTGTTGATCGTTTCGATCATGTGTACCGGAATACGGATCGTCCGCGCCTGATCGGCAATCGCCCGTGTGATCGCCTGACGAATCCACCAAGTGGCATACGTGCTAAATTTATAACCGCGCTGGTATTCAAATTTTTCGACCGCTTTCATGAGGCCAATGTTCCCTTCTTGGATCAGATCCAAAAATTGCAGACCGCGGTTGGTGTATTTTTTGGCGATACTGACAACGAGTCGCAGGTTCGCATCGACTAGTTCATTTTTAGCCTGCATTGCAAAACGTTCCCATTGTCGCATTTCTCGCAGGGTCTTCTTCAATTCCTTGATGTCAACACCACACTCCCGTTCGATTTCGCGGACCTTTTTCGCTGCCTGTTTGTAAGTTTGAACATGTTCGGTAACAGTCTCTTTACTCAAACCCAACTCATCACAGACCTTTTTTTCCATGTATGTGGAACGTCCGAACCGTTTGATGGTTTCTTGGATCTCATCAGCAGGGACTCCGAGGCGTCGCCGGACTAACCCGATTGTCTTTTCCTGGTCATCGACTAAATCGATTATTTCATCGGGACGTTTACCGAGCCGATCGAGCGTGCGGTTGTTGAGTCGCATCTCTTTGACAATGTCTAAAAGCTTGTCTAGGGCCTCTTCCGCTTGTGCCTGGGCCTTCTCGCGATTCTCCTGTCGCAGCCGAGCATTCTGCGATTTGGTGTAATAGTTTTTGTATTGGCGGGCCGCATGTTTGATCTTCGTGATATAGCCTAAGAAATTCTTTTTGACCTCCTCTTCGTTAGCGCCCTTCTCTTCCTCTTCTTCATCAGAAGACTCTTCCGTTTCTTCAGAAGAGTCTTTGACAAGTTCAGTAGCGCCAATCAGCTCTTTACGAACTTGATCGCCGAGGTTGATCAACACATTGGTTCCCAGCGGAATCGACAGCAAAATTCGCAAAACTCGATCTTGTCCTTCTTCGATTCGCTTTGCGATTTCGACTTCTCCTTCGCGAGTCAGGAGAGCGACCTGCCCCATTTTTCGTAAGTACATCCGAACAGGATCGGTGGAACGGACTCCGTCGTCAGTGGTAGCGCGTGTTCGGGTGGTTCCAGCCTCCTCTTTTTCGGTGGTCTCCTCTTTCTTTTTGAGGATCTGAGCCGCCTTATCATTTTCAACGATTTCGATATCCATCTCGTCAAACATGGAAAGAACGTCGTCGAGCTGATCAGCACTCACCACATCATCGGGAAGGGCATTATTGACTTCCTCATAAGTCAAAAAACCTTTTTCTTTGCCGCGGTGGATCAGCTTTTGTACGTCTTGGCTCTCTTGCGTCTTTTTCATAATAAAGTTCTCTCCTTAATTATCGGGTCTGGCTTGGGTGCATCTGTTTCATCAAGCGATTTTTTTCAGCCAATAAAGTCTCTATTTTTTCGCGATCCGAAACAGCCTCAGCTTCTCGGATCTTTTGCGTTAACCGCTTTTGGGCTACATCCCAGCGCTGTTTTCGAAGCGCTCGGTGGCAACCGGAAACCAGCGATTCGTTATCGGTCTCCTCTGACAGCTCCGTGACCATGGCAGCGGCCAATCCTTTTCGCAGCTGCGGGTCGGCCACCCCTTCCAAGAGCGGGGCAAGCTGTTGGGGCTGACCCAGCCCTTTTTGTAGGCGGGGCCATAACTCCCGAAGCTCCGGGTGGTGCCAATCGGTTCCTTTGACTTCGGTCCGTAAGGAACCGGCTCCTTCCCCGTCGACGCAAAGTGCCTGCAGTAGCTCTTGTTCAAAGGGGGTGAGTCCCACCCCTCCAGAATCACTTTGACGCTTTGCATCATTCACATCGGTTCGTCCAGCCGGAAAGTTGCGTCTTGTGGTGGCCGGGGCCCTCAATTCCTTGGCGACCGCCTGTTCTGAGAGGCCGGTTTCTTCTGCAAGTCCCCGAATATACAGGGCTTTTTCAACTTCTCCTGGAATAGAGGCCAGTAACGGAATGAACTCTCGTACGGCGGCAATTTTGGCCAGGTTGTCCCCATGGGCGGCAGCCCCCTTCACCTTGATAAAGTAATCCATCAGGCCGGGAGCGCCAGTCACTCGCTCTGCAAAGGCCTCCTTTCCCGCCTTAGCAAGGAAGCTGTCTGGGTCCTCTCCCTCCGGCAGTTGGATGATTCGGGTGGGGAGTTGGGCCGGAAGGGTTGAACTCAAGGCCTGCCAGGCCGCCTTGATTCCAGCGGCATCGGCATCGAATACGATGTAGAGCTCGGACACCTGCCGACGCAGACGTCGGATCTGTTCCGGGGTGAGGGCGGTACCGAGTGGCGCCACGCTTTCGCCAAAATCGGCCTGGGCCAGCGCCAATACGTCGAGGTAACCTTCACAAAGAATAATTCGTTGTTGCTGACGGACCGTCTGTTTGGCTTCGAAAAGACCATAGACTTCTTGGCGCTTGTGATAGACGGGTGAGTCGGGACTATTCAGGTATTTAGCGACATCTTCTTTGGCGGATCCGAAGATCCGTCCCCCAAAACCAATAAAGTCCCCGCGCATGTTACGGATCGGAAAAATAATCCGCTGAC
>CAZXZM010000015.1:0-20039 GCA_964645365.1 uncultured Pseudomonadota bacterium | reverse complement strand
AAACTTTTGCCGAGTTCCAAGGATTGCTCCAGAGAAGACCGATTGAGTTTTTGGGCGCATTGTTCGGGAACGGAAGGGCCGATTTCGAGATGGCCCCGAAACCAGAGAAATCCTCCAACGAGGACCAGGGCGATCAGGATCGGAAGAAAGGTCGTTCGCAAAACAGCCCCTTCATAGAGGATCTCGCACGGGGAGCCTAGTAAAAAATAGGGCTTATTCGGAGATGAGGTGACCCCGTTTGGGCCGGACGCGGATGATATACAGCGGAGCTTCGTCGTCTGCTTCGGTAGTCTCTTCGACCCTTTCCAGTCCTTCCAGTTGGAGGGTGGGGCAGGGGTCGACGACTTCAAATCCCCCACTTGCCTGATTCAAGGTTCCCCACAGCTGAAGGCTGAAATGACCCGTTTTGTCTTCGGTCCGAATCTTAAAAGTGACGGTTCCATCTTCTGCAACGGGGAGTTGGTAGCCTTCCTCGTCGGAGGCATCGGGGGTCAGTAGGGTCAGTCCCCGTTTGTCGGTCGGATCGTGCCTTGAAGAATCCGGGGCATTGACGCTCAAGCCAACCGTTGCTTCGTCGGTAATCGGGGAAGGGATGTGGACAGTGGTTTCGCTCACCTACGGTGGCCCGAGACACAACGTCGTTTTTTCGATCTCGAGTTCAATAAAATCTCGTTCGTCACACTCTCCACCCGGCGCACAGACAGGGGGAGCGACCTGTTTTTCCCCTTCATCTTCGCCGGGACCGGCCAAAAAAGGGGGGGGTATCGGAAAACTCTCCATCGCCTGCGGGGCCCGTCTCGCCGACTTCGCCGAAGGGGTCATCCGGGTCACCGTCTCCAGGATCTCCATCGATCCCCATGAATCCACCGGCTCCTCCGCCAGAAGGATTACAGGCAGCCAGCAGAGGCATCATCAGAATCAATAAATAGGTGGCAAGGCGCTTCATAGGAGGCTCTCCTCTAGTATAACTATTTTCGGCAACGGGGACCATGCGGTTGTGTGACAAATTTCCCTCTTCAAGGATGATTTCATTTGAAAAAACTGTATAATTTGTCGGACATCATGAAAGCAGGAGAAATCATTGCCGATCGCTATCGTCTGGAGGGGCTTCTGGGGGAGGGAGGTTTCGGCCAAACGTGGCGGGGGGCCGACCTGTTGCGGGGGGAATCTCCCTGTGCGATCAAGCTGCTGACGGAGTCCTCAGCAAAAAAGGGGCTGCACAAGGAATTCAAGCTCCTCCGTTCTCTCTACCATCCCCACATTGTCGAGGTTCTCGATTATGGTTCAGGGAAAAGAGCTCTCTACCTTGTAACGGAATTCATTGACGGGGCGCCGCTCAATCAGGCGGCCAAGAAACTGAAGGGAAAGGCTTTATGGGAACTACTCGCGCAGCTCTGCCGGGCTCTTTCCTACCTTCATTCACAACAGGTGATTCACGGTGACCTAAAGCCCGACAATATTTTGGTCGATCACAAAGGAGATCACTTAAAGCTCATCGATTTTGGGTTGGCGCAAATTGCGGGGAGCAAGCAGAAGCAGGAGGCACCGGCAGGTACTTTGGCCTATTTGGCCCCAGAAGTTCTGAAAGGAAAACCCGCTTCGAAGCAATCAGATCTCTATGCACTTGGGATCCTCCTTTATCAGTTACTTGCGGGGCGCCTCCCTTTTCCCGATCAGACCGAGGCGATGATCTCTTTTCATCTTGAAGGAACCCCTTCTTATACTTTTTTAGTAAACCATCCTTGGCGCGTTACTTTAGAGGCTTGGCTTAAAAAACTGCTCGCCAAGGATCCAACCCGTCGGCCTAGCGACCCCCTTGAGCTCATTGCGGCGCTCAATAAGGCGCATGGGTTAAAGTTGCCGGTTCACCGCGCCGCGGTCGCCGGTGAAGAAGAAAAAATATTTTTTGAAACAATTGAAGACTATTTGCAAAAGACCCAACCCTTACTCGAGCTTTCTGCCGTGCAATCTCCACACTCTTTTCTGGCGGCAGAGGCGGAGCAGATCGAGAAATACCTGCAGGTGGCAAAGGGGCTGTCGAAAGGGGAGGGGGCGCAATATGTCGATCGCCTGCGTGAGGCACAGATTCGTTTATTAATCCAGCAGGGGCGCTACCCAGAGGCACTGAAGGTCCAAGGCACCTCGCCGGCGCTCCAAAATGTTCGGGCCTTGGCGATGATCTATCAGGAGAAATTTTCTTCGGCACAAACAATCCTAGAGAAAATACAACAAAAAGCCCCCACTCCACTCGACCGTGCTCGGGCCGCGAACTACCTTGGTTTTAGCCTCTACAATCAGGGAAAATTTACCGAGGCCAAACCCTGGTTTGAGCGTTCCTTGAAAGAAATGAAACGGTGCCACGACACGACCGGCACCGTTTCAAGTACAATGAACCTTGGGGCGATCGCTCAGCAACAAGGAGAAGTGGCGCAGGCACTGAAACATTACCGCGAGGCACTTGCGCAGGTCCAGAACCTGAAAAATTCTTTCTTGCTGGCGATCCTTCTCTCCAATCTTGCGAATCTATTGCTTCAGGTCGGTTCACTCGAAGAGGCACGCGACTATCTCGAAAAATCACAGGCGCTGGCGACTGAACTTCGTCTGGTGATGGTGATTGGCTACAATCGACTCTTGCAATCGGATCTTGCCATGTGGGAGGAAGAGACCGCTGCTGCTGATCGCTACTTAGAAGAAGCGGTCGAACACTACAAGAAACAGGCAGCGCTCCCTTTTCTCGCGCTCACCGGACTGAAGTATGCGGAAAATGCCTTTTATTCGCATCAGTGGGGGCTGTTGCCAGAGCGACTTCGCAAAATGGCGTTGCTGGTCAAAAAGGAGGGGTGGCCCGACACGAAGTTTCGCTATGAGATCTTGAAGGTGGTGGGGCAGGTGATGCAGCCACCGGTCCCTAAAACTCTTCCCGCCTCTCTGGTTCGCCTGGGAAAGGAGGCGACCCAAGAAAAGCAAAGATTTCGTGTCGGTCTCGTCAAGGCGTTGTGGGCTCTACAACGACAGGATACTTCGGTGGCTGCAGAAGCAATCAGTGCGCTGGAGACTCTCTATCAGCAGGAACAGGAACGACTGCCGATTGCCTCCCGCAATCGACTTGCGGAAGCCCCTCTCTATCGCATGTTTTGGGAGATGAAGGAACGTCTCCGGCACGCGCAAGAATCCCCTGCCGACCAGTCGCTCTGGCACCTGATCGAAATCAATAAACGGATTGCGGCTCAACGGGAGACTGGATCACTCTACGAAGTCATTCTCGATGCAGCGATCGAATTGACCGGAGCAGAACGGGGCTTTCTGATCTTAGATGGAACGCAAAAATCGAAACGACGCTCTTGGGAGGTGAAGGCGGCGCGTCGTTTTCGCCAACGAGAACTTCCCGATGCAGGAGATCGCTTAAGTCAAAACATCACACAAAAGATTTTTTCAAAAGCCAAACCTCTCTTGATTCAAAACGCACTCGAGGAAGAAAAATTGTCTCGCTTCCGAAGCGTACGGGAACTCAAACTCCGTTCTATTTTAGCGGTGCCGATTTTGGTCCATGGCGATCTCTTGGGGGCGCTCTATGTCGATCACACCGATACGGCGAACCTGTTCGGAAAAAGGGAGCTAGAATTATTGCAGGCCTTTGCCGATCAGGCGGGGATTGCATTGACGCAAGCACGTCTTTATGAAGAGTCTCTTCAGCGACAAAAAAAGCTGGAAGAGGCACAGCAACAACTGGCCGCCGCCAATGAACAGTTGAGTGTCGAGCTGGAAGAGACTTCGGAATGGGCCGAACGAATCGAAGGAGAGCTCAAGAAGGTACAGGAAGCGGGTTCCTTGATCGTGCGGTCCGAGGCAATGAAACGAGTCGTGCGTCAGCTCCCGCAGTGGGCCGAACGGCGACGCCCAATCGTTTTATCCGGAGAGCCAGGGACTGGGAAGGGATTGTTGGCACGTGTCCTTCATCAACAAACCGATCGAGCCCCCTTCGTAACCCGCTTAGCGATACAACTCCCCCGTCAGCGTACTGGAACGGAAGAGGCGCGTGCCTTGCTGGAATCTTTCGATCAGGCACGGGGTGGAACCCTGTATATCGATGAGCTGTCTGAATTGCCGATTCCGTATCAACGCGATCTACTCGCCATGCTCAAGGCTCAAGAGACGCAGGACGAGCCAGCTGTCTTTGCAATTGTCTCTTCACGTCTTTCATTAAAGGAGTGTCGTGAAAAGGAGTTAATTTTACCGGAGCTTGATTCCTTCCTATCTCCTCTCGAGGTGAGCGTTCCCCCCTTGAGAAAACGAAAAGAGGAAATCCGCCCCCTCATTAAATATTTCCTGGAGCAGTTTGCGACCGAACAGGGAAAAAAGAGACAGATCTCACGCCGCGCACTCGGATTGCTCCATGAATACGACTGGCCGGGAAATATTCGGGAGCTTCGTCTAGAATTAGAGCGGGCGGTCATGGCGACGCAGGTCTCTATTGGCCCGACGCACCTTTCCCCGAATTTATTGGAGGCGGTTGGTTTTGTTCCCGGGGCGCCGAAGAAGACGGAACCGAACCTACAGGATCAACGGGCCCAGTTTGAACGAGATATCATTTTGCAGGCCCTAGAGCAGACCGGTTGGAATAAGGTGCGGGCGGCCAAGCAGCTCGGACTTTCGCGCGCGATGCTTTATATTAAACTAGAGAAATATCAGATTCCGTTACGCTAGATTAGGGGCAGTTGCCGGCGGTTTTTTGGAGGCGGAGGTGGAGAAGGTTGCTGGAGTCAGAGCTGCCGCCCTCTATACCGCTCACATCCCACTCCCACCACATGTCGACACACTCTTCGTTGTTAAAGTTGTTGATCTTCCCCCGGTCGGTCAGGAAGTTATTCAATTGCTGACCACTGATATTGACAGGACAAGCGGTTTGGCCATTACAAGAGCCAACATTCGGCCCTCCCCAGCAATCTCCATTGCAAAACCGCTCTTCCTCCATGGCTCCAATCCAGTACTGGAGGTTTGAGGTATCCTCACCCTGACTTGAGGAAAATTGTGCGTAGAGCTGAAAGGCCGTGTCGGCAGAATTGAGGTCGACTGTAAATGCTTCTCCGTCAGAGACCGGGTCTTCATTACAGATGGCGTAGTTGTTATTTTGCTGACAGTCCTCTTCTGTAATGTGATCTATTTTGTCATCGCCTTCGGCACCACAAGCACCAGCCACGGTCTCGATAGTCGAAATGGCCATGCAACCTGATTCTTCACCCTGGTTGCAATAGGCCTCTTTCATGAAGCAGGCCAACTGATCGTCAGTCCAGTTTTGCATGGTGGCAGCCGCTTATTGAAATGGAATTACACTGTCGCGTGGTACTGGTATTCATGACGATATCGCAGCTCGTTCCATCTGAAAATGTCATCGTGAGATCTTCGGAGGCGATCTGATCGGTGGCACTTTCATCATCGCCAGTGGCGGTCATCCCGATTTTGCCATTCAAGGCCGCTCCATCCCCGTTGTCAAAATCGGTACACTCCATGACCGCTTCGTGGCCGTTTTCGTCTCGATCGGCGGTGATCGTGCAGCTTCCCCCACTGCTACCGGTCAAGGTTTTGCTGATCTCTCCGGTGGGGGAGGGGAGCGTTCCCTCATCACATTGGCTTGTAGGGCTGACGTCACGCTGGATAATAACAGGGGGGGTAGAATCGGCTTGCAGGGTCAGGGCACTGCCGTCTGCGTCAACGGGTATCGAGGGCTGCAAGAGCGGCATTCAGGGCAGCGCTGGCTGCCGTTTCGGCCTGGGTGCTGGTTCCTTGCGGGGCGGTGTCGTCATCATCGTCACCACTCCCCGAGAGTCCGCCACAGCCAACCGCCCCGCCGTAATAGAGAAGGGCTGCGGCCAGGACTAGAGTTACAGAAACTGGCAGGAACAAGCGCATCCATCTGATAGCAGTGGTCTTCGGCAACATCCTCCCCCTTACAAAAGAGGTTGTACCGAATTTGGGGGTCTAAAAAATAGGGAAATTTTTTGATTAAATAATATCGCTATCATCCTGACCGAGGAGCTCGGTGCGGTAGGAATCCAGGGAACCAAAGCCCGCAGAGCGGGCAGAGCTGAAGAGATCGCGTGAAGCAGGGCGCTCCAGGGCGGTGCTGGCGTCGGCGTATTCGGTGACCGAGGTCCCCTTGGCCTTCGCCAAGCGTTTGGCCTCTTCGAAGCGAGCGGTTGGGTCGGTTGGGGCGGCATCGCGCGCAGAGCCGGTATCTCGCTGGGTAGCGACTCGGGTCTGTTCTGGAATGTAGTTTGCTTCAGACATGCGGGGGTCCCCTTCGGTAAAATTATCGACCGCTCATCCCCTCCAGTTTCGTCGTGTACTTTGTTGATATTACTTACTAATTCACTCTTAACTCCTCATCTTCACATATTTTTCAAGACAACAGACCAGATTTCCTTAGCTCCGTACCGGGCAACAAGCCTTCTTCCCATTTGTCATTCTGAGGGAGTGAAACGACCGAAGAATCTCACCATCAGATGAGAGATCCTTCGCTTCGCTCAGGATGACAAAGAGTTTCGGAATACCCCCGCCAACCGAGGCCGGCACCGTCCGCCTTTGGCGGATGGTGGCCGAGGGAATGCCGCAGGCGAGAGCCGGAGGTGTGACTGTCTGAGACCCACCTTTAATACAAAGCGAGTGAGTGCCAAGGGAGGGCTCGGACCGGGCGCGAACGAGCGTAATGATGATTGGGTGAGTCCCGCAGGCCGTTGGGGGGAAGGATGTGAGGATGGGGGGGTGCCCATTAAAGAATGCTGAAGTAGCTTGCCTGTGGGTGATGAAAGACGACGGCGCTGACGGAGGCTTCTGGATCCATCATGTGCCCCTCGGTCAGCTCTATGCCAACCTCTTCGGGTTTCAGCAGGCGAAACAGGATTTCCTGATCGGCGAGTTCTGGGCAGGCGGGGTAGCCGAATGAAAAACGCTTTCCCTGGTATTTGGCCTGAAAACGTTTTTGCATCGTTATGTCATCGGGATCTGAAAATCCCCACAATCCACGAATCTTGGTGTGCAACCATTCGGCGTACCCTTCGGCCGTCTCCAGGGCGAGTGCCTGCAGAATGTGCGACTTTAAATATTCCCCCTCTTGTTTCCATTTTTCGGCCTGTTCACGCACACCGGTTGCCGCCGTGGTGACAAAGAGACAGACCGCATCGGTTGGTTCTTTGTCTTTGGGCTGTAAATAATCGGCCAGACAGAGTCCGTCTGCCTTGGCCTGGCGTGGAAAATCGAAGGTCGCGATAATTTTTGTTTTCTTTGCATCCCAGAGATGAATTTTATTCCCTTCGCTGGCTGCTGGAAAAAATTGATAGGCTGCTTTTGGTTGAAAGCAAGTCTCTTTGCATTCTTTTTTTAGTGCGTCGACTGCGTTAAGGATCTCCAGCGCCTTTTGTCCTTCTTCCGTTTCTCGGAGTGCTTCGGTTCCCCCTTCTTCCCATTTTCTTAAAGTCGGACCTTGAATACCGAGGTGTTTTCCGTAGAGCATCCGTGGATTGATGTACGACCAGATTTCATCAACCGGTGCGCTCGTTAAGATGTGGCGTTTGTAGTCGGGTGGAGGTGGAACCCTTTTTAAAATTTCAATCTTTACCGAACGTTTTTCAGAGACAACTTCAGTGGCCGACGTTTCCGTCTTTGTTGCTTCGGGGTTCGGCTGTTCTTTTTGCAGCGCTACAACCAACTGCTCGAGCCCCCCCGGACTCATAATTTTTTTGGCGAGCTCCAGTCCTTCCATGGCATCTCGGGCATACAGCGCCGTACTGTTATAGGCGGGGGCGATTCGGGTGTTGACGAATTTGCGTGAGAGGGCAGCGCCGCCAACAAGCATCGGTCGCTTGACCCCGGCACGGGCGAGATCCTCGGCGGTGACGATCATTTGTTGGGCCGATTTCACCAATAGACCGGAGAGGCCAATGATATCTGGTTTATGTTTCTTGACCGCTTCGATGATTTGCTCCGGGGGGATCTTGATCCCGAGGTTGATCACCTCGAAGGCGTTATTGCTCAAGATAATATCGACGAGGTTTTTGCCGATGTCGTGCACATCTCCCTTGACGGTGGCGAGTAAAACCTTCCCACGACGGGCACTCCCTTCTTTACCCATGCGGGGTTCAAGGTGGGCCACGGCTGCCTTCATCGCCTCAGCACTCTGGAGGACTTCGGCGACGATCAGTTCATTATTATTAAAGAGACGTCCTACCTCATCCATTCCGACCATGAGGGGGCCATTGACAATGTCGAGTGGTTTCGATTTTTTGAGTGCCTCATCGAGGTCTTCAATCAACCCTTCTTTGGTTCCTTCTACGATATAGTTGGCCAAACGCTTTTCCAGCGGTAGCTTTTTGCGGTCATCGGTACTGATAATTTTTTTCTCGCGGAAAAAATCGGCAAACGCGGCGATCGGATCTTCGCCACGGTTATGCATCAGGTCTTCACAGAATTTTTTCTCTTCTTCGGTGATTTGGTTGTAGCGTTTGATCAGCTCTGTATTAACGATTGCTAGATCGAGTCCTGCTCCAACACAGTGATGCAAGAAAACTGAATTTAAGACCTCGCGACCAGCCGGGGGGAGGCCAAAAGAGACATTCGAAATCCCCAAGACCGTTTTCGATTCCGGAAAGGCCTGCTTAATCAACCGGACCCCTTCGATCGTTTCAATCGCTGAGCCTTTGTATTGTTCGTCCCCAGTACCGCATGGGAAAACAAGAGGATCGAAGTAGATATCGTAGAGGCTGATGCCGTATTGATTGACGAGCAGATCGTAGGAGCGCTTGGCGATCTCCAGTTTACGCTGACGAGTGACTCCCATTCCCTGTTCGGGGTCTTCATCGATGGTGCCGACGACGAGTGCCGCCCCAAATTGTTTGACGAGCGGAACTACTTTTTGAAAACGTTCTTCTCCGTCCTCTAAATTGATTGAATTAACAATCGCCTTGCCTTGTGAATAGGTGAGCGCCTTGGCGATTACCTTTTCGTCGGTCGAATCGATCATAAAAGGGGCGCGAATTTTTTGAATCGCTTGTTCTAAAAATTGAACACTGTCTTGCAACTCATCGCGATCAGGATTGGCGAGACAGATATCGACGATCTCGGCCCCTCTTTTGACCTGGCGCCGGCCAACTTCGCTCGCTTCTTCATACTTTCCATCAACGATCAGCCTTTTAAATTTGCGACTTCCGATGACATTGGTTCGTTCCCCGACCAAAATCGGACGCTTTTCATCGGAGACCTCTAGAAAATCAATTCCGGAGAGATACGAACTCTTGATCTCTGGAATGGGTCGCGGCGAATATTGATCGGCTAATTTACGGAGGGCACGAATATAGTCTGGCGTTGTTCCGCAGCAGCCGCCGATGACATTCAACCACCCCGCCTTGATAAAGCGCTCCAGGTGAGAGGCGACCGTCTGGGCCGTTTCGAGATAATTGCCATCGACATCGGGAAGACCGGCATTCGGCACGCAGGCGACCGGAAAAGGGGCAAGCCCTGCTATTGAACGGATATGATCGGTCATGAATTCGGGACCGGTTGCGCAGTTGAGTCCCAGGTAAAAAAGGGAACGATGAGCCAGGGCGACGACCAGCGCTTCGACCGATTGACCCCCGAGCATTGTCCCCATCGGTTCGATGGTTCCGGAGACCGCGACCGGTAACGGAAGGTCGACTTCTGTAAAGAGCCGATCGATGGCGAGCAGTCCCGCCTTGACGTTACGGGTGTCCTGAGCGGTCTCTAAGAGAAAGTAGTCGACCCCCCCTTGGTAGAGCGCCTTGGCCTGCGCGTAAAAATGGTCGATCAGTTCTTCGAAGGTGATTCCGCCCGTGACGGAAATGGCCTTGGTCGTCGGTCCCATCGAACCGCAGACAAAACGGGGGCGTTCGCTGGTGCTGAACTGGTCCGCTGCCTGTCGGGCGATCTCGGCAGCGGTTCGGTTGATGTCGGCGGTGCGGTCCGCCAAGCTGTATTCGGCCAGAACGAGCGGTGTTCCCCCGAAGGTGTTGGTCTCAACGATGTCGGCCCCCGCCTCGAAGTAGGACTCGTGGATTTCGCGGATGATATCGGGGCGGGTCAGGACCAGATTTTCATTACACCCCTCCAGGGACTCGCCGCCAAAGTCAGCAGCGGAGAGATTCCGCGCCTGGAGAGCGGTCCCCGTCGCTCCATCGAGAAGGAGAAGGCGCTTACCGATCGCCTCTTTGAGCGCCTTGATGCGTGCTTTCCGGTCCATAGCGGCAAAAGACCAAAAAAGGCGCGGGGATGCAATCTTTATGCGGAGGGGCGGAGAGAGGAGAGAACCGGGGGGTGCTGTTCAATCTCTCGAATACTGGTGTCCTCGTTGAAGCGGATCCGTGTGTCACGGTGAGAAAAGAACTTAGCGCGTGCCCGATCGCTGTAGACTTCGGCGCTGATCAGCCTGCCTTGAAAATCAAACTGCAACACAGAATCTTTTTCAAAGGCATAGTCCACAATCAGGGTTCCTTCGGCCAAGGTGATATTGTTGATCGTGCCATTGCGGTAGAAGCCAATGCAACTGTGGCGAGCAGCGACCAGGGAGAAGCCAGCCGACACGACCGTCACCTCTTGTGACAACTGAGCCCAGACCAGCTGACCATCACTGGAAAGATGAACGACTGTTTCTGCGGGGAGCGTGTAACCTTGCAGGCAGGTTTCATCTGCGAGAGTTGTCTCCTTGATGTTTCCATTGCGGTAATAGTGAACGGAACGCGTTGCCTTCAGGGCGGCGAGCTCCGATTCCTGCGGGACGATCCAGGTCGCCTTCGACAGGGAAACCCATTCGATGCAGCTATCACGATAAAAATGGACGATCGATGCAGCCGGAAAAGAACTCCCCTGAAGCTGGGTGTCCTCAGAGAGGATCGCGGAGATCAGGCGTTTTTGCCGCGAATAATAGACTTCCGTCCTTGCCCGAAAGGGGTGTCCTTGGAGGGTGGTATTTTTGGTGAGGTGGACGCAGAGGATCTCCCAGCCGCGTCCCCGTCGTTCCGGTAGCGGTGTGACCTCGGTCGGTCCGTTGACGAGGGTGATCTCGTCCCACTCTTGCCCTAGTTGAATACTCATTGCCCCTAAGCCCCTCATAGCTCCCCCTGAGGGCTACCCCGTTCATCGGCGGCGGTCCCCCTAGAGTTGCGTCGCCACTCCCTAGCCCAAAAAATGGCCCCTGTCACGACCCGTTTTTGACCTATTCCCGGCCGTGTTTATGTCGATTTTTAAAGATTTTCACGTAGCAGAAGAGATTCAGGCCGATCACCACTCCCCAGAAAAGTCCCATAAAGACCCAGCCTTCTGTTGTCATGATCCCTCCCGTTTCTTGATGCGGTGGTGGGCGAAGGCGTACTTCACCCCCAAGATGAGACCGATCATCATGAGGGTCAGCATGACTCGTAGGCCGATGACGTAGGGGACATTCTGCTCCGGAACCCCCTTAAGGAGGATTGTGTCGAGACCCGTTTCCCACAGCCAGGTGGAAAGCAGGATGATCAGGAAGAGGGGGGTGACGTATTTCAGCATGTAATAGAAAATACGCGGCACTTTGATATCGGCCCCGGCGGTGATCTCCTCCCACGCGTTCTTGGAACCGAATAGCCAGACAAAGACGACGATTTCGATTAGGGCAAAGGCGACAACGCCGAAGGTTCCCAACCAGAAATCCATGTCGTCCAAAAAGCCATACTGAAGGAAGAAGATAACCGGTTGGCCCAAGGTAAAAAGGGCGATGCCAGTCAAGGCTGTTGCCTTCTTACGGGTCAGTTCGAATTCATCTTGTAAGAAAGCCATAAAGGGTTGGGTGATGGCGACTGCGCTGGTGACCCCGGCGATAAAGAGCAGAAAGAACCAGAGAGTGCCAAAGGCCTGACCGAATGGGATCTCCTGGAAGATCAAGGGCATCGCGGCAAAGCCCAAATCAAAGGCTCCCCCTGTCGCGACCGCCTGGGCCCCCATTACGCCAAAAAAGGCGACGGCAATCGGGATGGCAATCGAACCCCCGAGGATCACTTCGGCAAAGGTATTTGTGGCGGCGGTCGAAAGGCCGTTTAGGGCGACGTCGTCTTTCCTTTTGATGTAGCTGGCATAAGTCTGGATAGCGCCAAAACCGACAGAGAGGGTAAAGAAGACCTGCCCCGCGGCCGCCAACCAGACCTTCGACTCTTTCAGGCTGGAAAAGTCGGGGTTCCACATAAAGCCGAGCCCTGCCGAGATCGAATTGCCGGGGATTGCCGGGTCAGGGGTTCCGATTGTGAAAACACGAACGACCAAGGCGATCCCAAAGATGAAGAGGAGTGGCATCCCAATTTTGGCCAGGCGTTCCAACCCCCGCACCACTCCTTTGGAAAGAATATAGATCACCAGGGCGAGACTGATCAGATAGAAAGTGTAGGCGGTTCCGATACCGCTAAAGTGAACGCTTTCGTTTATTCCCTGGTAGCTCGACAGAAAGAGTCCCATCCCCTCCCGTGTGGCGATCCCCATATATTTTCCGGTGAGCGAGAAGAAGCTGAAGGCGAGTGTCCAGCTCATGATGTAGACATAATAGACCCCGACCCCAAAGGTGATCAGGATGCCAAGGGTGCCGAGGTATTTGGCAGCGCGGTGATGCCAGAGACGATAAAACATGCCAGGGGTGGTGCCGTGACCATGCCCACCGCCATGGCGCCCCATCGCCCATTCCACCCACATCAGAGGAATTCCGAGCAACAGTAGCGAAATAAAGTAGGGGACCATAAAGGCCCCGCCACCATTCTGGGCACATTGGACCGGAAAGCGGAGAAAATTTCCGAGACCGATCGCATTCCCGGCGGTTGCCAAGATCAGGCCGATCCGGGTTTTCCAAAGTTCTCGTGGAGGCGCCATCTTATTTGAGGAACATTTTGAAGGGGTTGCCGACCAGTCCCAGTCCAAGAAAAATCCAGGCAAGGGCTCGCACGCGACGGATCAGCGCCAAACTGATTCCGACGATTGCGGTCGGTTCTCCCAGACTCAGGCAGACCGCCCCTGCAAAGACACCTTCTAAGGCTCCCAGGCCTGCGGGGAGAAAACAGAAGAGGGCGATTGTAATGGGGGCCAAGGCAGCCAGTGTTAAGGCCAATGCCAAAGGAAAAGTGGGGAGTAAGATCGTACCGATCAGGTAAATTTCAGCGACGCGCAGAGCTTGGGCTAGAAGATGCAAGAGGAGTGCTTGCCAAAAGGGCCCCCGTCGTTCCCGGTAAAATTGCGTGAGGAGGCGGTCATGTTCATTGAGTGTGCCACGCACTGCAGGAGAAGCCTTCTGACAAGTCTTGCACCGTTGAACGCTTCGCAAGAGAGAACTAAAAAGGCCATCATCCCCTTTGCGCCAATTCCATAAGAGATAGACCAGTGCTAGGAGGGTCAGTGTTGGTATGGTCCATCGCAGTGCCGTGTGGAGATTGGTTAGGTTCCACACCCCGACGGTCAGACCGACGACGATGACGATCCCTAGGGAGAGCCATTGCACCCCACGATCAGCGACAATGGAACCCCCCGCTGCCTCGACTTGCTGTTTTTTCAAGAGGTCAACCCGGACTGGATCCCCACCGACGAGAGCGAAAGGGGAGACCATATTCAGTCCTTCCCCCCCGAGTTTTGTCTTAAACAGGCTCCAAAAAGAGACTTCGGAACGGTTCAAGGCCATATTCCAGGCGAGTGTCTGCAGAAAATACCAAAAGAAAGAGAGGATCAGGATCGTGATATAGCTACCGCCGAAACCGAGTAGTGACCCCCCAATGCTACCGGCGCCGTAGTGACGGACCAGAAAGACGATCAGGCCGATGCCGACCAGCAAAAGGAGAATCTTCTTCCAGGGAATAATTTTTTTGAGGTTGAGTCCCTCCATAAGGCGGGGGGACTCTGGCAGGAACCAGGGAAAATTTCAACCCCCTCTTGTCATCCTGAGGAGTCCGCCTCAGGCGGACGACGAAGGATCTCGTGGCAGCAACGGGATCCTTCGCTTCGCTCAGGATGACATAGGGTGTCTCTAAAAAATTGTATCGAGGGCGTCTTGAATGATCCCCCAGCCGGTTGCATCTTGGCGCAAATCGCCCGCCTGTTCCAGGTGGATAAAGCGGCCGCTGTAGCCGGAGGCATTCTCCTGACAGGCATCGCTACTGCCATTAGTGTAGCGTCCCTGGACATTGTTGGTGCCACACAGCCCAAAGTCCAGTTCGCCGGCGCCATTGCAACTGATGACAAATTCTTCTCCCGCCAATGCGTCTTCAATTTCAGAGGCAAAGCGATTGACGTAGGCGAGGAAGCCGACCGTTGTTTCGGTTCCGTTTGAAACGATCGCCTCCGGATCATCTGCTTCGGCTTCAAAACCGTGGAGCGAAATAAATTTTAAAAGAGGGTCACTGTCATGGGCCGCCTGATGGGCCTTGTGAAACAGGTTGTCGGTGGCGTGTGCGACATCCGAAACACGTAATGTTCCACCGCAGACATCGGTAGTTCCGCTGCAGGGAGAAAGATCGTCGTTGGCGCAGCGATGGGTGCCGGCGATAAACAGGGCGCGGGCGGGAAGTTGCTGCAAGAGATGCGCTCCTTCGTTCAGGGTATTGCCGTCAAAGAGGGGGTGGGACACTTCTAGAATAAGATCGGAATCAGACTCTTGATGAAAAAGATAGGTGCCGCCGCCAGTACCACTCCCCGTTTCGGTGAGGGCGAGGACGACATCCGCTTCCCCTCCGACGGTTAGGCTGACCAGTTCATAACCAACCTCTGACAAGGTATCGTCGTGTCCGGCGGTGGTTCCGGCCAAGAGGTCTTTGATCAGGTCGTAGAAGGTGGATTTTTTGTCGGAGGCGGGGGCTTGAAAGGCATTCGTTCCTTCGCCGGGAATGCTGAGCGCAGCAATAAAATCATCGACACTTTGGGGGCCGCTGTTGTCGTCATTGTCATCGTCATCATCATCGTCCGTGGCAGGGCTCTCAGTTCCACTCGGGCCATCTGGGTCGTCACAGCCTCCGACGCACTCATCGGAGCCACGAAATTCAGGTCCGCCACTCCCCCCGCCGGAGCAGGCAATCAGAAGCCCACAGGTAACCAGCAGGAGACAGAGGGAAAATTTCTTAATGATTTCAGCTAAATGCATACACTGCCCCACCTAGCAATTATCGGCAAGATTGGCAAAAAGTTGCGATGAATGAGCGGAATTAAGTCGCTGATTTTGTTGCCTTTAGGCGAGTGGGGCCGCTTCGGCGACTGGCTGGAGACTGGTCCTGCGTGGGGCCTTGCGGGTTGGCGCCTCATCTGCATCGGGACGAATGGGGGCGAGCCGTTCGGCGAGCCGCCAGAGTGAAAGGAGAGGGGGCGTCAATTGTCTTGGGGCCCCTTCAGAGCGATGTGAATCAATGGAGACGCCGAGCCACTCATCGGAGGAGCGGTCGGGGGCGGCGCGGCCACTTACTTCGAATGGAGGTTCACTCTCACCGGAATCCGGCGTCAGCCGGAAGGATTTGTCGATCAAGGTGGCATCTCCCTCGACTGGGATCAGTCGGTCTCACTGTCTTTCGAGTGCGACCTGTTCACTCCCGGGTTTTTCCGCCGTTGGCCGTGGTTCGCTCGCGGCGGCCAGCTGGAGGGTGAAGGATCCAGCCTGAAGGTCGGGGAACTGTCCCGCAGCGAGCAGCTGAGTGGTAACAGCCAGGCCGAGTTCGGCCAGTGAGTTGCCGGTCGTGATTCCCAGCGTCTCGCGGGCGGTTGCCAGGACTTCCACGAGATGAGCTACTGCCGGGTCACCATAAGGGTCATGGAGCCCAAGATAAAAAGATGTCTGCGGGTTTTCCGGCTGGTCCAGATCAACACGTCCTTGCATCGTCACATTGACGAGGTGATTTGTTTTACCGACAGAGGCACTCGGCGTGATTGGTCGATCGATGAGTGGGGTCTCCGCGAGGGCGGGGGACCAATCCTGGAGGTGCAGGTCGACGTAATGGCCGGCCGAAGCCCCTTGGGCCCCTATGATATTGATCCAATTGTAGACCGTTTCGACCCGACGCCCATCCTCAAAGGCAATCTCGCTCAGGTCGATCTCTAAGGTTTCCCGAAGATGGGCCACTAACGGAGCGGGGACTGGTCCCTTTTCATGAAAGCCGAAGTGGACGTGCCATTGTTCTCTGAGATTGGAACCTCTCTCAAATTGTTGGCGCGTTGCGATTCCGGTGACCAAGACGGCGAGGGCAAATTGAGGAGCGGTTTCTGCCGACAGGCTCAATTGGGTCAATTCTTCCGGTGTCCCGTTGCCTCCCAAAAAAGGGCGTACATCCGGAAAGAGGAGCTCTCCCGTTTCGGCATTCGCCTGTCAAGCGGGGAGAAGGCTGATGGTAAGCCCATTTAAAAGGGCATTGCTTAAGATGGCTGTCATTTGGGTCCTTATCGTCTGATTTTTGCGATAATTGCTTTCGGAAGCTTGCAATGACGCATTGCATATATCGACACGATGCGTCAAAAGTTGCGCTGTTTTTCTTGAGTAATTTAGGGGGGTTAGAAAATAATCCCGACGATCAGGCCACTAGTGACCGGGATCGAGCCGTTGAATTTGCTGGCCAAGATGAAGGTCCGAAAGCGGATGTCGAGATTGACCGTGGCATAGCGAAAGAGCAGGACCCCGACATTGGCTGCAGTCGCAAAGCCACTCGTACTGTTGTTATTGGCATCTTCGATGTGACCAAAGCCGATCTCCAGGCCGGTGTAGAAGGCAAAATTGCGTGCGTCATGGAGGATATAGTCCCCCCCGAAGGTAAAGGAAGAGGCGCTCATTCCAATCTCATTGTAGGCCGGTTGCAGATCGGCTCGGATCTCAATCAAGAAGCGATCGAGGTCGAAGATATAGCTCCCCCCAAGGGAGTAGAGCATCTTGTGGGAGCCCATGGCGTTGGTCAGTGGAACGGCGCCGCCGATATAGACCCCATAGCTGTTGATCGCTTTGACGCGGGTCGGTTCCTTTTGTTCGTCTTTGAGGACGACCCCTCGTTCGGCCGTTTCTTCCACATTTTTTCCTTCAATCAGGGCGGCGACCACGCGGGTGACGGCGACGTCGATCTCATCGAACGACCGGACTTTAACCTGTTTGCTCCGTTGCTTCTTGGGAAGCTCCGCGGTCATGATCAGGATGTAGCTGCGCCGCAGACGGTTGAGGCTCGCCGTGATCTCCATCGTTGGGTCGGAGGTGACGAGCTTCGCATTTTTATGGTCGATGACAGCGCTTTCGATCAGGTTATGCAGGGTGTCGATTTCATGTTTCGAGGTGCCGCTGCCGGAGACTTCTCCCACAACGACTCGCTTTTTCCGTGCCTCAGCGGGAGGACTCGGAAGGAGAACGGTGACGAAAGCGCCGACAATCAAAAAAATCAAAATTTGTTTTTTCATGAAGGGTCATCATGGGCCGTAGCCGTCGTCACTTGCAAGCCCAATTTTTGTAAGAGCTGGGTGTCGGTGTCCCATTCGGGATTGGGAGTGGTGAGGAGTTTTTCACCCGCAAAGATCGAGTTGGCGCCCGCCATAAAACAGAGGGCTTGGGCCTCATCGGAAAGCTCCGTTCTCCCCGCACTGAGTCGCACCATCGAGGTAGGCATCGTGATGCGGGCGGTCGCAATCGTTCGAACCAGCTCCAGGGAGCTGATGTCGGGTTGATCGGCGAGCGGGGTCCCCTCGACCTTGACCAAGGTATTGACCGGAACGCTTTCTGGATGCGGGTTTTGGGTCGCCAGATTGTGAAGGAGACCGATTCGGTCGGCGGTTGTTTCCCCCAGTCCAATGATTCCTCCACAGCAGACATGGATGTCGGCATTGCGAACATGGGCGAGTGTTTCTAGGCGATCTTCATAGGTGCGCGTCGTGATGATCTCTCCGTAGAACTCCGGCGAGGTGTCGAGGTTGTGGTTGTAGTAATCAAGCCCCGCCCCCTTTAATTTTTTTGCTTGGTCGGCCGTGAGCATTCCGAGGGTGCAACAGACTTCCATCCCCAATTTGGAAACGCCGCGCACCATTTCCAGGACTCGCTCAAAATCGGGTCCCTCTTGGATCTCTCGCCAGGCGGCCCCCATGCAAAAGCGCGTGGAGCCACTTTCCTTGGCGGCGTGCGCCTTCTCTAGGACCGTTTCAAGTGGGAGGAGTTCTTCCCGCTCCAGCCCTGTCTGATAACGGGCCGATTGTGGACAGTAGCTGCAATCTTCCGAACAGCTGCCAGTCTTGATGGAGAGGAGGGTCGATTTCTGGACCTCGTTGGGTTTGAAGTATTGGCGGTGGACCGTTTGGGCCTCGTAGACCAGCTCAAGAAGTGGCTGGCGGTAGAGGGCCTCGATCTCATCGTGTGTCCAGTCGTAGCGGGGCTTTGGCTTCATCGAGTTCCCAGGAGGTTAGGCGATAGGACCTTCTCGGTTCAAGCACCGATTTGTTGCTAGTCAAGCAGGCGGCCTGCTCCATAACTCCCCGGATGGCGGGGTTTTTTGGCGTTGTCACTCCCTGGGATTTGTATTAGGAACCTCTTCCGAAAATGCCGGGACCCGGGGTGGCGCCGATGGGTCGGATGCCCCCGAGGCTAAAGTCCGAGGGGGGATGGGCCCTGTCGGCGACAGGACCCCATGGGTGGCATTTTTGGAAGAGGTGGATTTTGCCATGGAGAATGACTGGAACGACAGAATCGATAACTGGACTGACCAGCTAGAGCAGGGGGGGCACGATCTTCTCCAGAAGGCCCACGACTGGACCGTCTACGAAGACATCTCCAAGGCTGGTTTTTACCCCTACTTCCAACCCCTCGAAGAAAACCAGGGGCCGGTCGCTCGCTATGAGGGACGCGAAGTCCTGATGCTTGGTTCGAATAACTATCTAGGACTGACCACTCACCCGCAGGTGCGGGAGGCGGCCCAGGAAGCCATCAAGAAATTTGGGACCGGGATGACCGGCTCTCGTTTTTTAAATGGGACCCTCACGATCCACGAAGAGCTAGAGGAAAAGCTGGCCGCCTTCTTAGAAAAGGAAGCGGCCCTGGTTTTTACCACCGGTTATCAGGCCAATCTCGGGGTGCTGACCGCGCTCATTAATAAAGAATCGGTGGCACTCGTCGATCGCTTTGCCCATGCTAGCGTTCATGATGGTTGCCGTCTCACGCATGGCGAGACGATAACCTTTCAGCACAACGACCTTGTCGATCTCGAAAAGAAACTACAGGACCTTCCCGACGAGATCGGTCCGCTGATCTTTGTCGATGGGGTCTACAGTATGGAAGGAGACCTGGCACCACTCCCAGAGTTTGTGAAGCTGGCCCAAAAATACCAGGTCCGGTTGGCGGTCGATGATGCCCATGGAGTGGGGGTGATGGGACCAGGAGGGAAGGGGACCTGTCATCACTTTGGAGTGAATGATGCGGTCGATCTCGTGGTGGGTACGTTTAGCAAGAGTCTTGCCTCGACCGGTGGATTTGTGGCGGGAGAAAAAAAGGTAATCGATTTTATCAAACACTTCGGGCGGCCGATGATTTTTTCGGCATCACTGACTCCTTCCTGTACGGCTGCTGCCAGTACCGCCCTCGACATTTTAGTGAAAGAACCGGAACGGGCCGACCAGGCGCGTGCCAATGCACAGAAAATAAAAAAAGGTCTGGATGAAATGGGTTATCAAACCGGCGAAGCCGAGGCGGCGATTGTACCGCTTACGATTGGTCACAGCCTGATGACCTTTATGATCTGGAAAGATTTACTGGATGCGGGTGTCTACACCAACCCAGTCCTCTATCCTGCTGTCGCAAAGGACAGGGCGATGTTGCGGACCAGTTACCTTTCGACACATACCGACGAACATTTGAGCCGCGCCTTGGAGATCTTTCAAAAGGTCGGGAAAAATTATGGGATTGTCTCTTAGATGTCGGTACAGGTTCGTCCCGTTGCCTCACGTGCTGACCTAAAACAATTTCTTCACCTTCCTTGGAAAATTTACTCGAAGGACCCTGCCTGGGTTCCCCCACTACTTTTGGAGAGAAAACAACTCCTCAA
>CAZXZM010000014.1:7075-21969 GCA_964645365.1 uncultured Pseudomonadota bacterium | reverse complement strand
GAATTACTCAAAAACAGATAACATTAAGGATGATGTCCGTGACATGATCCGCGTTTTTCATGAAGCGCTTGGCGGACAAAAACATTATGCCAAACAGCCACCAGCGATCAAATCGATCTGCTGTGGCCTAAAACGTTCACTGATCCTTAAAAAATTTCGTACGGCCGGGCAATTGCGCCAGTATCTGGAAACAATGGAGTGGGAATAGACAATTCAATCCATCGCTATTTTGTAAAAGAAATGGGGGCAGGAGAAATGAACCCCATAGCCTCCGGCCAGGCCGCCGTCTATTCGACAAAAGCCCCCGACAAAGAAACTGAAAACGAAGATGCCGCCGCTCTGATTTCACTCACGGCGCGTCGGGCCGTTTTGGTCGTCGCCGACGGCCTCGGGGGGCACCGCCAGGGAGCCCAGGCCTCGGCCCTGGCCATTCAGAAGATTGAGCAAGCGCTCGCCAAGACAGACGACTTTGAAAAGGGCCTTCGCATTCCGATCTTGAATGGTTTTGAGGCAGCAAATCGCGCTGTCATCGATTTGGGGGGTGGTGCCGCTACAACACTCGCCATCGTCGAAATTAACGGATCGAGCATGCGCACGTATCATGTTGGGGATTCATTGATTATGTTGGTGGGACAACGGGGAACGGTGAAGCTGGAAACCATTTCTCATTCACCGGTTGGCTATGCGGTCGAATCGGGACTCCTCGATGAAACGGAGGCAATGCAACATGAAGAACGCCACATTGTATCCAACGTCATCGGCAGTAAAGAAATGCGAATCGAGATCGGCGCCCGCCGTAAATTAAAACCGCGAGATACGCTATTATTAGCCACCGATGGACTAGCGGATAATCTGACGAAGGAAGAGCTAGTCGATCGCATCCGAAAAGGGAAACTGACTCAAGTCGCAGAAGGACTGATTCAGGAAAGCCACCAGCGGATGGTATCCCCCTCCCCAAACCACCCTTCCAAGCCAGATGATCTCACCTTTATCTTGTTTCGAGGGGATTCAAAGTCAGGCTAATTTTGGTCGATTTTTTGGAGGTTTTGGGCTAGTCTTCCTGCCAGTGAAACCATTCCGGATCAGCCTGATTGTCTGTGCCGTCCTACTGTGCGTGACCTCACCGCTACTCGCCAAAAAAAAGACGGGGCTTAGGAAGGTCATCGCCATCGGCCAGGTCGATACCGGCGGGATGTATCTCTCCAATCTGGGGCCGGGGGGCTTAAGCGAGCTCTTCAAAGACCTCCTCAAGAAAAAGCTAGAAAAGACCGGTCGCTATGTCGTGGTTCTTCCCGACCGCAAGAAAACGGCCGCAGCCACACCCCCCTCTTCGAAGCAAACGGCACCCACGATCAAGCCAGGACAGACAATGACCCCAGCACAAGCCGCTCAACTGGCACAACAGATGATGCAGCAGTTTTCGGCCGGTGGAATGGGAGGAACGGCTAACGATTTTCCGGTCGCCGCCCAAGCGCTCTTTCGATTGAACGTCCGGACCGGCGAAAGTCGCACGGATACCGGTGGAGCGGTCGGAATGGCCGAAATTTTCACCGGCTCTGACCTGGGAATCGCCGACTTTTCTTCGGAATCGAAAAAAATTACGATGACCTGTACCCGGCATAATCCAAAGGTGGGTAGCCTGCTCGATCACTACCGCACCAAAGCCTCTGCTGTTCGCTTCAACCAACTTGCCGGCATGACTCATTATTCTTACAACAGCTATGACGAATTCGAACGGGCGATGGACAAAAATGCCAAGAAGTCGATCGGCAAGATCGCCAAGTGGATTGATCAAAAAATGAAGGGCCAACCGTGGGAAGGAAAGATCTTTAAAAAACAAGGGGAGAAGATCTTTCTTAATGTCGGTGCTTCCGCAGGAATTCAACCCGGCATGTCCTTTAGTGTCTTTCAGCGTCAGGCAGTGACGGGTGGTGGCGTTGAATTCGGTGCCGAAGAGACAGCCATCGGACGCATTGAAATAGTAGATATAAAACCGAATTATTCTATCGGCAATGTTTCGGCCGGCAACGCAACCGTTGGCCAAGTCGTTCGCCCCTATTCCCCCTCCGAATAATATGTTCGATCACTGGTTCTTTTGGGCCTTTGTCCTCTTCTTTTTTATCCATCAGTTCTGGGAAACAGCTCTCACTCAACTGAACATCAAATACACCGAAAAGCATCGCGATCAGATCCCCGATTATTTTCGCGATAAGATCGATCCGGAAGGTTATCAAAAAAGCATTGATTACAATTTAGAGAAAATGAAGTTTGGGTTATGGGTGCGGTGGCTTGAGGTTCCAATTGTCTGGCTTGTGATTTTAAGCGGTGCTTTTGCCCTCGTCCCTTTTTCTCATTCCGTCGCTTATTGCGCGGTCGTTGGCCTACTGTTGTTACTGCTGCAGATTCCAACCTCGCTCTATTCCCAGTTTGTGATCGAAGAAAAATACGGCTTCAATAAGATGACGGCCAAGACCTTTATTGCGGATCTAGTGAAGATGTTGCTGTTAAGCGCCCTGCTCGGCGTTCCGTTGCTCTATCTGATTTTTTGGCTCTACGCGAAGGCGGGAAACCTATGGTGGCTGTGGGCCTTTGGTGCCTTTTTTGGTTTTGAGTTTTTGATCGCAGCGGTCTACCCCACCCTCCTCGCTCCACTCTTTAACAAGTTTACTCCCCTAGAAGAAGGGGGGCTCAAGGAATCGATTCTGGCCTTGGCCAAAAAGATTCGCTTCAAGCTTTCCGGCATCTTTACGATCGATGGATCTAAGCGCTCCTCTCATTCCAATGCCTATTTTTCAGGAATCGGTCGTCTGCGACGGATTGTCCTCTTTGATACGTTACGGGAGCAGATGGAAAATGATGAAATCTTGGCCGTTCTCGGCCATGAAATGGGACACAATAAAAAACGCCATGTTCAAAAAGGACTGATTCTTTCTTTTGTAATGACGCTGGGAGCCTTCTGGCTCCTGTCGCTCGCGGTTGCTTGGGAACCTTTCTATGCAACCTTCGGGGCGGGGACTCCGGCCCCCCATAAAGCATTCGTTCTTTTTTCTCTCTTTGCCAGCCACTTCAGCTTTTGGCTCACTCCCTTTGGAAATTGGCTTTCACGAAAATATGAATATGAAGCGGATCTTTTCTCCAAAGAAGTAACCGGCCAACCGGAAAAGATGGTCTCGTCACTCGTCAAACTCAGCAAAGAAAACCTGGCGAATTTGACCCCGCATCCTTGGTACAGTTTTTATCATTACTCGCATCCCACCACACTGGAACGTATCCGTGCCCTGGAATCGTAAGTTAATTAGGAAGCTTGAAAGTAAGGATCAGTACCAGTCGAATGATCGGTCGCGTCGGCCACCTGTTCAATTTCCGGTACCAATTCTTTAATGCGAGTCTCGATCCCCTGCTTGAGGGTCACATCGACCATCCCGCAGCCGTGGCAGCCACCACCAAACTCGAGATAGACCACCTTGTCCTTGATGCCGACCAGGCGGGCCATCCCCCCATGAGAGGCAATGCCAGGATTGATCTCATTCTGGAGGATTTCGTAGACCTTTTTCGTAGTCGGGTCGTTCATGTCCAACCCCCCGGTGTCTGGCTCGGGGGCCTCGGGACGCTGAACCGCAAAACCTTGCGTCGTTTCATCCTCGATGAAATCGACGGTCGCTCCTTCGAGCTGCTTGGCTGAGATATCATCGACCACTACCTTGAAATCATCGACTGTTAGAATCTCATCGGTCGGGGTGGCATTTTTGAGCTCAACGAGGGAAAAAGCATAATCATTGCGCGCCTTGACAACGATCCGGATCCCCCATTCGGAAGGGTCCTTTTCCTTCATGTAGAAGCGAACTTTCTCTTTAGCTGCGTCGGTAAAGGTCAACATAACCGATAAAACCAGTCTATGTTTAGCGATTGGGGGGTGTCAACCGGGAATAACCGGCGCAAGACGTGCCTTATTAGCCAACCGCTGTCGAACCACCCGGATTGAGCCTGATGGCAATTGTTGGAACCTGATTGGGCACTTCGGTCGGCTTACCACGATGAAACTCAAATTCTTCGCGCGAAGATTCCAGTCCCGCCAAAACGGCAAAGGAACGGGCCTGAGAATTCATCGGCAGATCCAAAAGAACTTCGGCTAACTGGTCGACGCCGGTCTCGACAAAGAGATCGTTGAAAGTACGCAGCTCCGAGGACCGCACTCCCCGTGCAAAGGCTTCGTCAAATTCCTGCTGGCGTTTTGGGTAGAGCGCTTTCAGCTCATTAGTAATCCCTCCAACCGCCTCCATCACGCTAGCTATCTGGGCCTGGGCCGCAGCATCGCCAGCCGCCGCCTCATGATCGCGAGCGGTAAACCAGAGGAGTGAGCGCAGGAGAGGCACGAGATGCTCCGCTTCGTTGAACATCTGCGCGACAGAAACAACTGTCAGATGATTGGAGATATTCTGAAGAAGTGATTTTTCCCCCCAATATTCTTTGAGTCTTTTTGAATTTCTTGGATTTAGTACGGCAACGGCATCACCGGTCAAGCGATGCCACCAGTTGCGAAAGGACATTTTGATGTATTTGTTCCGTAGATCCTTGATCGTCTCGCGAGCCCGCGAATAACCATGCGTCCGCTTGTAGAGATCCAGGGCCGCGATCACTTCCGGGGTCACACTCATTCCCAAATCCTCTTGATCCAATCCGTGATACTGCAGGGCAATCTTTAACTGTGCCCCAGCCCCCCCTGCCTGCTCGACCCACATCTGTTCGACGGTCAAGGCGCGAGCATCCTCATGCTCCGCAGTTCCGGCCCGCTGAACTGGAATGTAGTCAACCAGCGAAGGAACGGTCACCTCCATCAACGGTGCTTCCCTCTTTAGATTCAGCTTGTCATTCAGGTCGTGGACTTTGCGATCATGGGTGTGGGCGCTGGTGTAGAGCACTACCTCTTCTCGCGCCAAGAGCTGCTTCAGGGCCCCACGATGACGCCAGTTCCAAATCGACATCAGACCGGTAAAGCCGGTCACTGGAAAGTGAGAGCTCAACTTAAAGCGAGCATTGGGATTTTCGCGCATCTTTTCGTCGATAAAATTTTCAATCAGGCGAATCTGGAATTCCGAAACGCTTGGAATAACGGAAATTAGATTGTCATGATCCAGTGTATCGAGGCTGATGGAATAGACAGGGACATCACTGCCATCGGCCAGTTCAAAACGGGCCTGCTCCGCTGCTTGAATATAAAAAGGGTGGGCACGTTTGCCCCGCTTGCTGGAACTGAGATCGGCAACATCATAATTAACGAGCGCCTCCCAATAACGCGGCTCTCCTTCTTCAGAAGCGGCCGGCTTCCAAAACGCATCAAATGTATGGCGTTGATGATCGACGTCGAAAGGAACCGACATATGGGGATTTTCTAAAACATAGCCATCAGAATCACCACTTCGCACCCTGACATTGAGATCGTCCAGGCTGGTGGCCCCGACTCGATCCCGATGAAGCATCCGGTACATCCCTTCGATGGTCCTCCGAGGGGTTAGAACATTTTCCGCACCCCCGGCAGCATGTTCGAGCTCTCTCTTTAAAAAAGATTCTTTGCGCCTAAAAACATGGCGCATGATCCAATCAAAACCTCGACTCAAGAGATTAATGACTCCGAAAGCGTTTGAACTACTATGGTTCCCGCGATCGTAACCTTCAACGACAACCTCCTGCCGTCCGACAACCGACTCAAAGTAGCTCATCTCCTGGCGGGCCGGGGTGTCCGGAACATCCCCAAGCACATGAAGGGCGTAACGGTTGGCGGGCCGTTCCTGACTCAAATGCCCAAGAAGTGTATCGACAAAGAGAGGGGCGGTCGCCATCGAAACGACATTCCGGTTCGATGACGGAATAAAGTAATCGAGAACCCCATTATCAAATAGGGTCCGGGGACCGAGATATTCGAATTGCGGATCCCCCGCATAGACGGTGGTCGCCACCTCCCCTAAGGCCAACGTGGGGGCTGTGGCGGCGAACAAGATATTTGAAGCGGTTGCGGCGGTAAACACGATCTCCCTCTCTAAACCCTCTTCGGCGAGCGACACCAAAAAGTTGCTCAAAGAATCTATAATGATTTCAATGGGTTTTGATTAGATTTTCTTATCGAGAGGGAAGGGCCCGGAACTTCTTCTTGTTCCCGAAAAGATCGATAAAGGCAGTAAAGGTCTGGGCACTGAGTGACGTCAAGGAATCGATATGGGCCCTTGTCGCTCCCCTTACCTCTTCGGCCCCCACCCTCCCCTTTAAGCACCGTAGTTCTCGCTGACGGTCGGGAGCGGCCAACCATCTTCCGACCATCGGTTCATCCACTTCCATATGGAATTGAAAACCATAAGTTCTGTCACCATAACGAAAGGCTTGATTAACGCAGGTCTGAGAGGTCGCCAAATGAACCGCCCCTTTTGGAATTTCAAAGGTATCCCCATGCCACATAAAGATTTTTTCGGTGTCACTGAAGTTTCTCAGCAGTGGATCCTTTCTCCCCTCTTCTGTTGGAAGAATATCATACCACCCAATCTCCCATTCCGGATTGCGATCGATCCTTGCCCCAAGCGCCTTCGCCACCAGTTGCGCCCCGAGACAGATCCCAAGCACCGGAATATCCTGCTCAATGGCTTCTCGGATAACACGCACTTCACAATCGAGATGTGGAAAGCGATCGGACTGATCGGTATTCATCGGGCCGCCTAAAATCACAAGTCCGTCGTAGCCATCGATCGTCGGTTGCTCTTCGGGGGTCCGATCAAAATTGACATAACGGATCCTAAATCCGTGCTGCTTTAAAAGGGGGTTGAGGGTTCCTAGGATTTCGTAGGCAACATGTTGGAAGACGAGAACCTTACTCACTCCCCACCCATTATACCGATTTTATAAACCCCGACAAGAATAAGAACGCGGAGGGAGGTATCGCTACGACGCGACGGTAACTATCTCAACTTGAAAGTTCAATGTCTTCCCGGCAAGCGGATGATTGAGATCCAATGTCACGCTATCCGTTTCCAGGGCGATCACGGAGGCACGGAAGTTCTGCCCCTGCACCTGGCCGTTGACAACAGAACCCACCTCCAGCTTGTCGGCATCTTGAAAGGATTCACGGGGAACCTTTTTAATGGCTTCCGGGCTGTGGGACCCGTAGCCTTTTTCGGGAGGAATGGTCACATCTTTTTTATCCCCCTCCTTCAAGCCCGCTAATGCTGCTTCCAAGCCGGGGATGATCTCTCCGGCCCCTTGAGTGTAAGAGAGGGGATCCTGCCCATTGGAAGAATCAACAACTGCATCTTCAACAGTCAGGGTATAGTGAACGCTCACCTTGCTACCTTCTTTAATCATGAGTGAAACCTTCTGTTATGGATGGTTAATAGCCACCGCGAGATCCGCCGCCGCCGCCGCCGCCGCCACCACGGTATCCGCCGCCGCGAGATCCGCCGCCGCCGCCGCCGCCACCGCCACGGTATCCACCACCGCCGCCGCCGCCACCGCCGCCACTACGTTTTTCCTGGGGACGAGCTTCGTTGACAACAATTTCACGGCCTCCTAAATTTGTTCCATGCAGTTTTTCGACAGCCTGCTTTGCCTGTCCATCGTCTGCCATTTCTACAAATCCAAAGCCACGTGACCGACCGGTAAATTTATCTGTGATAATGCGAGCCGAAACAACCTCTCCCTGCTCTGCAAAAGCCGCTTCTAGCTCCTGATCAGAAGAATCAAAAGAAAGATTTCCGACATATAACTTGGTACCCATAACTATTCCCCTTCTCTAAAAGAAAAGCCGCAAAAGCTTCAAAGTGCCCTTGCGGCCGCGATTGATATGTAGGGTTCAGGCTCCCATGATCCAAGATTAGAGTCAAGAGGAGAACTTTCGTCAGGCGGGTACTGAAAAAACGCCCTCCTGATAGAAGGTATCTAGGAGCTCGTCTTTTTCCTGAAAGAGCTGGAGCAACCATTGTGAGAGGGCCTGACCCTCTCTGGGCAGGCTATCAATGGGAAAACGGCGAATGTTGAGATGGACTGAGCTCACTTTCCCATGAATCCAGTCCGACAAGCTGGGAGCTCCGTTGACGTAGCCAATCGTTAGATCATAAACGGCATCGACATGCCCTCGTAGCGATTGAACCGAAGCTACAAATCCCTTCGTTCGCGGAATCAGTACATGGCGTGGAGCGGGAAGTCTCTGTTGTCGTGCATACTCCTGACTCTGCAAGAGTTTCGCTGGAGTCAGACGAGTCCCTTCAACGAAGCTAACCAACCATAACGGAACTGAATGTTTTAGTATTTTTTCAAAAACCGCATGGATATGTTTCTGGTCACTCAGCCAATCTCTCTTGATAAAGAGGCAATCCAAGAAAAGCATCCCCCAGCCCATACCGGGAACATATTTTAAGGCATCCTTCACAAACCATTTGAGGTCACCGAGCCTTTCTTTCGCCTTGGCGATAGAAAAAAGAGCGGGAATATCAGTCATTCCTTGGTGATTGAGAACGATAATACTGTTTTCGCCGACAGGAAGCGTATCTCCGGTCAGCACTATCTCAACACCATGCCCCTTCTCGGCCCCCAGAGCACACCACCCCCACCAAGCGCCGGCCACCCAGCGATTGAATCGTCGAAAAGTCTCGGGGGCAAACGGCTTGATAGCCAGACTGAGAGTCTGGGCCCCGTTAATAAGAACGAGGACCGCAAGCAACAGGACGGTACAGATAAAACCGAGCAATGACTTCATGAATCATTCATTTCTGTTTGGTGCTCCCACGGGGACTCGAACCCCGGTTTTCGCCGTGAGAGGGCGACGTCCTAGGCCACTAGACGATGGGAGCAGGCCTTACTCTCGCCGTTTCTAGCGATCTAGCCTTAAATTGGCAACAAACAATGCGGTCAAGCCGATAGGGTTGGGGCAGCACATTATTTGGTTTGCTTCTTCAGGAGCACTTGATAGGAGAACCCCATGACTCAGGCATCACTATGTACCGCTGACTTTCCGCAGGTCAGCCTCTCCCTGCAGGACCTGCTCGAACAGCTCCAGGCAGATCTCACTCTCCTGGCCGGCGGCACCACCGAGGCCTATTCGAACCTCAAGAAGCAAATACAGAGCTCCTGGGAGGAAGGGCCCGATATCATTCAACGGTACCGAACTGCCCTTCACGATCTTCCGAAAGAACTGAAGCGTCGCGCCTTTATCAAAGAGGTGGCGCAGCAACTGGAATCATTGGAGCGGGAACTCAAGGACTCTCTGGCCAAGTTCAAAAGCACTGATTTTTCACTCAAGAACCTGCAGGACCGGGTTTATCGAACCGCAGAGCAAGTTCGTGCCCTCGAAGAACATGCCCTGATCCAAAAATTCCTGAAGGGGGAAAAGATCTTAGGAAGCCGTGAAAATATCCAATGGGAACGCAAGATTACCCATACTTTTTTGGGGCTGTCGTTTTTGTACCTGTTTGTTTATTCGGGCTGGTCGTCAGCGCAAGTCTGGACCCTGGCCGGTCCGTTTATGGCCCTTGCGTTCACATTGGAGCTCGCCCGCCACCTGAATCCAAAGATCAACAATTGGGTCTGGCACGTCTTCGGTCCCATGATGCGTGAATCAGAAAAGACCCGCGTCAATGCCGCGGTACTTTATATCCTCTCCATGGCTATCGTTTATTTAATTTTTCCGATTGAAGTGGCCATGCTCACGCTCCTATTCATCGCAGTCGGAGACACTGTGGCTGGCCTGGTCGGTATCTACTGGGGGCGTCACAAGATATCCTCCCATGTCAGTGCGGAAGGTTTTCTGGCCTGCTTTGCGACCTGCGCCCTACTGGCCGCGCTTTGCGCCGGCGTCCTCTTTAAAAGTACTCTGCCACTCGCGCCCCTCATTCTCTTCTCTCTTCTAGGGGGTCTGGTGGGAGCCTTGGCCGAATCCTCTCTGCAAAAACTGGACGACAACCTCGTCATGCCCCTCCTTTCCGCCCCCGCCCTCTGGGGACTCATGAAAATTTTTAATATATACTGATTCAGTATATAGAATTAATTTCTACAGCCCCTGTATATGATCAAATAGAGACACTTTATTCGTATTTGATTATTTAGAGAAGCTCACTCCCTCTGTTAAATCTAAAATCTATAATAATTTAGAACACTTATAGAAATTGCTAAGAACGGACCATGTTTGGCACGGATCCTGCTTTAGAGAAGGCTCGTGTGCATTAACGGGCATAATTTTAACAAAAAGGAGAAGTCATGAAATTCTTTCAAAAGGGCTCTATCGTCGTGCTGGCTCTAGTCAGCCTAAAACTCTTAACCGCTTGCGGACTCGCCCCGGGAGGGGGTGGCAATAGTTCTGGAGGAAACAACGACGCCAATACCGACCTGGCAACGAACGAGGGGGCGACCCAGGCACAACTGGCCGCCTTGGAAGACACCCTGCTCGCCTTGATCAACAACGAACGGACCTGCCGGAACTGATCCGCAAAGAAGGTCTGGATGCCATCATGCGTTGGTATGGAACCGACATGGTTCGCTACAGTCACATCGGCCACGTCGATATCAATGAGCGTCGTACTGAAGAAAGGGTCCGCCATTACAGCAGCAGTGATAGCGCACGTTGTTCGGAGATCACCGCCTGGTGGACGAATGGCACCGCGCGCGATCACTACGAGGCCTACAAGGCGAGTCCCGGCCACCATAGTGCCTATATGGAGGAAGGGATTTTTGACTTAGGGCCCACCACCCATGTCGGCGTCGTCGCCTTTGAGGGCACGGGCCCAACCGATAGCGTCTATGAAGGGGTCAACGGAACTTACTCAGGTCTCGTTTTTTGCGATCAGGATGTCAGCCTGGCACGCGACCCTTTTGCGGGGATTGCAGTCGGTGATGACGCCGTCAGTGATCTAATCGTAGCCGATAATGGCGGCGTTCTGGAAAGCGCCGACGAAAACTTGATACTCGATATCCCCGCCTTAGCACTCGCCGATGACACGGAGATTTCGATCAGCCCACTCAATGTCGATTCAGGGGTCGGGTATGAATTTCTGCCAGATGGACTCGCCTTCGATGAGCCAGCCACCGCAACGCTGACCATCGATATGGAAGACCTCGACCTGTTCGACGAACTGGGCAATCCGCTCGATCCCGAAGAGGTCGTTCCCGACATGATCCTCTTTCTGGTCAGCGCCGATGGTTCCATTGAGGCAGTCGACAACACGGAAGTAGTTTCCAACCCGGAAACAGGGGAGCTAGAGGCTACCGCCGAAGTCCCTCACTTCACGTCACTCGTCGGTTCGGCTGGTAATAGCTACTACGTCTACATGTCCTCTTTGGGGACCCATTACGTGGGAAGCGCCTTTAAACGAGATGTCACCATCCGTTATCTCGGTTTTGAAACCCGCACTTCGTACCAAAACATGAGCATCACCTACAAAGTGCGCAGCGTTAACGTGAACAAGATCAAATTCGATGTCAGCGGTGCATTAGATATTGTCACCCCAAAGGAATTAACACGTGATGACTTTCTGAATGCAAGGGGCGAAGAATCCAGCACCCGTCCCCGTTTCATCTGTAATGAAGTCGGCGATGGGACCGTTGAGGTGACTGCCGAAGTAACCGCCATCGTGGAGGTCACCTTCCAGCCGGAAAACCGGACTCGCGTCTTTACCGTCCAGCAGTCCGAAAAGACCACCCGCAGAGCGAAGTGTATCGCTCGGGTTAGCCTGGTCGACGAAGACTACTATAACGATGGTGAATCAGAGGAAGAATATGTCGCCAATGACACCGGTTCTGAAGACGAAGAATACGATGAGGAGTGGGAGGAGGCGATCTGAGGGGATCTCCAGAACGCACCGACTTCAAATGCGAAATTCCTGGATATCAGCTCCAAGATGCGGTGTAATGGGTAGACACGGTGCTAATGGACCCTCTGATTTACCTGATCATCATCTTCATCTGTCTTGTTCTGTCCGCCTTTTTCTCCGGTAGCGAAACCGCCTTGATGCGGCTTCGCCGAGAAAGGGTAGAAAAGGATATCCAGACGGCACGGGGGCCAGCCGCTATCGCCGTTCGGGATTTGCTCAAACAGACCGCCCGTCTCTTGGTCACCATCCTGCTGGGAAATAACCTGGTGAATATTGTGGGAACCGCCTGTGCGGCAGCACTGGCGGTCCACTACTTAGGAGACAAAAACGGTGTTCTGGTTGCATCGATTGCGATGACGGTTACCGTATTGATCTTTGCCGAAATCCTGCCGAAGGCGGTCGCCGTCCGCAACCCCAAGACCGTTTCCTATATCGTTGGGCTTCCTCTCTATATTTTTCACCAACTCCTCCGCCCTCTCCATTTTCTGTTCGACAAGCTCATGGACCCACTGATCCGCAAGATTGCTCGGGGAGGAGAAGACGAAGAGTTTCATCGAGTCGATGAAATAATCGCGATGGCCCGCTCCGCCCCCGAAACGACTCAAAAGGGAAGCCCGCTCCCGATTATCTCCAGTGCAGCGAGTGCGGCAGAGCTGACCGTTTCTGATATTATGATCCCCCGCACTGAAATCATCTCTTTTCCAGTCGAAACAAAAGCCAATAAACTTTTGGATGAATTACTGGAAGAGCGCTATACCCGTGTTCCGATCTACGAAGACTCCTTGGACAAAATGTTGGGACTCATTCACCTGAAAGATCTGATGCAACTGGTCCGACAGGGCAAGGATGATATCCGCTCCATCTTGAAACCGGTCTTGCGCGTTCCTGAGCGTAAACCGATCCTGCAGTTACTCGCTGACATGCAACGAAGCTTCATTCATATGGCAATCGTGAAAGACGAATTTGCAATCACGGAAGGACTAGTCACGCAAGAAGATATCTTAGAAGAGATTGTCGGTGAAATCCGTGACGAATTTGACAGCGAGGAGCTCTTAAGTATCCACGAACTCCCCAATGGTAATTACGAAGCCTGGGGGCGAGTGCGTGTCGCCGATTTCAACAAACAGACCGGCTGGAACCTTGAGGCCCACCGCGGAGACACGCTCAGTGGTCTTGTCTTTAATAGTTTGGGGCGCGCGCCTCATAAGGGAGATCGCATTGCGGTCGGCGATTATGATGTTATTGTCACCGATGTCTCGGGAACGCGTATCACTCGCATTCATATCCAGAAAAACCAGGCTTAATGCCTTCTGTCTATCATATCTCCCTATTCGGACTCACCTTATCAATAGGTCTCACCATTATTGTCGCGGTTATTTTCTGGCGCTGGTCCCTGTCCGCGCGGTCGGTCTTTTACGCCACACTCCGGATGATCGGACAGCTGATCGCGATCGGCTTTGTCCTTACCTTTATTTTCGAACAGAAAAATCCAGCGGTGATTGTCTTATTCCTTCTCTTCATGTGGGTTGCGGCCAGCTGGATTGCCCTGCGCCCCCTTGGGCGCCAACGCCGTGCCGCTTACCCACGGGCCTTCCTGGCCATCGGTGTCGGAGGAATTCTGACACTGCTGGTGATTATTGGTGGCGTCATCGATCTTTCTCCTTGGTATGAACCGCGCTACCTCATTCCAATCGCAGGCATGATCTTTGCCAATTCGATGAATGGTTTGAGTCTTGCGGCGGAGCGCTTTCAATCGGAATACCAACGAGGAGAAAGCTATCAAGCAGCACGAGGGACCGCCCTCCAAACAGCCCTTCTTCCTTTAACAAATTCCTTTCTCGCCGTCGGCCTCGTCGCCCTTCCCGGCATGATGACCGGCCAGATCTTGGCAGGCGTTGATCCGCTAACCGCCGTTCGTTACCAGATTATGGTCATGTGTATGGTCTTTGCATCGGCTGGAATTTCCGCTTCTATTTATCTTGGGTTGATGAAAAAACCATGTCACGATAAGAATTCTTCATGACGAAAAAGTTAAAGATCACCGTCAATCGCTACCTCCGTGATCTAATTTTTGGACTCGAAGATGGGATGATTTCGACGCTGGGGGCACTCACCGGAATTGCGATCGGGGCCCGCAGTCAGAACATTATCTATCTCACTGGCATTGTCGTCATTTGCGTTGAATCGATTTCTATGGCAATCGGCACCTTCCTTGCCTCCCGCTCACGGATGGAATCGATCAAGGCAAAGATCCAATACGAACTCCACGAAATCCGGACCGACCCGGAGGGGGAACGACGGGAACTCGAAGAGTGGTACGGCCAAATGGGGTTCCCCCCCGCCGAACGAGACATCGTCATCAAGCGCATCATGAGCAATGAGGAGGTTTTACTGGAAGAGATGATGTTCCGAGAGTTTGGAATCGGGAGCGAAGCGATGGAATCCCCCGGCGAAAACGCCGTCGTTATGTTCTTTTCCTATATCATCGGAGGACTGGTCCCTTTTTGTGCCTATTTTTTCTGGTCGCTGGAAATCGCCCTCCCTCTTTCTTTCGCTGTCACGCTCCTCTCTCTTTTTGGGCTCGGGGCGGCTAGCAGCATCTACAGTCCACGCCGTTGGTGGCGTCTAGGGCTCTCTTTTCTGCTATTCGGGGGGGTCGCGGCAGCAATCGGCTACGGCATTGGCTTCTACCTGCACGGCCGTCTCGACTTCTAAATCAGACTTTACTGTAAGACCTTCTCTGGGCCATAAGCATCTAACCGATGAGTGAAATGGACGACAAAATTGCGGCCCTGCGAGCCAAGGACCCCACTGCCTACCGCCAACTGGTCGAAGAGCTGGGAAACTCCCTTTATAACGTGGCCTACCGGATCTTACGCGACCCGGAAAAGGCCCAAGAGGCGGTCCAGGAGGCCTTCGTCAAAATGATTCAATCGATCGACCGATTTGAAGGGCGCTCCTCCATCAAGACTTGGCTCTACCGAATTACTGTCAATGAAGCCTTGCAGGTGCAACGCCGAAAACTTCCCCAGCTCGATAGTCCGATCGAAGAGC
>CAZXZM010000014.1:0-7065 GCA_964645365.1 uncultured Pseudomonadota bacterium | reverse complement strand
GAAGAGCTGCTTCCTCGTTATGGAGAAGATAAAATCGCACAGCCACTCCCGGAATGGGCCCAAAGCCCTGAAAAAATAGTCGCCGACAAAGAATTTCACGATTTCTTTATGGAATGCGTCTCCGAGTTGCCGGAACCATTGCGCACCACTTATTTACTCAAAGATGTGGAGCAACTTTCGGAACAAGAGATTTGCGATACTTTAAAGCTGACCAAGGCGGCGGTCAAAAACCGCGCCCACCGCGCCCGACTTCTGTTGCGCCAGAAAATTGGAGAGCGCTATGGCGATTAAGGAAACCTTCAAAAACTTGATGATGTTCTGCATGGGACAATATTCCTGCAAAAAGGTCGCCGATCTTTCTTATAATTACAGCGAAGGAAATTTGAACCCAGCCCAGCAACAAAGATATCAAAAACACCTGAAGCTCTGCCGTAAATGTCTGCGCTTTATCGGTTCCTATAAAGCAGTGTCAAAATTCGGGACCCGTCTCGACAAGGAATGTTTGAGCCCAGAGCAAAAAGAAAAGATCTTCGAAGTCTTACCTTAACTAACGATACAACTGGGGATTGTGTTGAACTTCGAACGAAGCGATCTCTGCTTCGTGCGCCAGGGTAAGCTCAATATCGTCCAGCCCTTGAGTGAGGCGCGTTTTAGAGGCCTTATCGATCTCGAAACGGAAAGAGCGCTCTTCCCCATCGACCTCACGCCCCGGTTCATGGAGGGTGATCGTCTGACTCGAAAGATCAATAGTTACTTCGAGCCGCTCCTCATACTGGAGAGCTTCTTTGATAACAGCGACTTGTTCGACACTGAGCTCAATCGGAAGTAAACCATTCTTAATACTGTTATTGCGAAAGATATCGGCAAAGGCGGGGATTGATTTTCCATCGGCATCGATCCGCGGTGCAATGACAACACGAAAACCGTACTGACAGACGGCCCAGACCGCATGTTCCCGACTGGAACCGCAACCGAAATTATTCCCAGCCACCAAAACACTGGCTCCCCTGAACCGTTCCTGATTCAATTCAAACTCCGGATTCGGAGAAGCATTCTCCAGGTAGCGCCAGTCATAAAAGAGCTGTTCGCCGTAGCCGGTCTTTTTGATCGACTTTAAAAATTGCTTCGGGATGATTTGATCGGTGTCAATATTTCCCCGATCGAGTAAAGCAACAATCCCGCGATGTTTCGTAAAGGGTTCCATTACAAATCCCACTCCCGAATATCGACAAAGTGCCCTTCGATCGCAGCCGCTGCGGCCATCTGCGGTGAAACCAGGTGGGTGCGCCCCCCCTTGCCTTGCCGTCCTTCAAAGTTTCGATTCGAAGTGGAAGCGCAACGTTGCCCCGGCCGCAAAACATCGTCATTCATTGCCAAACACATACTACAACCCGACTCGCGCCACTCTGCCCCTGCGGTCAGAAAAATGTCGTGCAAACCTTCGTCCTCCGCTTGTTTTTTGACCTGCTTGGAACCGGGCACCACCAGAACTTGAACACTGCTCTCAACCTTTTGTCCCTGAAAAATCTCGGCCGCGGCACGCAGATCCTCAATCCGTGCATTGGTGCAACTGCCAATAAAAACCACATCGATCGGGATGTCGGTCATCGGGGTCCCGGACCGTAGTCCCATATAGTCGAGCGCCCGCGCCGCATCTTCTTGATTCAAGTGTTTGACGGCGCTCGGTTCCGGAACGGAATCGGTCACTCCGATAGTCATGGCGGGGTTGGTCCCCCACGTCACCTGAGGAGGCAAATCGGAAACATCGATAGTAATCTCGTTATCGTAGTGGGCACCGGCATCACTCGCCAGACTCTTCCAGTAGGTGCTAGCCGATTCAAAATCTTTTCCGTGCGGGGCAAAGGGACGATTCCCTTCCGCTATGTAGGCAACGGTCGTTTCGTCCGGAGCAATCAATCCCGCCCGCGCCCCCGCTTCAATGCTCATGTTGCACAGAGTCATGCGTGCCTCCATCGAAAGATTGCGGATCGCTTCTCCGGTATATTCCAAAACATGACCGGTCCCTCCGGCAGTCCCGATCTCGGCGATCAACCTCAAAATCAAATCTTTACTGGTCACGCGATCCGAAAGGGTCCCGGCAAATTCCGCCTTAAAGGTCTTCGGTTTTTTTTGATGGAGACATTGCGTCGCAAGAACATGTTCGACTTCACTTGTCCCGATTCCAAAGGCGAGTGCCCCAAAGGCCCCGTGCGTCGAGGTGTGGCTATCGCCACAGACAATCGTTTTGCCGGGAAGCGTCAGTCCTAGTTCCGGTCCAATGACATGGACAATCCCTTGGCGCTCATCCTCCAATCCGTAGAGGGTCACTCCAAACTCGGTGCAATTTTTTTCCAACGTCTTGATCTGCGCCTTGGCAATTGGATCCTTGATTTCACGAGAGGGATCGGTCGGCACATTGTGATCCATCGTCGCATAGGTGAGCTCCGGGTGTCGCACAGTGCGCCCGGACAGCCGCAGCCCCTCAAAGGCCTGCGGGCTGGTCACCTCATGGATCAGGTGACAATCGATATAAAGAATCGATGTGTCATCCTCGAGCTGGACCACTTCGTGTGCTTCCCAGATTTTGTCAAAAAGGGTCTTGGCCATGAACGAGAGACTCTATGTGGAGCGGGCAAAATTTTCAAGCACCGGGAGAGGGAAAGGCCACCTGGGCGAGCAACGGAAAATGATCTGACAAGGGGGAATCATCCTGATCCGCAATAAAGGGATTGCGTAAGACTTGAGAGGTGAGCGCCCGCAAGCCCGCTAGAAAGATATAATCGATTCGACTTTGCCCTTGATCAGCGCCCGCGACACCAAATTTTTCCGCCAATTCATTTTCGTGATCATAGGTATAGCCGGGGCGTTCGGGAACCTCCCCGTATAAATGGCGGAAACCATCTAAAAGGGAGAGGCGTGCAAACCGTTCCATCATCCATTCGTATTGCGCCGTCATCGTCCAGAGCCCCGTTTTCAAATCGATTTGTTCCGCCTGGACATTCAAGTCTCCCATCACCACGGAGGGATATTCCGATGCCTCCACTAAATCCTCTAACTGCAAGACCTGTTGTCGGCGCGCGTCTACTGCCTCGGCATACTCCCCTTCTTGGGCATGAGTGAGAAAGACATTGGCTTCCTTTTCTCGATCAAGAGAAACGGTCGCGCGAAGCACCCCTTTTTGCGTAAAGCGTTCCAAACCGGTCGTAACCGGATGGGGATAAAAGTGATGATCGGTAATCGGGTGCTTACTGAGTAAGAGCAAACCGGCCCCCCAGGCAGGTGGCAGTCCAAACCCTTCCTTGAGTGCCCAAAAACGACGGTCTTCTGAAATAAGCCCCAAGGCCCCACTTAAAAAACGGCTTTCGGGAACACCATAATGCGACTGGGCAAAGTGTCGCACCATTCCCTTCACGCGTGGACGAAGCAGACGAGCCGTTCGCGGCCAACGGAGTTCCAGGCTGGTCAGAATATCCTGGATCCCACCCCCATAAGGGGCCCCAACCTGATAAGGATAAATGTCTTCGAGACCGGCGACGATCCGCTTGGCCAGCGCCTCATCCCAGACCTCGGTCAGACCGATAACGTCCGGCTGCACGTCGCGTAATCGAGCAATGATCTGGTCGGCACGGTACTCATCCAAATAGACAAGCCCCGTTTCCTCCCCTTCGACCATCCCGGTCCGGCCAAAGAGGTGAGCATTGTAGGTCAAAAAGGAATAGGCCACCTCCGCCGTATCCATCACGGTCGCTGGAAGCATAAAAGGAACGGTGGTTGCAGCAGTACCCAGTACAGACATCAGGGCTCTCTCCTCTCCTAGACCCAGCTCCAACCCTCTTGAGCCCTGTATCGGCGAGGAAATCGATTAGTTGTTACGCGTCGAGTCGTCCTTTAATGCAGTGCGTTAACTTAGGGGCAACAAATTGTGGGGATCACCGACAAGGTCCTTATGGGGCTTGGATTCGCACCTCTATTTATCGGTGGAACCGGGGAGACAATCGCCTGGCTCGGCGCCTTGCAGGCCAATATCGAGAGCACCCACTCGGTCCTAGCGGGAAGCGAACAGGAACGTTGTTCGCAAATGGTCGACTACGTGGTTCGTGGCGACATGTCCCTCACCGAAGGAATTTGTCAGCTCGTCACCTGCCTGCAGGAAGACTACGCCGCCAGCCTCGATAAAACCCACACGGTTTCTGACCGTCGCCTTTTAAGCGAGTGGCTCCCCCAACCCCTGCCGATGGATCATTGGTTAACCCGCTTCACTTACAAACATTCGACAGTACGACAAGTGGGACAAGATGGAGAAATCGAGGAGATCCCGATTGGCCGGTTGCCGGTCACTCGTTTCCGGATGAGCCTCGATGAATCGGTAGATTTTAAAAATTATTTTAGAGCCTACCATGAGCTGGCCTACCGTGCCGGACGTCTTCTGGGCCCCTTTATTGATTTTCCCGGACGGGTTGGCTCCACTGACGAACAGCATATCGAGTCCTGGTTTTTGATTCCACCTCCCTTATTGCTCGGGGCCTTAGGCTGTTGGTATGGAGAATCAGCCTACACCCTTGTCCCGACTTTGGAGATGAGTTCCCTCGATGAAATGCGCAGCCTCGTAACAGAACACCGGCGCCCCCTTTGCCTTGATACCTGTCCCCCAAAAACAAAAGTGCACGGCAATAAGGCCAATCACCCTTACGGCATCCTGCTGCACGACCTGATCCACACCTTGATGCTCAGCCACCTGGCCCGCACCCACCCGGAGATCCCTGACGACCTCCTAATCCTGGAAGAGACGGCCCGTTCGGTCCTGACGGCCGATTCTCCCCTACTTTCCCATGCACGCGAAACGATGCTGGATGGCCCCGTCTACGGCAGCTCCGCCCTCGACGGAACGGGGGCCTTTCGCTATTCGCCTTTTGAGTTGTTGTTTCGAAGTCTCTTTCTAACGATCCGTACCTATGCCCCCAATTGGCGCCAAGAACGGAATTTTGCAGTCCACTTCAGCCGTGCCCTCATGGACGTTGAAACCTGGCCAGTTGAAAAACGGGAACATATCCTCGCCTGCTTCCAGCGGCACTTCGGCCGGAAACGCTATCTCTATATTTAGAATGGGCACCCGTATGGACAAGCAGCCTGAAGCGCGTTAAGTTAATTTTCACATTCGGGGGTCGTCTAACGGCAGGACTGTGGACTCTGACTCCACCAATCTTGGTTCGAATCCAAGCCCCCGAGCCAAAAATGCGTCGTGCCCTTCTGGGTACGGCGCATTTTTTTGTTTTGTGGCAGTGGCGAGAACCCTATCGCCACAGGCGATTGGTTCGACGAGCCTTTCGCCGAAGGTGAAAACCTACGATGTGCGATTTCCGAAATAGGCAATCGCATCCTTACGAAGCGGTCAATCCGACCGACAAGGGAGGATTGGCAAATCCAAGCCCCCGAGATTGAAACAAAGCGGAATCGTTCAATCGCAAGTGAGCCGGAATGAATCATCGAGCTCAACGGGCAGGATCAGGGTGCTCAAGTTCCCGGCTGCCGAAGCCTGGCAAATTTGATTTCTTGCGGCGGCGTCATCGACATAAGTCTCATCATATTCGGCGTTAAACACAGCCTTACCAGCATCGATGAATGGTTGTAGCGTTTCGCACTCATCAAATTCGTGAGACTGTTCATTGACGGAAAAATCAAAGTAGTCTTCAAGTGTCCCGATCTGATCCAGGTCATTCTTAAGACCCACGGAGAGATTTCGTGTGTGGGCAGCGTTGGCAATCCGCGCATTGAAGAGGAGTTGATCAGCCGCCGTCAGATTAAATCCGCTGTCATTAGCAAAGCCATCCATATTGTCGGGCTCGGCCCCATCGATGAAACCTACGAGGCCTTTGTCGCCGACGGACGCCTGAGCAAACGGACCCGAAAGAAGATTGCCCTCGAGACAATCGCCGGTATTCCCCTCTCCTATCATCATTGTCCCAATAAAGGAGACGATCTGTGCGTCCAGTACCGCGTTGAATGGGATCGTCACGATCAAAAATTATATAAAACGGGCTGGACGGAAGAACACAATTGGATCTGGAATGATACCGACCGTGAAGAACTGGTCCTCAATGAAGAGGACTGGTCTTTCCATTTCTGGTCCAATGCCCTCGGTGGCGATGGACAGGTTCCTTTACGAGACCCAGAAACTAATGAATTCGTTGCCCCGGATAACGGTACAGAGGTTATTCTTCACCGCCACAAAACGGTTCATCCGAATGATCCAGATCTGCCCACCGATCTGGCCTGCTTTTACAGTTGTCTCGATCCCGAGCGAATCGATGAAGAGGATCCTTATTTTCCGCAAAGCCACCAGGAAGGTAATTGGGAAGAGTCCTTCGCTTGGCTCGCCGAACAAGTTCCCCCGGAAGAACTTGAGGAAGGAACCCACTATATTGGATACAACTTTAATGCGGAGACAATGACGCTGGAGTATCAGGGACAAGAGGCCACAACTCGCTATGGCGATAAGGATGATCCTATCGGCACCTGGGAACTCATTAAACTAGATGATTTAGATCAACTGGCCTGCGAAAGAGGTTTTCACCAAGAGGATGGTACTTGCGTCTGGCAGGCCTATGAAAAAATAGAGATCCTCTATAACTGGGATGCCGGTCCGAACCATTGGAGTCGTCTCCTGCTGCTGATAGATCCAATCACGGATGCCTTCGTAGAGTTTGAAGACTCTCTTCAGGTTGAATACTCACACCCCAAAGGAACAAAGTATTATCTTAAATACGTCGGGCGGGGCGAACTGCATGGAATCCCCGGCAAGTGTATTGATATGGATACGGGTAGGGATGCCGACTGTGGTAAGTGCGACGGAAATAGTCGCATCCGCTGGGTCCCTGAGTTTAGCATTCCCGACGGAACGAAGGTTAGGGATATCGCAGAAGAGAACTCTTATTACGTGAAGGCGCTGGAAAGAGAACAGCGGATGAAACCGGTCGACACCGCCCGGTGTACCGCAGAAGGTCTCACCCTGACCGCCTATCCTCTCCCGGATGATTCCCTCTGGGAAGAGCCCGATATCGGAACCGA
>CAZXZM010000013.1:5191-22018 GCA_964645365.1 uncultured Pseudomonadota bacterium | reverse complement strand
TGGCTGTAGTCGCGGCAATACCGAGACGATCAGTAAAGAAGGGGCGAATGATATCGTTGCTGACGTCGGCACTGAGTTCCAGAGAAGTGACCGCCTCTTCTCCTTCCCCTTCGGTAACCAAGCTAAGGAAATCGACGATACGAACTGTTTGAGTAATGCCATTGTTTGAATTGTAATCAATGGCCTCTACGCGCGGCGTTACTTGGCGACGCGGTTGCTCCAGTGCCAGGGCATTGATGCTGTGTGAGGCGCGTGCAAACCGATTGGCGTATTGCGCCGTGAGATTGACTTGGGTCGGACTGATGGCCTGCAACAACTGACTACTCGCTGTATTGATGTCGATGACCGGTCGGTCGGGGAGGATGCGGCGCGGAGCCCGGATATCCTGATCATTACCGGCCAGATCGATATGCTCTTCCCAGACCATCAACGTACCGCCATTATTGAGCGGAACTAAGCGAACCGTTCGCGTGTAGGCATCGAGACTGTCATTCGAATCATTTCCGTCTGGCGTGAGATGAATATGATAGACGCGAACATTCCCACTTGTATGTGTCTCGGAAGTAACGGTGTAGTCGTAGTCTCCTAAAAAATTTCCAGAAAGGCCATTGCCGCTACGGAGCCACGGATCCCAATCATCGGCATCCGAGAGATTTTCTAAAACCGTTCCGATCTGTTCCGGTGCGGCGGAAAGGAAGGAGGTATACTGCATGAAGGTTCCTTCGCCATCAAAGTAGGCCGAGTCGACAAAGTGATGGGCTTGGATATTGCGGACCCCTTCTTCATTGCTGGCTAGGATCTCTCCCAACTTGGAGCGAATGTTTCCGATCGTGATCAAGGCACGCGAACCGTCGCGATTCATGGTTCCATCGGAAATGGATGTATCAAAATAGGAACGGATCAGGCTTTCCAGCGTGCTGCGAGATATATTGGCTGGAATGGCGCTCGCTTCGTCGGCCATCAAAATATCCAGCACCTCGTCCAGCTCAATACGTTGATTGAGAACAAAGCCATCGGCGCTGGGGCCACCGGTAGACACGCGCGGGATTCCCAAGGAATCAGAAAGAATATTAGCCATATCTGGATCACTTTGTACCTGTCCCTCCGCGTTCAAAAATTGGGGGAAGAAGAGAGTGCCGTAAGGGGCTTCACTTCGCATCACACGGCTTTGCGCTTCCGAAAAGATGACCGAATCTCCTTCTCCTTGGCGTGGTGGCGGATTCGGGAAGATGCGGCGACGATCCCCCAGGCGTTCTACAATACCAGTCAGTCGGCCAACCAGTTCCGGGTCATTGAGAGAAAAAGTTTCATCGAGCGGTTCGGTCAGATTGATGACAATGTCTCCTTGGCCGGTCGGCATCCCAAACTCAGTGATGGCTCCTGGGAGTTGCGCCCCCCGCGCACTTTGTCGGAACAGGTGGGGGTTATCGGAAGCCCCCAATGTATCGGCATAGGTACGCCACTGACTTTCCGTCCAGCTAAAGAAGTCTTCGTACGTTGCCGGTGGTGTCGGGAGAGTCGGTTGTGGCGGAGTGACGCGCACGCGAATTTCACGTGTGGCCGGATTAAAAGTTGCGGTGACCCCCGGAATATTCAGCAGGGTATTTAAGTCATTGAGATTGACTGGGAGCGGACGGACCACCTCTCCGTCCACTTCGGAATTCAATTCAAAGCTGGTGATGGTAAATTCCATTGTCCCCGGTTCCGGTCCGTCTTCTCCTTGCAAGATCGGAATCAGGGCACTGACGTTCGCAAGTGTGGTCGAGGCAACATTGATGGTGAGCGCTCCCGTTCCTTCGGTGATCCGTGCATTAAATTGTAACGGAACTGCTTCTCCATCGGTCCCTGGGCGGGTGCGGACGGTGACCTGGTCATTGGCATAAGTCACTTCCCAAATTTGCTCCGGTGCACTGGCAGCGAGATCAACGCGAATATCTTCGAGATGACCAGTGTCTCCCATTCCGGCGATATCAACCCCCGGAATAATAATTTCAGGGGCGTCATCTCCAGTTCCGATCTCCGGTACGTTAAAGTGTGCGGTGACCGATCCGGTTCGCATATCAACATCAAAACCCGCCTCAAAATTGCGGATGGGTAGGTTGATCGTCGCTCCTTCGGCAATCGCCAGATCGCCGGCGGTAATCGGGGCAGTGGTGCGGGCAACGATTCCAGTCTCTGGCACACTTAAGGTGAAGTGAGCGCTGTTTCGGTTGGCCGATCCGGTCAATTCAAAACCGGTTTCGATTTCGAGTTCGCCAGAACCCAAGACAGTACCGTCGCCGTCACGGGCCGTAATCGTCACTGTTCCGGTCATTGTCGGCGGATGGCTTCGACTACTGCGGACACGGACCCGCTGCGTGTTCGGATTGATTGAGGCATGGATCGTTCCGCTGTTATTCAACTCCACTTGGTATTCATAGGTGATGCCGTCCCGTTCTTGAGTGAAAGAGGGGACCTCGATCCGGGTCGGTGGAATAACCGAAACACGAATAATTTCTTCATCCGCTCGCTTCCGGACCAAGACACGTCCGCCATGGGTTTCCACAGGACCGAGCGTGCGGTGACCAAAAGGGAGATGGCCGCGGAATTCGGTCGTGGGGTTACCACTTTGGATGTCGGCGATGCGGGCACTGCCGTTTGCACGAAAGAGTGGGGGCATCGCCAAGACGATCGAAGGGATGTTCACTTCATCGAGTTCATCAACGTTATAAAAAGAGATTTGGTTGCCGGTCGAACAGACCGGCGGGACACCGGATAGATGGACGGTGTCGGTGCAGGAGGTGAATGCTTGAATCGATTCACTGGGTGCGAGTAGAATTTCGGGAACGTCTAACTGACTTTGCACGACCGAGGGAATGCCAAGAGTTTCACGCAGCTCTGAGGCGCCGAATCGATCCATCAGACTTCCGATTGGGTGACGGGCGTGGGCGGTCAGGGACATTTCACCCGACGGGTTATCTTGCAGTACGAGCGTTCCATTATCGAGGAGCGTCGACGTTTCTCCGTCTTGCGTCATGGTGATTGTGCCATCCCGTAATTCAAAACGGAGGCTGCCGACCACCGGGCGCAGGTCTGGTTGTGACGGATCGGTTGAAATATTGACGAGTTGGATCTGTCCCACCAGTTGTCCACTGACAGTAGCGGTTCCTTGTGGGGTAACTACCTGGAGTCCGGTCAGTTGAGTATTGATCGTCGCATCGGTGATCAGTCCTGGCGCCATCCCTTCAAAATCGGCGACGACATGGACCCCGCCGCGAATCACGCGGCCATTCAGTTCAGCGACCGGGCCATCGGAAAGGGTGCCGTCTGCCGCATGGATCGAGATCCCGTCGGCGTTGACGCCAATTCCTCCCGTGATGTTTTCAATGTCGAGGTGTCGCCAGGTGACATAGCTACCATCGGGATCACAATAACCATAGTCGTTGACCGAAAGATCGACTCCCAAGTTGGCGTTGGCGCTGATGTCCGCTCCGGAACCCTCCAGGTGAAGATCGGTGTGGACGCTCGCATTGATCAGGTTCTGATCGATGACGAACGCTCCGTCTACGCTGAGGGTGCCTTCTAATTCGGCATCGGTTCCATCCACATTCAGGGCGACATCCTCGAGGGCAATCATGCTATCGAGTGTTCCGGAGGCCGATAGTGCTTGTGTTGCAGGATCAAATTCGATCGTTGGATCTAAGAAAAGATTGAAGTGATCGATATCGAGATAGCCCCGTTCAATCGCGACTGGCAGTGGCAACGGAAATGATTGTTGTGGCAACATCACCTGGCCCGAAAGTTCCGCAGTAATGCCAGCATCGGTAGCGGTTAGATCAAAATTACCATTGACTCCCGGAATGATGACTTGATCGTCTCCGGCGCCGATCTGCACTTCGTCCCAGTCGAGCGTTCCGGTAATGGTGCCGCTCGGTGTGACTTCGCCATCATCGAAGGCGATTGACAGGCTGCTCTCGAGGCGGGTGGCGCCAGTGCCACGGGTCATCCGGATTTCCGGAAAACCTTCCATGGCCGGAACGACGATGTCGCCGGTTTGTGCGACCCAACCATTGGCAGAGATGTGGGCCCAAATTTCATTTGGATCTTCGGTTGGAAGAATACCGGTCGCACTGCCGGCGATCTCCCAGTCCCCTTGAATCGGGGCGGTGATTTCCTGATCCCCAATCTTAAAAGAGATAATGTCGAATTGCGCATTGACCGTTGCTTCGACACGAGATGGTTCGTAATCGTTCAACCAACTTTCAGGGGTTTGGTTTGTAAATTCCCCATCGATCGTTAGCTCTGAAGTGCCGTTTCCAAATAAAACTTCAAGGGCTGGATTCCCCTGTATCTCCGGAATCCGCAGGCGTTGTTCGCCCCCATTTACCGGATCAACGATTGTGATACGGGCACCGAGCGTACCGCTTGGAATAATTGAAAGAGGATCGTCCTGGATCGATTGCGGGACGTTAACGATTAGGGCAGGATCGGCCGGCGGTTGTTGGCCACTTTCCTGTACGCGTACCAGTTCTTCCGACAGGGCGAGGAGAGTGGAGACATCCATTGTTGCCGGAATCCCGTCCATGCGTAGCGCAGTGAGGTAGGGGAGAGGATCGACAATCGTGTCGCGGGCGTCGACATCAAAGACCAAATCACCATCGGTGTCGAAGCCGAAGGGAAAGGCGTATGGATAATCGCCAAAGATCCGAAGCTTGTTGGCAAAGTTATCGATGACATCAATACTCCCGATACCGGTGACGAGGTTTCCGCGCATGCGGAGAAGGCCGTCATCGTCGCGGGAAATCGTTTCAATCCGGAACGGCGGGCCTTCGTCACCGATCAGGTCTTCAAAATAAACCCCATCGAGCTCTACGAGATCTTCCCCAATGCAGAGGGCCCCGGCCCGCATCCGTAGGGGAACAGTGGCCTCCGCGTCGCCTCCACGCAGTCCAAAGGCGGCGCCGCCGCGCCCGAAAATGTCGCTTAAGAGGGGAATATGATAAGAAGTAAACCAGTCTTCAAGGAGACGGTGGTCGGAATCGGCGCCGTGGTTCGGCAGGTCGGTCGTGACTTGCAGATCGATGGAGGCATCGATCGGAAAGTCCTGATCGCCCGACTCGCGGCAAATATTCTCCCAGGGGGCATTCCCGCCGGATGGCGGAATGCGGCCCGCATCTCCATCTCCCATATAGAATATATCGCGGCCCCTCATTAAAGGTTGCGGGAAAAAGTCCTTAAAATTGTTCAGGTTTTTGAATTTTTTCGAACGCGGTGCGGCAGTGGTGTGCGTCAGGTTTTGAGGGGGTTATAACCACCCGAATTCTAGGCCTAATTTGACCACTGGGGCGAGCAAGAACCCACCCTCTCCTTGGCCTCCAAAGCCGCCGATTAAGACCCCGCCGCCAACGAAGGGGTTGACGACTGCTCTATCGAGCATGGGAGAGCGGAAACGGTAGATCACGTCGAGGTCGAGGGCCCCGCCGAATTGACTCCCCTCATCCGTGGCTCGGTGGAGGACTGCGACCCCCACGGCGACTGCAAGCTGGGCATCCGAGAGAAAGACATGGAATTGGCCATTGTAGATATTAAGGCCGCTTCCATCGAGTTCCCACATATGGCTGTAGCCAATGCTCCCCCCTAGGCCAGAGAAGGCGCCACTTTCCGGGTCTTCGTTCCGGGGGTAGTACATCTGGAGAGCGGTCTCGAAACCGGCCCCAAGGTTCCCCCCAAAGATGGAGGCGTCCGGGTAGGTAAGGTCAAAATCGCCGAGGGCACCGGAGGCCATCCCGGTTCCGGAGAGGCTCAGGCTGAAATAGGGGGTGCGTAGCTGGAAGTCATTTCCGCACAGTGATCCACACATAAAAGGGGCTCCTATAGATATTGTCGTGGGTCGGTTTTAAAAGTTGCTAACCTTCAGTGCGATAACATTGCGAAATCTTTGGAATTCGCAACTTGTCCCGCCTTTGTCCGAAGAGGGTGCCATGCTGCTGCAATCCCTCTTGGCCCCCTCGATGACGCTCTGTGCCACGCTGCCGACGGCGACCCTCCTTCAGCTTGTCGAGGGCCTCGGTTCTGACATTGTTCCCTTAAGGCGAGGGATACGGATTGAAGGCCCAACGGCACCCCGATTGATACAGGTCCTTTTGCGTCCCGGGGGACGTCCCGATATTGCCGAACGTCTTCGAAAGGGAACGCGCCGCGATTTTAAAGAGGCTCAGCGTCTCTTAACAGTTCTTCTTCGGGGGGAGAGTCGTACGCCGCTTGTCGAAGACATTGAGAACGCTCTAGAAGAAGGGTGGTTGCTTTCACGTTCTCCCACTTCCAGGAAACGTTTGTCGTCCACAAGAGAGAGGGCCCCCAGACAGAGGACGTTGTACCGGTATTTTTTGGAGGGAGAGAAACGTCCGGAAGCGACCGGTGATCGAAACAGATCAAAAAAAATTCCTTCTCCGTCACAGGACACCCCGTTTGCTATAAGTCATCAGTTGGAATTGTTGGGGATTCGTCGCGACAGTACTCGCGTTTTTTTGCCGAGAGAAGAGCCACTTGTTTCCGGTGCACTCGATTACATATCTGATCCGTGGCGTGATGATCGGTTCCAATCAGCTCAGGGGTTCCTTGATCTTTCCGGTGGTTTTCCAGCGGCCGTGACAAATCGTCTTGGCAGTAAAAGTACTCTGCTGCCTTCTTATGAAAAATTTATCCCGCGTGTTCGATTCAAAACATTTGTTGATGTTTTCGGAGGGAGCCTTTCCGTCCTAGCTTATATGGTAAGGACGGGACGGGTAGGCCCTGAAACCCGTATTATCGTCAGCGAATTTCATCCACAGCTCTTTCTTGTCTACCGTGCCATCCGGGATAATGTAGAAGAGCTCGTTGCTCACTTGAAGCTTTTGGGCGATGAGCGCAATAGAACTTGCAGTCAGTCTCTCTATGATCGACTCAAGGCAGAATACAATTCGGCAGTGGATCATTACGATTTAAGTGATCCGGTTTGGGCGGCTGCCCGTTATATTTACCTGCTCGCTGCTTGTTGGCGATCTGTTCTGAGGCAAAATTCTCGGGGACATATTAATGTGAAATACGGGGGGGATGGACGTCTTATTTTTTCTGAAGAAAATTTAAAGATGATGCACGCTGTTTTAGAGAGAGCTATTTTGATTAACGGTCACTTTGATCAATTCATGGGCTATCTCGATGAGGATCCGACGCGAACCTTCGTCTATATGGATCCTCCTTACCACACAACAGAAACGACTACCGAATATGGGGTGCCGGCTTTTCGCATCGACCACCAACAAGCTGTTGCTCAAATTTTCTTCGAGTTGAGAAGAAAGGGAATTTGGGCTGCCGTTTCAAACGCCGATACAGAGCTTATTCGACACCTTTACCGGATGGCTCCCGTGATGGAATCCTTTGGTGTGAATGAGGCGATGGGAGAAGGACAGCGTAAAGAGGTGTTAGCCCTTAATTATAGCCTGAGTGCTCCCTGAACCAGTTGTTCGACGACGGAAGGGTCGGCGAGCGTCGAGGTGTCACCAAGGCTCTCAATTTCCCCTTCCGCGATCTTTCTCAAAATTCGCCGCATGATCTTGCCAGAGCGGGTCTTTGGAAGGGCGGGGGCGAACTGAATCCGATCGGGGGTGGCAGTTGGGCCGATTTCTTTCCGGACATGGGCGACCAGTTTTTTGTTCAGGTCTTCGCTTGTCTCGATCCCCCCTTGCAGGGTGACGTAGGCGTGGATCCCTTGCCCTTTGACTTCATGGGGAAAGCCGACCACCGCCGCCTCGACAACGGTTTCGTGAGAAACGAGTGCACTTTCGACTTCGGCGGTGCCGATTCGATGTCCCGAGACATTCAAGACATCATCGATCCGTCCCATCAGCCAATAATCTCCCTCTTCATCGATGCGCGCGCCATCCCCCGTGAAGTAAGTACCGGGAAAGCGCGTAAAGTAAGTTTCCTTAAAACGTTCATGTTGGCCATAGACGGTACGCATGACGCCAGGCCAAGGACGCTTTAAAACCAGATAGCCTCCTTCGTTGACGTCGCATTCCGTTCCGTCTTCTCTCAAGATTGCTGGCTCCACTCCAAAGAAGGGGCGCGATGCGGAACCCGGTTTCAAGGTCATGCAGCCGGGGAGGGGGGTGATCAAGATCCCGCCGGTTTCGGTCTGCCACCAGGTATCGACGATCGGACGCTGGCTGCCGCCAATTGTTTCGTGATACCAGATCCAGGCCTCGGGATTGATTGGTTCGCCAACCGTTCCGAGTATTTTGATTGAACTTAAATCATGTTTTTCGGGCCAGGAATTTCCCTCGCGCATCAGGGCACGGATGGCGGTCGGTGCGGTGTAGAAAATATTCACTTTGTATTTTTCGACGATTTCCCAGAAGCGATCCGGTTCCGGGTAATTGGGAACCCCTTCGAACATGACGGAACTTGCCTGGTTGCAGAGCGGTCCGTAGACAATATAACTATGACCGGTCACCCAGCCGATATCGGCGGTACACCAATAGAGATCGTCGGGATGGTAGTCGAACACGTACTTAAAGGTCGTGGCGGTGTAGACCATATAACCACCCGTGGTATGAAGGACCCCTTTCGGTTTTCCAGTCGAACCAGAGGTATAAAGAATAAAGAGGGGGTCTTCGGCATCCATCGGTTCCGGTTCGCATTGGGCTGGGAGGTTTTCAATGAGATCGTGCCACCAGACATCTCGCCCTTCTTGCATCGGAACTGTTTCGTCCGTTCGTTTCACGACAATAGAATGCTCGACGACGTGTCCCGCTTCACTGCAGAGCTGGATGGCCGCGTCAGTCGTTGTCTTCATCGGAATCCGTTTGGCCCCACGGTAGGCGCCATCACTCGTGATGACCGCCCTGCAGGTCGAATCAAGGATACGGTCCTTTAAAGATTCGGCCGAAAAACCACCAAAGACAACGGAATGAATCGCCCCGATCCGAGCGCAGGCGAGTAACGCAATTGCTAGTTCCGGGATCATTGGCATGTACAATGCGACACGGTCTCCCTTTTGAATTCCTATTTTTTTGAGACCATTCGCGAAACGGCAGACCTCTTCGTAGAGTTCGCCGTAGGTGATCCGTCGCTCCTCATTCGGTTCGTTTCCGATCCACAGAAAGGCGAGGCGATCTTTGGCCTCCGGCAGGTGTCGATCCAGGGCATTGACGCAGAGATTGGTTTGTCCCCCTTCAAACCAGCGGATGTCGATCTTCCCTTTCCAATCGTAGGTGAGGACACGGTCCCAACTCTTAAACCAGGTAAACTCTTCGGCGATCTTCTCCCAAAAGCCCTCCGGATCTTGCAGCGATTGCTGGTACATTTTCTGATAAGTCTTCAGGTCCTTCAAGTGACTTTGAGACTGGGTTGTCTTTGGGGGAGGGAAGTGTCGCTGTTCATGACTGAGAGAGTCGATTCCTTGAGAACTCATTGCTTACATCCTTTCTGGAGTGGATTCACGCCATCGAAACTGGAAATGGCATGGTTGGGAGTTTTCTGCAAGTGTCGTCGGTCGCTCGAAGATAACTTGAGGGAGTGACTGCTGAAAATAGGCGCCATCGGCGGCGCAGAAGAGGGGGGCGAGCTCGGGAGCCCCTGTTGCACGGGCCAACCTGACGAAGGCGCATTCAGTCACTTCAAAACGGAATTGTTCATCGCTGGTTTCTACAGTACCGAGCGTGACATTTGGAAACTTTTCAACCAACCCCATCATCTTCCCTTTTTGTTCATCGGCGGAAAGTGATTGATAACTTTTTTTGTTAAAAGTTGGGACGATTTTTTTAAGGAAATGCAAGGCTCCGATTTGGATGATCGTTTTCGTTATTTCGAGGGCGCGATCCTTGCCGATGCGAGAACGCAAAATAGTGTAGAGCAAAATGGCCGGTCCCGCTTGGTCTCGACTCGCCTGTTCACGCGAATCAATAACGGGGAACAATGATTGCCATGGTTCGCCGCGTCTCAGGTGGCATTGCAATTCCCAAGCGATCGAAATTGCCTGAACCAACCCAACCTCTTTCCTGAGAAGGCAAAAGGAATCCAAGGCGGTCCGAAACATTACCGTCCCAATTGACAGATACGATGAAAGTGTTCGGCACTGATCGGTTGGATCGAAAGGCGAGAACCTTTTTGCAGAACCATCAGTCCGCTTAAGGCGGGATCTTGTTTCAGTTCCGACAGAGGAATGAGTCGGGGGAATTTTTCGACAAACTTAACATCGACCATGAACCAGCGAGGTTCTTCTTTCGTTGATTTAGGGTCGAAGTATTTGGAGTGGCGGTCCCAGGCGGTAGAGTCGGGATAGGCCTCTCGCCAGACCTCGATCACGCCGGCCACCCCAGAGGGGTCGGCATTGGAGTGGTAGAAGAAGGCGCGATCCCCCCTCTTCATCTCGTCTCGCATGAAATTGCGGGCCTGGTAGTTTCGCACCCCATCCCAGTGGGTGACCCCATCCTTCTCGAGGTCATCGATCGAGTAGGCGTTTGGCTCACTCTTCATCAGCCAATAGTGGCATTCGCGCGACATAGACTGCTGTTTTGATTGAGTTAAATTTTTTTGGCAAGCTCTATAGGGGCTGGCGTCGCCCCCTCCACCGGCAGAATCCGGCGGAGCCTCCCCTTCTCGGCACCGTTGATGCCTAGTCGCGGCGGGTGGCGCGGCGATGCCTTTCGGCGGGCTGCCTCCCTGTGGGGTAGCCCCTGACGGAAGGTTTTTGCCGTGACAGGATCCGCTGCTCCTCGAAGCAATTAATGAATTGTAGGGTAAAAACTAGAGTAAATTTTCTTGGCAACCTTTTGGGGGGGCATCCGAAGAAGGGCTAGGTCTAGGGTATGTTGGGATTCGCCTCTACATTTTCTTCTGTTGCTATTGCCGCGCCAGCTCTGGCGGCCACCTCACAACCGTTCGCTGAGGTGGATCGGTATCGTCTTCCTGAAACAGATTATTTTGCCGGAATCCGTCGTGGGATGCCGCTCCATACTTTAGCGGGTTACGCCTCTGCGGAAACACGGGTTGGTTTGGTGGGGACCAATCTTCGCACTGATTTCTATATCGATATGTCCGGGCCACTCGAATACTCCCCTTTTGGGGCTGCTCTGGTGGAACGGGTACGGGAAGATCCCCAAGCCGTTCATACGATGACCGGTAAGTGGGAACGGGCCTTGGTCGCTTCACCGGGGACCGCGATTCTCGGGTTGGGGGCCGCACCACGGATGTCCGATGGGGCCCTGCGTGCCGAAGCGGCCGACGCTATCATGGAAGGGAAGGCCAAATACTTTCTTCGCACGGCCGGCGTCCGAACCGACCCTATTTGCATTCGAACCCATCTGACCCCAGATCAGCGTTCCGAGTTGAGTCGTCTCGAAGGTTGGGCACGAGATGAGCAGGAACGTGTTTGGCGCGCCGAGACCTTTGCAAGGACGGTCCTCGCCTTAGGGGGAAACTACGGATTCATCAATGTCGAAGATGCGCAAGGAAAAGACCTCCCGATTATTCTTGGAATTTTAGAGGCGCTTCAGGGAGAAGCCGCGGTTTGGTCGGATGACAAGCAGGGAACCGGCGTTATTACCGCGGCGGCGATGTTGGCCTGGACGGAGCTGACCGATCGTAAGATGGCCGATATTCGTGTTGTCCTTTTTGGGGCCGGCGCAGGGGCGATGGGAGTCTATGACGAACTTCTAAATCATGGTGTTCGGCCAGAGAACATTTTAGTCACTGATCGTCGCGGTGTACTCCATGAAGATCGCACTGATATCAATGGTGACCCCTTCAAGATAAAGATGCGTCAGGGCATTCCAGAGGGAACGACGGTCGAGGGATTTGCCAAAGGGGCCGATGCGCTCATTAATCTAGGAGTTCGAGAGACGTTGACCGGCGATCTTGCTTGGACAGAACAGATCACACGGAGTCTGGCGCCGAATCCTTTCTTTGGCCCCATGACCAATCCGGACCCTGGCATTACCCCCGCGATGTTACGCAATGTCCGTGAAGATGCTTTTTATGGGAGTGGTAACCAAGTCCACGAAAATCCAGTCAATAACTTTACTGCTTTTGGTTACATCGGTGCAGGGGCCTTGATGGCGCGAGCCGGAGGAGTGGGACCCTCTATGACCGTTGCAGCCGCCCACGGTATTTTAGAAGTGGCTAAGATGGGTCCCCCGCGCGCCCTACTCGACAAGCTTCCCCCGGAACAGCGTGAGTTTGGTCGGTATTGGTTGGTTCCGCGCCCCGATGATATACGCCTGATTCAGCACGAAGCAGGAGCCGTTGCCAAGGCAGCAGCGCGTGAGGGTCTGGCTCTTCTGTTGGGGGCTCACCCGACCCGCCGTGACTTTGGGCTTTTTGATGACGAAATCGATGAGTTGGTACGAGCTCGCACGGCCCTTGTTAACGATATGCGTCGCGGCGCTGAAAGCCATGGCCGGCGTTATCTTAAAAAACGTTATCCAAAGCAGTTTGCCCCCTTTGCAATCTCTGAAGGGGACACGCCGGCTTATTATGTGGCTCCCCAAATCGATCGGAGTCAATTTGAAGGTCTGGCACATCGGATGGGAATTAAAGAGGAACGTTGGAACGATCTGATTGGTGCAGATGACGCCTTAAAGCCGAAAGCTTTAACAACTGTTCTGAAACGGCTGAAACCAGCGGCGCAAGGGGATACCGACGAGGCCAAACGGGCCCGACGTGAATTAGAGATTATTCTTCAGATTACAGAAATTTGCCCCGCACTTGGACTCGCTTTGGCTCTTCGTCGTACGCGTGTTCGACCTGAAAATCTTGCGGAACGTCCCACCGTTTTTCATCGCGAGGCGGTCTTGAGAACTGTTTTGCGCGTTGTTCCTGAAGCGCGCAAGGGAATCTATGCTGCCTTTGAAGATGTTCCTGAAGTTAGTTGATCTGTTGTCAAGATGTACGCCACCAACCTCCTCACGGTTGCCCAACAATTCGGAATCATAGCGACCTTTTTGCAAGGCATCGCCCCGAGCCGTGCACTTCAAGCCGATATTCGATCCGGAACCATTACGGCCGATCCGGAGACGATTGACGACCTGATTGCGACTGAAGCTTCGACGCTGGGTCGGATCCTGACGGGACGGACCCATGAGCTAGAAGCGATGCGGCAACGATTGAGTTCTTTGGTCGCCGGTGAGGGGACTATTCGATACGAGGGAATTGTCCAGGCCCACCGTTTTATCCGCGGATCCTTTGTCGAGGGACTGATGTGTTCCTTGTTGCACGGTCCGAATGGCGAGTGGCATCATGTCGAGCAAACACCCCTTGAGTACTCACCAGTCCTATCGACGCGATTGGGACAACCGGTCTATCTCAAACGAGAAGATACTCAGCATGTTGGCTCCTTCAAGCAACGGGGTGCGACGAACCTACTCGTTCACTTTTTAATGGCGGCGGTGGCTAACGGTCTGGATCCGACGGCACTCAAGGTCGTTGCCGTTTCTCACGGAAATCATGCCCAAGGGGTGACACAGGCGGCCTACAATCTTGGGATCAGGAACGTCACGATCTATCTTCCGGCCAATGCCTCTCCGTTAAAGATTCGTCAGCTCGAAGAGCGAGGAGCCCTCGTTCGACTGATTGGTCATGACGATACCGATGCGACCTTTGAACATGCGGAAGATATTGCACGCGCTTCTATTCCCGCCGATGACCCGAATACTCTCTATGTTCCTGCCTTCGATCACCCCCTTGTCTCCATGGGGCAGGGGACGGTTGGTGTTGAGATTGGATTGCAGATGGCCTTGGAGGAACACGAACAATACTCTGTTGTCGTTCCGACTGGCGGTGGGGGATTGATTTCTGGAATATCCACTTACTTGGCATCCGACGGAGTTAGCATCTATGGAGTCGAATCAGATCGGATTCCTTATGTTTCGGAGTCATTTCATGCCGGTCATGTTGTACAACCCGATGAGTTTCGCCACATCGATACTGTCGCTGACGGGATCGCCCTTTTGCGTATTGGCAAAAAACCCTTTCCGAATATCTTGGATCACGTCAGCAATATCGTTGCGATTCCGGAGAATGTTATCAAGCGGGGGATTGCCTACCTCCCTAATAATTTAGGACTGCGTGCCGAAGGAGCGGCGGCGGCTCCCGTTGCGGCCTTGCTTTCGGGAGCCCTCGAGGTTCCAGAGGACCGACCGATTGTCATTGTCTTGAGCGGGCGCAACATCGATGAAGAGCTCTACCAAAAAATCTTGGCCGAAACGAGCGGTTGAAAAAATCAACTCGTTTCGGCATGACAGGAGCTCCATGCCTTTCAAGTCAACCTTATTGCTTCGCGCCTTTAGTTTCTTCAAGATCCCGGCGATCTTTTTTGTGCGCCCCTCTGTTGTTTCACTGAGCGAACAAGAAGTCGTCGTGAAGATCCCACTCCGGCGACGGACCAAAAATCATTTGGGTTCGATGTACTTCGGTGTCCTGGCAATCGGAGCCGACTGTGCTGGGGGGCTCCTCGCGATGGAGGCAATCAAGCAGAGTGGCAAAAAGATTTCCCTCCAGTTCAAGGATTTTAGGGCGGATTTCCTGAAGCGGCCGATGGCGGATGTCCATTTCGTCTGTCGGGAGGGGGAGGGGATTCGCCAACTCGTTGCGGAAGCGGTGGCGAGTGGAGAGCGCGTCAATCGGACCCTAGCCATCGATGCCACCTGCCCCAAGCTCTCTGGCGATGAGCCGGTCGCAAAATTTCAACTAACCATGTCCCTAAAGCAGCAGAATTAAAGGTTTTTCACAACTTTTTGGCGAAAAACCCGATCATACTCTTAAGGGAGAAGTGTATCTAAAACAATGCCACCCGTACCCGTTCATCACCTGGAGATCCGTCACTCTCGCCTGAGCAGTCCGATCACGGTCGATCTGCCGTGGGATCAATTTCCCGTTCGGGCCCAAGGAGAGCTCGATCGGATCGATGCCGACGATTCAGGGACGCTTGTCTATTCTCCCGAAACGACTCCCGGTCAATTGCAAGAGGTGACTGATGCCAACCGTTCGGCGGTCACCTTCCGCCGACTTTTTTGGGCCTATCAGGATAATCCTTACGACGATCAGGGCCAAAATGATTCAACGACGGCCACCCGTCAGGCGACGGCTCGCCAGATTCAAGATCGCGTCTACCAGGATGTTGTTTTACCGATCGTGACCGATCCCGAAAACGAATCACAATGGTTGGAGGCGGGACGGGTTCTGGAAACGCTTTCTGATTCCCGTCATCTTTTGGAGATGGCGCATACCGCTTGGGGGTATTGGCAAGCACGCAATGATGATAAATTTTTACGGATTGCAGAACGCTTGTTGCTCGAGGCAAAACGGATTGAAGCGGCCTATCCAGAGCGAACGACTGATCTTTACAGTCGCATTGAAACGTCGCTTAGCGTTGTCGATAGTGAGTTAGAGCGAATTGACCGCGCAGCCCTAGAGCAACAGCGCCAGGAACCTTATCTGCTTCCCTCGACAGAGGCACCGGTGACAGTCAATCTCCGACCGGGGCAAAGTGACTACGAAATTACGATGCGAGTTGCAGTTCCGACCGATTGGTCGGACGAGCGAGTTGCAGAATACTTTCGAGACAATCCCCTCACCGCTCGGCCGTCTACGTTTCAAGGATATCAGCCGACCGATGAAGATGTTTCTTTGGGCTTTGTGCGGGTGGTTACGGAAGAGCAGGCCGAGACGCGGGTCGAGCACTACACCTCTTTTATTTATCCCCGCAATGTGAATCAGGTTCTATTTGGAGGAACGCGACAATACCGACAGGTTGTCTTTTCGGTCTGCCGTTGCGATGACCTTCTGGGAACGCGTGATATCCGCAAATTTGATCTCCATTTTGATGGTCCGGAAGCCAACGACCGGATCCTCCCCGGTTCTTTTGTTATTCAGGAACTCGAGGGGGAAACAATCCGTATTCTTTTTGCCTCCGATATCCATATCAATGAGCGGGATTATGAAACGGCGCGCGTGATGATTGAAAGCCTACGGGCCGGTCCAGACGAAACGATTGATCCGGCGCTCGTTGAGCAATACCTAGATCGCATCGAACGCTTTTACGGTTACTTCAATGAAAACGTCGAGGTAATGGTCGAAGAGTTTAATGAGTGTTACCGCAACGGCGAATGTCACCGCGTGGTAATCACTGGTGACTTGGTCGATTTTATTAATGTTGCGGCTACATTAGATGACCAGGGCTATCGTGGGACCAATGTTCGCCGCCTGTTTCATATCCTCTCCAAGCTAGAGGCTCCCCTTTCGATGAAACCAGGCAATCATGATGCCCACATTGCCCCCTACGCACGCTCCGAACATGAACAAGGCTTTCCAGATGATTCTGCAATGGGTGATCTGTATGCGAGCCACTACGACCGCCATCAATTTGAGACTTCCAATCCGATTGAACTGAAGATTCGTTCCCTGGAAAGTTTACTAACGCGTCGCTGTACCGTCGATGAATATGGACACACGGACTGCATCGTACAAATGATGCGTGACCTCTTTGCTGAAGATCCCTTTGCTGCTTCGACGGAAGAAGGGATGGCTCCCTATTTCCAGCTGCTCGGGACCAATGAAGCCGATCTAACTTACATGGGGAATAATTTCTTTATTTTTCAATGGAAGACCAACGAAGAACATTTCAACCAACAGCGTTGGGTCTTCGAAGAGCTGCATGAACCGGTTGGCCTGAACCTGTTTCGGGGAGCCGGGACTTACTTTAATGATCAGCACGTCAATGGTAAGGGGCCGCGGCCAGAGACTGCCCTCTATTTTTTGCGTTCCGTAGCCGCCGTCCGGGGTGTGGGAGGGAACATGGTCGTGGCCGAGCAC
>CAZXZM010000013.1:223-5181 GCA_964645365.1 uncultured Pseudomonadota bacterium | reverse complement strand
TTTTTATCAGGGGACGAGTGCAGCGGATCAGACTCCCGACGCGGCCGATGCATTGCGTGGAGAACCGAATTGGCTCTTACGCCTTGCCGCCTACTATTTTCGCCATGAAGATGGTTCACCGGTGATCGATACAGTTGTCTCTGGCCATGTCCATAAGTGGGGGGAATACGATTTTAGTTTTCGCGATTTTGCCGAAGAAGAAGATTTTCGCCGCGACTTAGGACAGGTCTTTGAGCGAGCGATCAGTGGAGAAATGACTGGCGAAGAACTTTACGAAGCAGTTCATGAGGAGCTGTGGCACCGCTATCATCTGGGCGCTCACATTATTACCCGTCGCGTGATTGGGACTGGGCCAACCGACCCCGGACCGATTGTCTCTGAATTCAATCGTGACTCCCTCGCCTACGGCCAGGAGCGAGGAACTCTCTTTGTCAATATTCCGGCGGTTGGTCCTGCTTCATCGACATCTCCTGCCGGTTATATGGCGATGGACATCGAACCGAATGGCCGGACACGGATTACCCCTTATTTTTATTTTCGTGAACCGGATGGGACTCTCTTGCGTGGCACGGGTCAGGAGCTACCGGAGCTCCGCCGCCAGCATGCGGAACGGGTGGTGCAGTGGCAGCGTTCCGTCGGCATGACGGTCACCGATCCCACTATTCCGACCGGGGTTCCACAAATGACAGTGAGTGGGCCGAGAGCGGTCGAGGACTGGACAGTCGATTGGTTGCCACTCCTTTGTCAGTATCCTCGAGGAAAAATCTGTTTTGCAGTGGGAATCGAGCCACTGTGGAATATGTCAGGGCAAGAATTTGGATTTGCTGTGACCCCTTTTCAAATGACGATTCCGCTTTCGGATCGCCACAGTCCGGTGTGGGGCGTCAATTATCTTCGTCTCGGGGTCGATTATTCGACAATCACCGATTGGGATTTTCGCGTGAACCTAGGACTTGGTTTGGTAGAGCCTTATGTCCAAAGTGGTTTTCGTTTTGGGCAGGGGGACCGACAGTACTATGGTGGCGGTGTTCTTCTTGGTGGGGCTTCGGCAATGGTGGTCCCGGCAATCGATCTCAATGCAACTTTTTCCGAAGACTTAAGCAACTATAATGTTCAGTTAGGCCTGCGGTGGTATTGGGACTGGATCTCGATCCAACCCAGCGGCCACTCCCACTAGCACCCACTTGCTATTGCCAGCGACTTTTCTTATTTCTTTCCGCTGAATGTCCATCAAGCAAAGAATTGCTGCGATCGATATCGGGACCAACTCGGTCCTCTTGACCATTGCGGAATATAAAGAAGACGGGACGATTCTCCCGCTCCATGAAGAGGCTCATATTACACGACTTGGAGAAGGGCTGGGGAACAATGAATTGTTTGCGTCGTCTGCCATGGAGCGGACTTCTACTCAATTAAAACTCTATGCCGATACCTGCCATGAATATGGTGTCGGTAAAATAAGGATCGTCGGGACCGCTGCCTTTCGCCGTTCCCGCAATGCAGACGATTTCATTCGAACCGTTAAAGAGCAGACCGGTCTCGCGATTGAAATCATCTCCGGAGAACGCGAAGCAGAGCTCTCTTTTAGTGCAGCGGCACATGATTTTGGAGAGGATATCTTGGCGCTCGATATTGGGGGTGGCTCGACGGAATTTATTTGGAACACGCACCACACGCTCCAGACGGTTTCCATTCCAATTGGTTCGGTTGTTTTGTGCGAGTGCTACATCCATTCCGACCCTATTAATGACCAAGATTACCAGGCACTTAAAGCGGCAATTCAATCGGAACTTCTGGCGGCGCATGATTCGAGTCGAGAAGCCCCTAAAACTTTGGTTGCGCTAGCTGGAACGGCCACCACGCTGGTGGCGATGCATCAAAGGCTAGAACACTATTCGCACGATCAGGTCCATGGCAGCATCGTGAAGCGATCCACTATCGAAGCCATCCTGACTCAGCTGCTTGCCCTGACGATTGAAGAACGCAAACAGCTTCCCGGCCTGGAGCCGGGGCGTGCCGATGTAATCCCCATTGGGGCTACCCTGTTGTGCGAAACGATGGACCTCTTTGGTTATGATCAAGTCACTATCAGTGATCGCGGGGTTCGTTGGGGCTTGCTCTATGAGGCCCTTGGCTGCTAGGGTTTCTTCGCGTGATGACCTCCCTTCAATTTCTTCACCTCTTTTTTATTGCGATGTGGGCTGGATGCGTCCTGGTGGAGTTGGTTGTCGAGGTCCGCGGGTATCGCGACCCAGAGCTTGCCGCTAGCGCTGCCCGCATGCATTACTCGATCGACCTCTTTGTCGAGATTCCTATTTTTCTGGCTGTACTGATTACTGGAATTCTATTGATTGATCCGAGCCGTTTTTCTCCTCTCTATTTCACGAAGATTGGTGCGGGCCTGATCGCGATCGTCGCCAATATCTATTGTGTGATTCCAGTCATCCTCCGCCACCAAGCGCTCAAAGAGGGAAATTCCCAGAAAGTTCGCACCTATACCAAAATGGTCTTTGGGGCCTTTTTCGGTGTCCCTTTTGGACTGGTGGCGTTCTTCATCGGCCTCTCATTTCTGGGCCTTTATTAGGCGCTACACCTCCTCTTTCCACCCCTTGACATCCTACCTAAAACTTGAATATATGACCTTGACAGTCATATAGGACCTATATAGTCTTATTTAAGGAGAAGTCGCAGGGAGGACTATTTATAACTATTTGAAATAATTAACTTTTTTAAATATGCTGAAAATAAATCGAAAGACTGAATATGCCCTTTTAGCCCTCGAGCATATGGCCCACAAAGAGGGGGCTGGGGAAGGGGTGACGAGCGTTCGAGAGATCTCTGAAAGCTACCACATCCCCTACGCGGTCCTGGGGAAGGTAATGCAGAAGCTTTCCACTAAGGGTTTTATCAAATCGATTCAGGGGACCAAAGGGGGCTACGTTTTAGTGAAGCGTCCGACCGATATCAGTGTGGCCGATATCGTCCAAGTCTTTGATGGTCGCGTTGCGGTGGCCGACTGTTTTCGCGAAGCCAAGGTGACTTGTCCGCAATGGGATGGCTGCCTCATTAAAAATCCTTTTTATGAACTCAATCAAAAAATCTTGAATCTATTAGCGCGCACGACCGTGAGCGATCTTTTAAATACAAGCGAAGAAACAGAAGGGTTGGCGGAAGAGGGAGTTGCTCTCCCTGCCGCGGATTCTGGACAGACAACCAAGGAGAATCATTCGTGAGTATCAATCCGATCGAACAGATTGAAGACCGCGAATATAAATACGGTTTTGTCACCGATATCGAAGCCGATTCAGCACCACCAGGATTGAACGAGGAGATCATTCGCTTCATTTCTCACAAAAAGAAGGATCCAGAATTTCTTTTGGAATGGCGCCTAAAGGCCTTCCGTCATTGGCAAAAAATGAAAGAACCGACTTGGGCCCATGTTCATTATCCGCCAATCGATTACCAAAAAATCATCTATTATTCGGCACCGAAGATGAAAAAACCTCCCAAGAATCTAGAGGAGGTCGATCCCGAATTGCTCGACACCTACAAAAAGCTGGGAATTCCCCTTGAGGAGCAGAAGCGTCTGTCGGGCGTGGCCGTCGATGCAGTCTTTGACAGCGTTTCGGTCGCGACCACCTACAAGAAAAAGCTGGCAGAATTAGGGATTATCTTTGGCTCTTTTTCAGAAGCGGTGCAGGAGCACCCGGAACTAATACAAAAGTATCTTGGTTCCGTTGTTCCGGCCGGAGACAACTTTTTTGCAGCCTTGAACTCCGCGGTTTTTACGGATGGCTCCTTTGCCTATATCCCGAAAGGGGTTCGTTGTCCGATGGAGCTTTCGACTTATTTTCGGATCAATGCTGCCTCGACTGGTCAGTTCGAACGGACTCTGATTATCGCGGACGATGGTGCGTCCGTGTCTTATCTTGAGGGGTGCACCGCTCCGATGCGGGACGAAAACCAACTCCATGCGGCAGTTGTCGAATTGGTGGCGCACGATGATGCCAAGATCAAATACTCAACCGTTCAGAATTGGTATCCTGGCGATAAGAATGGCAAGGGAGGCATCTACAACTTTGTGACGAAACGTGGGAAGTGTGCCGGTCGCAATTCCAAGATTTCCTGGACCCAAGTGGAAACCGGTTCGGCCATCACCTGGAAATATCCCAGCTGTCTTCTCATCGGTGACAACTCGGTTGGGGAATTCTATTCGGTGGCAACCACCACCCACTACCAGCAAGCCGATACTGGGACCAAGATGATCCATATTGGCAAGAACACCAAGAGTACGATTATTTCCAAGGGAATCGCGGCGGGTCACGGCCAGCAGTCTTATCGCGGCCTTGTGAAGATTCAAAAAACGGCCGAAGACGCACGTAACTATACACAATGTGATTCTCTGTTGATGGGAGATGAGTGTGGGGCCCACACCTTTCCCTTCATCGAAGTGAAAAATCCAACGGCTCAAATGGAGCATGAGGCAACTACCTCGAAGATCAACGAAGACCAGATTTTTTATTGTAAGCAGCGGGGAATTTCCGAGGACGATGCAATCAATATGATCGTCAATGGTTTTTGCAAAGAAGTTTTAAACGAATTGCCAATGGAATTTGCGGTCGAAGCCCAAAGCCTATTGGCACTTAAGATGGAAGGAAGCGTGGGATAACGGTCACGGCCCGTCATCCTGAGGAGCGATAGCGACGAAGGATCTGCTGACTGCAAAGAGATTCTTCGCTTTGCTCAGAATGACACAGGAGAGATTGATGCTTGAAATCAAAAACTTACACGTGAAGGTAGAAAACAAAGAAATTTTAAAGGGACTCAATCTGACCGTCAAGGCTGGTGAAGTTCATGCCATTATGGGACCGAATGGTTCCGGTAAAAGCACACTGGCCCATATTTTGGCCGGCCGGGATGGCTATAAAATCACTCAAGGTTCGATTCGTTACAGCGAT
>CAZXZM010000013.1:0-213 GCA_964645365.1 uncultured Pseudomonadota bacterium | reverse complement strand
CTTTCAGCCGAAGAACGCGCTTGCGAAGGAATCTTTCTTGCCTTTCAATACCCGGTCGAAATCCCCGGTGTCAGTAATACCTATTTCTTAAAAACAGCCCTCAATGCAATCCGTAAGCACCGTGGTGAATCCGAACTCGACGCGATAGATTTTCTGAAATTGATCAAAGACAAGATGAAGCTGGTCGGGATGACCGAAGATCTGTTGAGTCGG
>CAZXZM010000012.1:0-22075 GCA_964645365.1 uncultured Pseudomonadota bacterium | reverse complement strand
CCATGTCCGCCAGGCAGGGTCGCTTGTAACGCCGACCCGCCTTCGTTTTGACTTTACTCATTTTCAGCCGGTTAATCCGGCCGAACTGCAGGCGATCGAAGATTTGGTCAACCAAGAGATTCGCTACAACCTAGCGGTAACGACATCGACCATGCCCTACGAGGAAGCGATTGGGGTCGGGGCACTCGCTTTTTTTGGGGATAAGTATGGCGATGAAGTGCGTGTCTTAAAGATGGGAGATTTTTCGACAGAGCTTTGCGGCGGAATTCATGTGACAGCAACGGGAGAAATCGGATTTTTTAAAATTGTGGGTCAAAGTGCCGTCGGGGCCGGGACTCGTCGCATCGAAGCGGTAGTTGGTCCCGAAGGAATGCGTTACCTCAAAAGTGTTGAAGAAAAGATTCAGCAGGTGGCGAGCAAATTGAACACCCACCCGCGCGATGTCGTAAAAAAACTCGATACCTATTTGACACAGGTTGAAAAGCTGCAGCGGGAAGTCGAAGGACTCAAATCAAAATTGATGTCGGGGGAAAGCGCGACCACCGAAAAGATCGAAGAGATTAAGGGCGTTCGCGTTTTGACCATTCAACCAACGGTGGCCGACAAAAAATTGCTTCGCAAACTTTCCGATGAAATGCTCGCAAAGGTTGGCTCTGGTATTGTGGTGATTGCTGCTAACGACCAGGGGACCGCCCGCCTGATCGTTCGCGTGACAGACGACCTTACCAAACAATACAAAGCGGGCGACCTTATCAAAAAATTGGCCCCTCTCGTTGGCGGAAAAGGAGGGGGCCGTGCCGATATGGCGGAAGCGGGAGGACCAGATTCCAAGCGGCTTTCCCAGGTTTTTGCTGAGCTTCCAAACCTTCTATAAAATAGGGATTATTTTTTGCGTTTCTTTTTCTTCACTGGTGTCGCCCCATTTCCTTCCAATGAAAGATAGAGCAGGGCCTTGGGATGGGTGGGGTCTTTTTTCAGGACTTTCTTCCACTCCAGAATCGCTTCGTTTGTTTTTCCCCCGAGATAAAGAGTGACTCCCATTTGAACGGAGGCATCAATGAGGTGGGGTTTTTGGTCGAGTGCTTTTTTGAATTCTTTACGGGACCGAATCAACTGACCAATCTCCCGGAGGGCAATACCGAGTCGGATTCGGATGTCGGCAAACTCAGGAGCGAGCCCGAGCGCTTTCTCGTATTCTTCAATTGCTTCCTTAAAATAACCTAGGCGGCGATAGGTATCGCCGATTTCGGAATGCCAGTTGGCCATCTTTCCCTTCAGAATCGGATCGATTGTCGTCCGTTGCTTGGAGGGTTTTCTCCCAAGGTGTTTATAGAGTTTACGTGCTTCCTTGTATTCACCTAGGTCGTTGTAAAGAATTGCTAAATTCAGGCAGGCCTCTAAGTAATCGGGGTTGACCGCCAAGGCCTCACGAAAGGCATCGATAGCATTATTAAATTTCCCCTGGTGGTGATAGATCAACCCCAAGATATTCAGTAGATCAGCATACTGACGTCCTTCGCGAAGGACCGCGATGAGGCAACGTTCCGCGCGCGCATAATCACGTGCCTCAAAGGCTTTTTTGCCGCGAGCGGCCAACTCTTTGAGTAACGGTTCCATTGTCAATCAACCCCCAAATCTTTGGCCAGCTTATCAAGGTATGAACTGTTCGGGTAGCGACCCTTCAAATGAGCAGTTGTTTCAAAGGCCTTCTCCTTTTCTTTCAAGTGAAGATAGGCCTGAACCATTTGATAGAGTGCCTTTTCATCAACTCCAAGATCTTTGTAGTCATCGGCAATGGTTGCATAGCGCGGCAGTGAGGCGCGGAATTCCTTTGTCTTGAAGTAGAAGTTAGCAATATAGAGATGGCGCTTGGCGACCTGCAGGCGGGTTCGCCTCCAGGCCTCCTTGGTTACTTCGTAATACTCGCTTCCCGGAAAATAGGTAATTCCCACCGAAAAATAATCGATCGCTTGTTGTAAATATTCCTGATCACGGTCGACCGCCTTGGGGCTTTCTTTCCAATAAGAAAGCCCGGCACGGTAGTAGACATAAGGAAGACGATGGTGAGTGGGGTGCAGTTTGGCAAAGTTACGATACGACTCTGCTGCTAATAGGTATTCCTTATCCTTAAAATAAATGTCGGCGACTCCGATCTCTGCTGCGGTTCCGGCGCCGGTGCCTGGAAAACGCGCCCGCAATGTTTCGTAACAACGAGCGGCCTCTTTCCTGGAATGTTTTTCCATGATCTCATTGCAGCGGGCGAGTGCTGTCGAGGGGCTTGATTCCTGACCAAACATCGGGACTTTGGAGCAGGCGGCAGTCCAAAGGAGTGCCGCACAGGCAAAGAGAGTCAGTAGACGCATCGGGGGCATTCTTAAGAAATATGGCTCGGGTTTCAAGGAGAAACGTTTACTTAGGCGGCTTCTTCGAGTGAGGCGAGCTTGCTTTTGAGCTTCTTGAGGGTGCGTGCTTCCAGCTGGCGGGCCCGTTCTCGCGACACGCCAAAATGGGTGCCGATTGCTTGCAGTGTCAGCGGAGATTCGGCCATCAAGCGGTGGGTGACGATGAATTGTTCGCGCGAATCCAGATCCTTGAGAGCGGCCTGGACTCGGCTACTGACTGCCTGGGTCGTCTCTTGCCGAGCCACCACCTCTTCTTGCTGGGCTGGGGCGGCCAAGAGTTCCAGGCGGGTGGTCGCTCCCTCTTCATGGACTGGGGTATCGAGCGAGATATCACGGGCCGAGAGGCGCGCATCCATTTCGGTAACCTCTTCTTGCCGCAACTCCAGCTTGTCCGCCACCTGTCCGGTTTCCCACTGGTCTAAGGCATCGCCGTAGTCTCCCTGTCCGATCATCTCACGCAGCTTCCGTTTCGATTCCCTTAACTTGTAGAAGAGTTTGCGTTGGGCCTGTGTGGTGCCGATCTTGACCAGACTCCAGGAACGGAGGACAAAATTTTGAATGTAGGCGCGGATCCACCAGACGGCGTACGAGATCAGCCGGTTTCCTCTGTGGGGATCGAATTTTTTGATTGCCATCAGAAGACCGATATTTCCTTCTTGGACAAGGTCACTTAAGCGAAGCCCGTAGTTCTTGTATTCGTGGGCAATCTTGACGACAAAGCGGAGGTTGGCAATGGCAAGCTGCTGCGCTGCCTCGCGATCCCCCGTTTCATAGTGGCGAATCGCGATTTCGTACTCCTCCTCCCGGGAGAGGACCGGAAATCGGGAAATCTCGGCCATATACCGCTCAAAGGAACCAGTTGTGGGGACTGGAAGGGCTCGATTCATCAAATTCAGTATAATCACGCACTGCGGCATTGTCAAGACCCCGGAATCCTATAAAATACAAATGATTTCAAATAGTTATACAAAAAAATCAACCCGAATTAGGCCCCCTTGTCTTGACAAGGGTCTGGGGTGTGATTAAGGAAAGACCCTGAAAAAGATGGGTGATTCAGAAAAAGAAGAAGAGACAGGCCGAGGGTTTCGGGTTATCGACCGGCGCCGTGATGGGCGCGACGGGGACGAAGTGTCGGCACCGACGCCAAGGCCTTCTCCGGAGCCAAAGCAGGCCACGGAACCAAAACGGGCGGCCGCTCCGGAACCCCCTCCGGAACCTTCCGGGATTGGGGAGGCCGATTTTGCGCAGTTCCTTCTTTCACTAGCGACCTCGGCATCGCTGCATCTTGGATTGATTCCCCACCCGGAAACGCAAAAGCCACAGCCAAACCTCCCTCTGGCCAAGCAGACGATTGACATCTTAGGCATGCTGCAAGAAAAGACGCAGGGAAATCGGAACGCGCAAGAAGAGGCGTTGCTGTCGCAATTAGTGACGGATCTGCGACTTCGTTATGTTGAAGCAAATAAAAAATCGTAATCGGTTTTTAATTTTTCTATTGCTGCCAATTTTTTTGGGTTGGATGCGAGAAACAGAGGCGGTCGATTACTACCATCAGGATCCGATTGCCGATCTGGCCCCCGTATCGATTCTTCCGGGGCTTCCCGATTTGGCCGGAATGGTAGAGCGGGTGAAGCCCTGCGTTGTCAACATCAGCACTACCAAAAAGGTCAAACAGCAGCCGCTCCCTCGTTTTCGTAGTCCTTTAGGAAAACGGGACCCCTTCTTTGAAGATTTCTTTGAACGTTTTTATGGTGGTCCTACTAAAAGAGAACGCAAAAGTTTGGGTTCCGGTTTTGTGATTAATGAAAAAGGGCACATCTTGACCAACCGCCATGTCATTGCAGGGGCGGACGTCGTGACGGTTCGGACCAGTAAGGATAAAAAATTAGAGGCGAAGGTGATCGGCGAAGATGACAAGACTGATATCGCCGTCCTGAAGGTGAAGACAAATGGGCTTCCTTATTGCTCTTTGGGGAATTCGGAGGCCTTGCGGGTAGGGGAATGGGTGGTGGCGCTTGGAAATCCCTTTGGATTGGAATCGACGGTCACCGCTGGAATCGTGTCTGCTAAAGGGCGAGTGATTGGGGCGGGACCGTACGATGATTTTATCCAGACCGATGCCTCCATCAATCCTGGTAACAGTGGTGGACCTCTTTTTGATCTCAGTGGACGGGTCATTGGAATCAACACGGCCATTGTGGCGAGCGGCCAGGGGATCGGTTTTGCGATCCCGATCAATCTCGCCAAAAACCTCATCCCGCAACTGATTACCAAAGGAAAGGTAACGCGCGGTTGGTTGGGGGTCGGTATTCAGGACATGACGGAAGAGCTGGCCAACTCCTTTGGGTTGTCGGAACTTCGGGGGGCACTGGTTGCCACTACCTTTCCGGGAAGCCCCGCTGAAAAGGGGGGACTCAAAGCGGGAGATGTCATTATCGAATACGATGGCCACAAGATTGAGGATTCCCACGAGCTTCCCGCCGCAGTGGCGCGTACCCCAATTGGTCAGCAGGTTAGGGTCAAGGTATTGCGTGATGGTAAGACCAAGGAATTGGTCATGAAGATTGTCGAGCGCAAGGACGAGATCGTTAGCGGAGCCCTCCCGACCGAAGGGGGGGAGGGGCTGGGAGTGAGTGTCCGTGATATTTCCCCCGAGGAAAAAAGGGAGCTAGGGCTGTCGCCACAGCAGGGGGGCGTTTATATCGCTCGCGTGGAACCGGGTAGTTCTGCGGCACGGACCGATGTTCGCCCTGGTGACGTCCTCTTGTCGGTGAATGGCCAGAAGGTGCGCAACGCTGCGGAGTATGGCAAGGTGATCGGAAAGATTCGTGAAGGGAAGATTGTTCGGTTTTTTATACGCCGAGGAAATATGACCATCTTTTTGGCCTTTTCTCGTTAAGAGGACTGGCGCGAGTCCCCTTTCGTTATTAGATTTCAATCAGAGATGCGACTCGATCAATTTACCATCAAGGCACAGGAGTCGGTAATGGTGGCGCAGGAGCTGGCGCGCCAGGAAGGCCAGCAGCAATTGGAGCCGGCCCACCTCCTCATGTCCCTGCTCCGTCAAACGGATGGGGTCATCCCTCCCTTATTGCAAAAAATTGGAGCCGATCCTCAGGGTCTAACCCCACAGGTGCAGGCCTTGGTCGAAAAGCTTCCACGGGTTCAAGGAGGGGGTGGTGAGATTTTTCTTTCCTCCGTTCTCAAACGAGTTTTTGATAGAGCTCATCAGGAAGCGGATAAACTCAAAGATCAATTCGTCAGTACGGAACATCTGCTTCTCGCCCTCGCCGAAGCTAAAGAAGACGGAATAGCCGAAATTTTGCAGGGGGCTGGGGTTACTCGTGACGTCTTACTCAAGGCGCTGGTGGCTATTCGTGGTTCCCATCGCGTGACCGATCAAAATCCAGAAGGAAAGTACCAGGCGTTGACTCAATATGGTCGCGACCTGACCGACCAGGCTCGGCGCGGCAAGCTTGATCCGGTGATTGGGCGCGATGAGGAGGTGCGGCGGGTCGTGCAGGTTTTGTCCCGACGTACCAAGAACAATCCAGTGCTGATTGGGGAACCGGGGGTCGGTAAAACGGCTATTGTGGAAGGCTTGGCCCAACGGATCGTCGATGGGGACATTCCGGAAAGCCTTAAAGGAAAACGACTCATCGCCCTCGATATTGGGGCGCTGATTGCGGGGGCCAAGTACCGTGGTGAGTTTGAAGATCGCCTAAAGGCGGTGTTGAAGGAAATCAGTGAAGCGGAGGGAGAGGTCGTTCTCTTTATCGATGAGATGCACACCCTCGTTGGAGCGGGTGCGGCAGAAGGGGCAGTCGATGCCTCCAATATGCTGAAACCGATGTTGGCGCGCGGCGAACTTCGTTGCGTGGGAGCGACGACCCTCGAAGAATACCGCAAGCATGTCGAAAAAGATGCCGCACTCGAGCGCCGTTTCCAGCCGGTTTATGTCGGTGAACCGACCATCCAAGACACGATTGCCATCCTGCGCGGACTGAACGAGCGCTATGAGATCCATCACGGTGTCAAGATCAAGGATGAAGCCTTGGTGGCAGCGGCCACCCTTTCCAATCGCTACATTGCTGATCGCTTCTTGCCCGATAAGGCAATCGATCTGGTCGATGAGGCGGCCTCTAAGTTGCGGATTGAAATCGATAGTCTGCCGGTTGAAATCGATCAGATCGAACGGAAGATTACGCAACTTCGCATTGAAGAGCAGGCCCTTAAAAAAGAAGACGATAAGGAGTCGAAGAGTCGCCTCAAAACATTAGAAAAAGAAATTTCGGACCTACAAGAACAGTCGAGTCCGCTGAAGGCGCATTGGCAAAATGAAAAGGAAGCGATTAAGAAGATCCGCGGCTTGAAAGAAAAAATTGAAGAGAACAAGCTGGAGGCCGAACGAGCCGAACGGGAAGGAAATTTAGAACGGGCGGCAGAACTTAAATATGGCGAACAGATTGAACTGGCCAAACAGTTAGAATCTGCAGGCGGGAACTTGGCGGAACTGCAAAAGGATAAAAAGATCCTGAAAGAGGAGGTGGAAGAAGAAGATATTGCCGAAGTAGTGGCCAAATGGACTGGAGTTCCAGTCTCTCGCATGTTGGAGGGGGAAAAAGAAAAGCTGATTCACATGGAAGAGCGCTTGCAGAAGCGAGTGGTGGGGCAAGAAGAAACGATCCATACGGTGTCCAATGCTATCCGTCGCGCCCGATCGGGGCTTTCCGATCCCAATCGCCCAATTGGCTCCTTTATCTTTATGGGTCCGACTGGAGTTGGCAAAACGGAGACAGCGCGGAGTTTGGCGGAATTTTTATTCGATGATGAAAACGCGATCGTTCGTATCGACATGTCGGAATATATGGAAAAACATTCGGTGGCTCGCCTCATCGGGGCCCCTCCCGGTTATGTCGGTTATGAAGAAGGGGGTCAATTGACCGAAGCAGTTCGCCGTCGTCCTTATTCGGTCGTTCTCTTTGATGAAATCGAAAAAGCGCATCAGGAGGTTTTTAATGTGCTTCTGCAGGTTCTCGATGATGGCCGGATGACCGATGGCCAGGGGCGAACAGTCGATTTCCGTAATGCGATTCTTATTATGACCAGTAATATCGGCAGCGAACACATCCGTGAGTTGGCCGGCAAAGACCCAGTAGAACTGGAAAAAAGGGTGACGGAAGCGTTGCGGGCTCAGTTTCGGCCGGAGTTTTTGAACCGGGTCGATGATGTTATTATTTTTCATACTCTCAGGGAGAGCGAAATTAAAAAAATTGTTGAGATTCAACTGAGGCGTTTCCAGAAAATTTTGGCGGAGAAAAAACTAACGATTGAGTTGGATGCAAAAGCCAAGGCCTTCTTGGCCAAGGAGGGCTATGATCCCGCCTATGGAGCTCGCCCTCTTAAGCGGGCCATTCAAAAACATTTACAAGATCCTCTGGCACTCCAGGTCTTGGAAGGTCACTTTCAGGAAGGGGACAAGATCACAGTCGGTGTTGCCGATGGCGGGGGATTGTCTTTTAATCAAGTCGGTCGCGGATAAATTTTTCAATGCGTAGGTTGATGAGTTCTGGTTGTTCAACCAGGGCGGCGTGCGTCCCTTTTTTGATGATCGTGAGCTCTGACTCTGGAATCAACCGGTGCATTTTTTTAGAAATCCACAGGGGGGTAAACTGATCCTCTTCTCCAGCGATAATCAGCGTGGGAATCTTGACATCGGGAAGGATATCTTCCGCGGTATGTTCTTGGGCACTTTTGAGTAGCCGTGTAAAAAAGATCGGATCCACATTAAGGACGTGATGGATATAACGATCGATGTCCTCTTTATTCACCATGCCGGTGTGCATGATCTTGAGCAGCCCCCCCAGGTAAAAAGAAAGAGGATTGCGAAGCAGTAAACGACTGATCAAGTTGCTCGGGATCGGAAACCGCTGTCCAACTTCGTAACAGACTTGAAAAAGGTAACGGGATAATTTCGTATTATAAAACGTATTCATCGGCCGACCATCGGTTCCAAAGCAGGGAATGAGACCGGCAACACGATTCGGGGAGCGCCGGTAGAGCTCCAGAATAACCTGTGCCCCTAGGCTATGACCGATGAAGATCCCCTTTTTAATCTTCAATGCATTCAGAACAGCAATGCCATCTTTGACCAGGGCATCGATGGAGTAATTTTTCGGGTCGTCGAGTAGGCCCGATTTTCCGTGCCCCCGGTAATCCCAGGTGACGACGGGTCGCTTCAGGTTGAAATATTTTTGTACATAGACCCAGAAAAAGCTTCCCACCCCCAGGCCGTTACAACAGATCAGGGGAGTCCCCCCCACCCCTTGTTGGCGGTAGGTAATCGGCGTGCCATCGAAGCTTTTGACCGTTCCCTCCTGGATACGATCTTGACCCACGAGGTGCCCGCGTCGCTTCTCGGTCGTTCGTAGAGGGATTACGGATGAACTCTCAGCCATAGCCGACTATTAATCAGCTCCTGCCTTGCAAGGCAAGTACGATTAGGGCTAGGAAATGTTCCATGGAAACCGTTTTTGCTCCGGCCAAGCTCAATCTTTCCCTGCAGGTTCTGGGACGTCGTCCCGATGGCTACCACGAACTGGCGAGTCTCATGGTCCCGATTTCTGTCGGTGATCGGCTTCAAATTCAGGAAACGGAGAGCGGGCTACAAATTGAGTGTAGTCGGCCGGAGATTCCGACCGATGGGGACTCCCTCTTGGCGCGGACTTTTGATTATGTGGCCGAGCGATTGGGGTATCAGCGGGGTCTACGGATTCTCTTAAATAAGGATTTACCGGTCGGGGCAGGCCTGGGGGGTGGTTCTTCGGATGCGGTGGCTCTCATTCATGCCGTAGCCGAGCTCACCGGACGAAGGCTCTCTCCCACCTGTTATCCGGAGGTAGCCCACCAGCTGGGGGCCGATCTCCCCTTTTTTCTGGTCGAGGGTCCCGCTTGGGTCACCGGGATTGGAGAGCAGCTTGAGCCGGTCGCGGATCTCCCTTCCGTTTTCTTTCTCTTGGTCTATCCCGACCTGGTGATTCCAACCGGTGAAATCTATCGTGCCCTCGAGGCCCCGTTGTTGACAACATCCCCACCCGCTGTTAGCGTCCCCCCCGCCTTCCAGAGGAAGGCTGATCTTTTAAAACTGTTAACCAACGATCTTGAATCGGTCGCGCTGACTCGTTACCCCTTGTTGGCGGCGCTGAAACAGCGCCTCCAGGAACTTGGAGCAGACGCGGCCCTAATGTCCGGGAGCGGATCAACGGTTTTTGGTCTCTTCTCCCAAGAAAAAAAGCGCGATGCGGCGCTCAGAGTTTTACAAGCGGAACACCCCGCGTGGTGGATTGTCGGGGCGGAACCCTTATGAAAGTTCGGGGGTCGTCCAATGGTAGGACAGCGGCCTTTGAAGCCGTTAATCCTGGTTCGAATCCAGGCCCCCGAGTAAAGAGAGTATAAAGTTATGACGGCTAAATTTGAGCTGACATTATTTGCAGGAACGGCGAACCCCGCCTTAGGGCAACGGATTAGTGAAGAGGTGGGTTGTCCGTTGGCGCAGGCGACAATCCGCCGCTTTGCCGATGGGGAAATCTTTGTCGAGATTACCGAAAATGTGCGCGGTAGTGATGTCTTTGTTGTGCAACCGACCTGCGCTCCCTCCAACGAAAATTTAATGGAACTGTTGATTATAATCGATGCGCTGAAGCGCGCCTCTTGCGGTCGTATCACCGCGGTCCTTCCTTACTATGGTTATGCGCGCCAGGATCGAAAAGTCGCTCCTCGCACACCGATTAGCTCCAAACTTGTGGCGGATCTCTTGACGGCGGCGGGAACCGATCGTGTCTTGGCAGTCGATCTTCATGCCGGACAGATTCAAGGTTTTTTCGACATTCCCTTCGACCATCTTTACGCGACTCCGATTTTTTTGGAGTACATCGATCAGCAGAAGATTAACGGGAACTTAGTCATCGTTTCTCCCGATGCCGGGGGGGTGGAACGTGCACGTGCCTACGCCAAACGAACGAAGGCCGACCTGGCGATTATCGATAAACGGCGGGAACGGGCCAATGAGTCGGAAGTGATGAATGTTATCGGGGAGGTCGATGGCATGACGGCAATTTTGGTCGATGATATTATTGATACGGCGGGAACGCTGACCAATGCGGCAATGGCGCTCAAGGAACGGGGCGCAAAACGGATTTTGGCGATTGCAACCCACGGTGTGTTTTCCGTGCCGGCGATTGAGCGGATCAGTCAGTCGCCGCTCGATGCCGTTATTGTGTCCGATACGATTCCGATTGGCGAGAAGCAGGGGCAGTGCTCCAAAATTCAGGTTCTGTCTGTCGCGGGTATTCTTGGAGAGGCGATTCGGCGAATTCATACTGGCGATTCGGTCTCCTCATTATTTGTCTAAGCGCTATTTTAAGGAGTCATTATTATGCAACGTGTAAGTTTAGAAGTTGAGACGAGAGAAAAATCGGGAAGTCGGGAGTCGCGTCGCTTACGCCGCAGCGGTAAGGTTCCTGCTGTTCTCTATGGCTATAAAATCGACGACCTAAAATTGGTGGTCGATGGCCCCACTGTAGAGAAATTAGTCGGGAATGAAGGCTTTCACGGCTTGATTGATCTCAAGATTCAAGGAGACAGCAAGGCCAGCAAGAGCAAGGAACCCTTTTTGGTCTTACTCAAAGAGTATCAGGCCGATATCCTGACCCGCCAGCTCACCCACATCGATTTTTACAAAGTCAATTTACAGGAAAAGGTAACGGTTTCTATACCGATTCATACAGAAGGGACCGCTCCCGGTGTCAAGGAGGGTGGAATCTTGGAGCTGGTACGACGCGAACTTGAAGTGCGCTGCCTTCCAACGACGATTCCGGATGCGATTACCGTTGATATCAGTCAGTTGCAGGTCGGGGATAGCATTCATGTTCAAGATTTGACCCTGCCAGAGGGGGTTGAAACTCTCGCTGAAACTAATTTTACCATTATCGCTGTAGCATCGCCGACGAAGGAAGAAGAGGCCCCAGCACCGGTTGAAGGGGAAGCCCCACCTGAGGGGGCCGAAGCTGAGGCTTCTGGCGAGACCCCCGCTGCCGGAGAAACTAAGGAAGCTGGAGGAACCAAGGAAGCCAAGGACGGGAAAGAAGAAGGCAAAGGGTAGGAGTGAAGCTGATTGTCGGGCTCGGCAATCCGGGCTCAAAGTATGAGGGGACACGCCATAACATTGGTTTTGCTATCGCGGATCAGTTGGCGGCGGTGGGCCCGAGCGATTTTAAACGAAAGCGTTTTCAAGGATTAGTAACGGAAGTGATGATTGAATCTGAAAAAGTGATATTGCTGAAGCCACAAACTTTTATGAACTTAAGCGGAGAATCGGTTCAAGAATGTCTGCAGTATTTCAAGTTGTCGTCAGAAGAACTTCTGGTGATTCATGACGATATTGATTTTCCACTGGGGACGGTGCGTTTGAATTTTAATGTCGGTCCAGCAGGGCACCGTGGTGTCACTTCAATCATCGAAGAGGTTGGTTCAAAAGAATTTTATCGATTGCGTTGTGGGGTGGGACGTCCCGCGACCTCCACCCCTGAGACGGTTGATCATGTGCTGGAACGGTTCGAGTCCGGGGAACAAGAGGCGGTCCAGCAATTGATTACTGTCGGGGCCGAGGCGGGTCAGATGTGGGTGACGGAAGAGGCGTCACAGGTCCAACAAAAATTTCACACTATGGAGAATTAAACGAATACGAATTAACTTATATTTTGCGCGTTGATGTCGATAACACGAAAACGAAACGACTGACGGATCGCATGGAGAAGGCAGTTGAAAAACACAAGGCAGAGTTGGTCGCGAATGAAGATCTAGGAGATCGCATGTTAGCCTACCCCATCCATAAGGAAGGAAAAGGCCACTATCATCTGCTGCGGCTCTTTGGCGAGGGAGATTTGATTGCGGAATTGGAAGGTTATCTGCGGATTGCTCCTGAGGTACTTCGTTTTCTTTCGGTTCGTATTGCAAAGAATATTGATCCACAACAACGTAAAAAGGAACTGAGTAAAAAGGAACTGAGCGAAGCCGCTCTTTAAAAATTATGTCACTACGTCCAACTACACCTAAATTAACTCGTTTCAAAAGGCGGGCTTGTCGTTTCTGTGCCGATCACGACATTCATCTCGATTACAAAGAACCCCGGTTGTTAGGGAACTATTTGTCGGAGAACGCCAAGATTTTGCCGCGACGCTTAACTGGCAACTGTGCTTATCACCAACGTCGGTTGACGCAGGCGATTAAGCGTGCACGGACTCTCGCCTACCTCCCCTTTACTTCAGTCCACGATAAACGTTCGTCGTGATCGGCAGCGTAGCGATGGCGGTGGGCCTGTCCGTATTGCTCTACGGAAGTGGCCTGTTTGTTCTCTGGGCTCCCCTTCCCTGGGTTTATCTTGGGGCACTCCGTGGTTGGCGTCCCGCTATCGTTGGGATGGGGATCGCACTTGCCGGAGTTGGCTTTTTCTATCATCAGCTTGTTCCGGTCTGGCTGGAATCTCCTCCCCCTTTTCTCTCTTGGTTCACTTTGCCGGGGCTTGGCCTGCAGGGTTATTTCTCCGTGGCCGTGATTGAGCTCTTTGGCCCCCTTTATTTTAGTTATTATTTGTTGATTGCCCTCTGCCTTTACGGGACGCATCGTGTTCCGTTTTCCATTGAGCGTACCTTTGCAGTGATAGTCGGCTTACCGTTGGGGTCCATTGCCTTGCTGGTCGCTTTTTTGGTGGTCGCCTTTAATTTCCCACTCTTAACAGAGTTGAAGGGATATTTTCTTTTTGTCCTCGATAAAATTATTGCCCTAGGTGGATCAGCCGGATTGAAGAGTTCCGAACTTCTCTTTGTGAAGGCGCAACGAGAAACGATCGCAATACACTTGTTGCAAATCCTTCCCGCGGGGTTGGTGGTGGCGACTCTTTTTACGGCGTGGGCCAACTTGGTTCTGCTTCGGTGGTGGTTCCCTCGTTTCGCTCTTTTGAAGCACTTGGGAAATTTAAGCCGGTGGCGACCGATCGATACCTGGATTTGGGTGGCTCTCGGGACCGGGGCGGTCTATTTCCTCGACTACTACCTACTTCAGACAGAATGGCTGCGGGTCGTGGCGGCCAATGGGTTACTGGTGTTGGCAGCGGTCTATTTCTTCCATGGCCTGGCTATCCTCTCTTTTTTATTGCAAAAACGCCCCAGCCCCTTCTTGCGGCTGTTGGCCTATGGCCTGCTGCTTCTTTTTTTCCAGATCGTCAGCCTTTTCTTGATCGCCCTCGGGGTCTTCGATATATGGTTGGACTTCCGGAAATTGAATAAAGTAGCTAGAAAGGAGCCTCACTGATGGAAATTATCTTACGTGAAAATATTACCTCGCTCGGCAATGTCGGCGATGTCGTCAAAGTTAAAGATGGCTATGCCCTCAATTTTCTTCTGCCGAAGCGGCTTGCCTATGTTGCAAGTGAAGCTAACAAGAAACGCTTCGAGGCGGAACGAAAAATCTTGGAGGCGAAACAGGCGGAACAACGAGAAGCCGCCCAGAAATTGTCAGACAGAATTACTCAGCTGACGATCAAGATTGCCAAACAGGCCGACGAAGGGGACAAGCTGTACGGTTCCGTTAATGCGCATGACGTGGCAGATGTTTTAGAAAAGGAAGGGTTGCATGTCGACCGCAAGATGATTTCATTTACTGATCCGATTAAGGCCTTGGGAGACTACACGGTGGAAATTCATTTGTATGCTGATGTGGTGGCGACCCTTAAGGTGCAAGTGGTGAAAGAGTAGCGGATGGCATTCGCTGGCGCCCCCCAAGCAACCGAATCTCTGGAACGGATTCCTCCGCAGAATGTCGAGGCGGAACAGGCGGTCCTCGGTTCGTTGCTACTCGATAATGAAGCGATTTATCGGGTGATTGAATTTCTGTCGCCAGAAGATTTTTATCGCGAAGCCCACCGTAGGATCTATCAGGCAATTCTGGATCTGACCGGTCGCACAGAACCGGCTGATCTGGTGACCGTTACGGATCATTTCAAAGGAGAGGGAGGGGTCGAAGCTGTGGGGGGTTCCGCTTATCTTTCGAGCTTGGTCGATCGCGTGGCGACCGCCGCCAATGTAACCGCCTACGCTAATATCATCCGTGAAAAATCATTGCTGCGTCGTCTGATCGCTGCCTCGACGGAGATCATTGCCGAAGGCTATGCGACCAACCTGCCGGTCGATGAATTCCTCGATCAGGCAGAAAAGGCGATTTTTGACATTGCCCAACGCAAGATCAAACAGCACTTTTTCAAGATTTCCGATGTGGTGCGGGATAGTTTTAAACTCATTGAGCAGCTTTACGAACGGAAAGAGTTGGTGACCGGGGTGCCAACCGGCTTTGTCGATTTGGATCGGATGACCGCTGGCCTGCAACCGTCGGAGTTGGTGATTATAGCGGGCCGCCCCTCGATGGGAAAGACGGCGCTCGCACTGAATATTGCCTTCAATGCGGCACTGCTTCGCAAGATTCCGGTGGCGATTTTTTCTTTGGAAATGTCGAAGGAGCAGTTGGTGCAACGCCTTCTCTGCACAGAGGCGCGGGTTGATGGTTCCAAGTTACGGTCGGGCTATCTTTCCAAGGAGGATTGGGAACGGTTAACCCAGGCGGCGGGTAAGCTGTCGGAGACCTCTCTCTTTATCGATGATACGCCGGCACTCAATATCTTGGCGATGCGGGCCAAGGCGCGCCGCCTGCAACGAGAACATGGGCTCGGTTTGATCGTTGTTGATTATATGCAGCTAATGAAGGGTCCCGGTCGTCCGGAGAGTCGGGAGCGCGAGATCTCAGAGATCAGCCAATCACTCAAGGCGCTGGCCAAAGAGCTGAGCATCCCGGTTTTGGCTCTGTCTCAGCTCAACCGGATGGTCGAAAACCGCCGTCCCCCCATCCCACAACTTGCCGATCTTCGTGAATCGGGGGCGATCGAACAGGATGCCGATGTTATTGCCTTTATCTATCGCGAAGAACTCTATGACAAAGAGACACTTAACAAGGGAGTAGCGGAGATCCATATTGGCAAGCAGCGAAATGGACCGATCGGGATGCTAAGGTTGGCCTTTCATGGGGCCTACACCCGGTTTGATAATTTGGCCCATGAAACCCCTCCCTCTCAAGAAGCCCCCTTGTCTTAGATGGACCTCGTTGTTGCGACTCGTAATCCGGGAAAATTCCGAGAGATTGTCACCTTTCTCCAGGATTTTGACCTGACCCTTCGTCATCTAGATGATTTTCCCGAGATTGGCGAGATCGCCGAGACTGGAAAAACCTTTAAAGAGAATGCCCTCCTGAAGGCGCGAACCGTGGCCACGGTTAGTGGATGCCTGGCCCTGGCCGATGATTCTGGCCTTGAGGTGGCGGCGCTAGAAGGGAGGCCTGGTATCTATTCGGCCCGCTTCGCCGGTCCCGGTGCGACCGATCAGGAGAATAACGAAAAGCTATTGGCCGAACTCGAAGGGATTTCGGTCGCCGAGCGTTCGGCGCGTTATTGCTGCGTCATTGCCGTGGTGATCCCAAGCGGGGAAGAACTCGTGGTGGCGGGGAGCTGTGAGGGGGCCATTGGCCTGGTTCCACAAGGGGCGGGTGGTTTCGGCTATGATCCCCTCTTTATTTCCTCAAAACTCGGCAAAACCTTTGCTGAAGCGACTCCCACAGAAAAGGGGGCTTTGAGCCACCGGGGGAAGGCATTGCACCACCTCCAGGCCGAACTTACCGAATTCTTAGAGAAATTTTCAGACCCCCCAAAAAAATCCGAATCTTTCCTTAAAAAATAGCAACCAAATAGGTTATAAACCGAAGAAGGGCTAGAGTCAGTCACGTACGCTCTAAGGGTAAAGGGTCCGCTGTGGAAAGACGGCAATTCGTTAGGAAACCCCTGGGGGGAGTTCGAGGGTTCCCGGTTAGTCTCTGCTTGAGTTCTGAGTCGCTACTGCACGAAGGAAGGACTGAGGAATTCGAACTGGAGGCCAATGCGGTTGATATCAGTCGGGGTGGTTTGAGGCTCAAGCTTCACATTCTGGCCGATCTCATCACCTTGCATCCCGATCATAAAGTGACGGTTCGTCTGGGGGGCGGAGAGAAGGTACGATCTCTCACCGCCCGAGTCGCTCATTTTGATCATGAACAAGGGATGATAGGGCTTCAGTTTGTGAAGCCCTTGAAATCAATCGAAGCTCTCGCTTAGACCCCAGGTTTCTGTTTTACTGCTCGATTTCCGGCCTTGATCTGCCGGAAATTCCCGACTACTAAAGTTGCACTTCACCAATGACACAACGCGCTAATCAATTTTCTAACTGCGTCCGTGCGTCCAGCGGGGTTCCCATCCTCTTCGAGATGATCCCCCCGTTGGCCTCTACAGGAGACGAAAAGCTTCAAGGGTGGGTGGATCGTCTCGTTTCGGGTCTATCTGACCTGCCGATTGCGGCGGTCAACATTCCTGAAGTACGGGATGAGCAGCATCGCGAAGGGGAGAGAACCTATCGTTATAAGGGAAAGATGGAGCCGCGGGTTTGTGGCCGACAACTTCAGGAGGCCTTTCCGGGCGGGATCGATACCGTTATCAATCGAGTCGTGGTTCATGAACCGGTTGATGAGCAGCGTACCTGGTTATTGGAAGGACATCGTGATTGGGGAGTGCGTAACTTGGTCTTGGTCGGAGGGGAGTCGCCGGAGATTCGTTACCCAGGCCCTTCTGTGACCGAAGCGGCAACGCTCATTACCGAAGAACTCAATTCCACTCTGCCGGAGGCTGAGCAGTTTCTCTGTGGTGGGATTGTGATCCCGACCCGGCGCAAAGAAGACTCCGGTTTCGATGAGTACTCTCGCATGATTTACAAGCAGAAGAATGGGATCGGATTTTTCAGTACCCAGGTTCTTTACGAAGCCGATTCAATGATCCAACTGCTTCACGAATACCAGGAGGCCTGTGACCAAGAGGGGCTCCGCCCAAATCGGCTCTTTGTTTCTCTGGCTCCTTTGCGCCTTCCGAAACATATTGAATTTGTAAAATGGTTGGGGGTGCAGGTGCCGGACAAGGTGAGTGAGGAACTTTTGGCCGATCCAGAACAGATTGGGGAACAGTCAATTGCCGTCTGCTGTCGGGTTTTCGAGACGATTCTGGAGCAAACGGTCCAAGGCAAGATCACGGTTCCGTTGGGTCTCAATATCGGCCCCCTTGTTTCAGGTAATTTTTCCTTAAGCCTCCAGCTCGTGGAACGACTCGGTGGGCTCCTATAATATCGCGATAGATTGTATCGACCGACCCGCTGCCGGCCCTCTTGCCGAAAAGAGGGCGCTTACCTGTATTGCAGATGATGATCGACTGACCGCGACCTCTTTTTCCTTCCGACAGCTGCGCGAAGAGACCGATTGCTTTGCCAGCGCGCTACGACAAAAGGGAATTAAGGCGGGGGATCGGTTACTTCTGCGTCTGGCCAATGAATTTGCGTTTCCTATTAGTTTTATCGGGGGAATTAAGGCGGGGGCGATTCCGATCCCCACGTCTCCTTTACTCACCGAAAATGAGCTAGAATTTTTGGTCGACGATAGCGGAGCGGTCGCAACAATCACAGAAAACTTCTTTAATGAATTAAGCGATTCGAAAGATTCAAATTGGGAAACCGCTCCGACCGTTGCAGACGATCCCGCCTACTGGCTCTACACGAGTGGGACAGCCGGGGTTCCGAAGGAGGTGATCCACGCGCATCGCAGCATTCCGGCACATGATGATCGTGTGCAGCGCTGGCAAAACTTACGGTCGGGAGATGTAGTTTTCAATACTTCGGCCCTCAATTGGAGTTATGCCCTGACTTGTGGACTTCTCGATCCTTGGCGGCACGGAATTGGGGTCGTGACCTATGCCGGTTCGCCGGAACCAGCAGCCTTGCTTGAAATCATCCAACGCGAGCAGGTGACCGTTTTTATGACGGTGCCGGGGATCTACCGGCGACTCGTTCACTACCTTCAAGAGACAAAACAATCCTTGGGAAGGCTCCGTGTTTGTCTGAGTGCGGGGGAGGCCTTGGGAGAAGAAACGCGCCAGACATTTTGTGAACTGACTGGTCTTACAATCTATGAAGGGTTAGGGATGACTGAACAGAGTGTCTATCTGGCGCAACCTTATGGCGAAGAACCGATGGTCGGATCGTGTGGACGGCCGCTCGTGACAAACGAGATTGCGATTTTGCGAGAGGATCTGAAGCCCGCCAAAACCGGCGAGACCGGTATCCTGGCAATCCACCGTCGGGCCCCCGGCCTGATGTTGGGCTACCACCAGCGTTCGGCCGAAGAAGAAAATGCCTGGCAGGGGGACTGGTTTTTGAGCGGCGATCTCGTCTCCCAGGATGAGGCAGGAAACGTTTTTTTCGTTGGTCGACGGGATGATGTCATCACGGCAGGGGGGTATCGCATTTCTCCGCTGGAGGTGGAAGGGGTCTTGAACCAGCACCCAGCGGTTGCCGAATCGGCGGTGGTGGAACGGGACGTGGAGCCAGGCAAGAGGATCGTCGTCGCCTTTATCGTTCCTGCTCTTGGTCCGTCGGCAGCGCCGGAATCGATTCTCGCCTTTGCAGCCGAACGACTGGCTCGCTATAAACTACCGCGAGAGATTATCTTTCGAGAAAAACTGCCAAAGACACGCAATGGGAAGTTAAAAAGAGGATGCCTAAAAAACACCTAATTAAAGATCCGTACCGGCCGGGCGATGAAGACCAATTGCGTTGGTTTGATGCAGGACTGGCCCGGTTTTTTATGGCGACGCTTACTTTCTGGGAAAAGTATTTTCGTTATGAAGTGGTTGGACTTAAAAATGTCCCCAAGAGTGGGGGTGCACTCTTTGCACTCAATCACGGTTTCTTTTTTATTGATCTTCCCTTGTTCGTGAAACGACTTCTCACTCAAACGGGTCGCGTGGGGCGTACTGTTGCCGATCACGTCTCTTGGAAACTTCCGGTGGTCCGCGAATTGATGCTCAACGTTGGCATTGTCGATGGGACCCCAAAGAATGCGATTCGTCTCTTGCGTGGGGGACACGCAGTGATTGTCTGTCCGGGAGGAGCGCAGGAGGCCAATCGCTCTTCGACCCATAAATACGAACTGATGTGGGACGACCGTTACGGTTTTATCAAGGTTGCGATGGCGGCCCAGGTTCCGATCGTTCCGGCCATTTGCATTGGGATCGATGACGCCTACGTGATGTTGGTTAATGGTTACAACAAATGGCGTGGGCTCTCGATTCCACTCCCCCTCTTTTTTGGCCTGGGGTTGATGCCTTTTCCGGTCAAATTGACGCACTATGTCGGTCGTCCAGTGACTCACGAGTATGGTCCGCATGACTACCGTGATCCTCGGAAGGTCCAAGCCTTACACCGTCGAGTGGTGCGGGAGGCGGAACGGATCAAAGAACAGGGGCTCGCCCGCCGCCGTTGGTTCGGCTTTGGCCATCGGAGCTAAGGCAACTGAAGCTAGGCCCTCTCCCGATAAATATAGTATAATCCGAGGGAATCATGACGATCGATTTAAGCCAGTTGGATGCGCTTGGCGTGGGGCGCGATTTTCGGATCGAGATCCTGGCGCAGGATCGTGACCAAGATGGACAGCTCGAAAAGAGTGATTTCGTAGAGCGCTACGGCCGCGGTCTCGCCGATCAATTCTATGCAAATCTAGAGGCGGCTGTGCAGGGGAATGATCCTCAGGCCTTTGGCGCTCTCCTGAAACAGCTCGAAGCCCGGCGCGGCGAAGGGGTGGCCCGTTCCTTTGCGAGTCAGACCGAACCACATCGGGGTGCCTTGCAGGGGCTAGGTGTTGTGCCGGGCCAACCGATTGATCTTCAAGATCTCAATCCAACGGCTCCCGATCCCGCCTTCCAACAGCGACGCGAACAGGTGCCGATTTACTGGTAGATCCTTTTATTGCTTCTTTTCAGGGAGACTATACGACACCAGTCGATCGCACTCAGGTTCGGAACGCAATGATTTCGCTCCTTCGCTCCGAATCTTTTTCTTCGATTGAGGCATTGGGACGGGAGCTGATGTCCGATGCGGGGGCGAGTCTTTGGTGGCCACAGATTCGTGCGGAAACAGGACAGAGAAGTCGTTATGCTCCGATCCGGTACAACGAATACCACCAGCCGAGCTATGTGACCTCCCTCGAACAAAAATTTGGGATTGATATTCAATTAAATCGAACCAAGCCACTGACTCCTCAGGAGACAGCGATATTAAACCGCGTCCTCAATACGGTTCGGACCCGTCGCCCCACCGATCTTCAGCTCCTGCGGATACTCACATTTGAGCGTGGTGCCGAGCGGGGATTGGGACATGCCGACAATCCGGACCGGCTCACCTTTCACGGAGCCTTTGGGCGGCCTAATTCGAGTGCGACCATGACCGAGTTATACGCGATCGATTCGGTGCAATCGCATATGAATAACAGCACCGAAGACTTTCTCCTGCAAAAATTTACCCATGAATTGGGGCACTTAGTGGAGCACCGTGATGGGATTGAATGGTATGCGCAGCGTTACGAAAAGGGACGGGGGAGTGAGTGGTTTGCGGAGGATTATAGTCTGTTTGTTGTTTCCGGGGGGCAGCGGGTGATGGCCACGACTGCGACGGGGCAGACCGCCCCCGATTATGCCGAGCGCTTGGAATATATGCGTTCCCATTATGCGCTGGGGGGGACCGCACGAGTCGGTCCGCCGGCTGCTGAGCCCCCGCCGACCTCGGGAGAAGAATCCGAGCCAGAGCGCCGTCCATTATAACGCTCTGCATCGACGCTGTGCGGCGTAAAAATCCTTATATTCTTTATAGTTATCCTATTTTCTGCTAACTTTCTTAAAGAAACACCACATACACCCTTAAAAAGGAGGCCCTAATGGAAAAAGTCTTTTCACCGATCACTGATCTAATAGGCAGCCTGTACGATCTTTTGTTCGATGCGGCGAATGTAGCCGTGCGTCCATCGCTTGCCGGCGATGTTGGGCGCGGCCGTGTGATCGTCGAGGCATTCATAGATGTGGCGGGTATTAACGTCCGCCTTGCGGAGCAGCCCGGGGAAGTACCATCCGTAATGGAAGACGAGCACGTCCTCCCAACCCTTGTCGTCGATGATGCAAGCGGCCCGCCGGGACGTGCGTGCGCAATTCCACAGCCGGGCCAGGTGCGGAAACGAGAGCGGCATCATGGGGAGCTGACTTGCGCGCATCACGAAGAAGCTCGACCGCTGCGGATCCTCGACGAGGTCCTCGCCTGGGGCGTGTTCGCGCAGCATCGTTTGGAATGGCTCGGGGTCGCCGCCGCATTCGATATAGAGGACGGGATGGCCGAGCCGGTGGATGGCCTGTGCCATTCGGAGCGCCTGCGAGCTGCACTTGCCCCAGGCCGGTGTGCCGCCGGTGACGATGATGGGCACGGTTTCGTTCATCGCTTGTTGACGATCTCCGGATGGTGGAGCGTGACCTCTTCGGCCCCGGTCAGTATGTGATCGACGGCCTCGACGCCCTGCATGAAGCTGTGGTCCATATTGCCGACCTCGTATTTCCACGCGCCGAACCGGCCGCGCGAGAGGATGCCGTCGGCCTCGAGGCGCGTGATGAGCGGGCCGGCCGCGTCGTC